>NZ_JBHRXV010000022.1:0-1208 GCF_042648405.1 Sphingoaurantiacus capsulatus | reverse complement strand
TCCGGTAGAGGACCGGCTCGTCGGTCTCGTAGGTGATGTCGACCTGCTTCGGCTCGACCAGATTCTCGGTCATGCGGTCCTCCTGTCGCCCGGCGGGTCGCCGGCGAACACGCTCTTGCGCTGGCCGTGCGGGTCGAGCCGGGCGATGATCGCGAGCTGCTCGGCCGTCGGGGCGGGTGTCGTCGGCGGCGTTCCTTCGACGACGATATCGAATCCGGTCGCCTCGCGCACCTGCTCGACGGTGATGCCGGGGTGCAGCGACACCAGCCGGATCGCATGGTCGGGCCCGCCGAAGTCCATGACGCAGAGGTCGGTGACGATGAGGCGGAGGTCGAGACCGAGCGGCTTGCGCCCATCCAGCCATCTCGCGCGGTTGTAGCCGGCGCTGCACACGAAATCGACCTCGCCCTCGACGAAGGCGCGGCGGTTGTGCGCGGGGAAGAAATAGCTGTTCTGGTGGTGGACGCTGTTCCCCGGAAAGCCGCGCGCACCGAGCATCTGCGCCTTGGGCTTTGCGTGTGAGCCGACGACCGAGATGTTGGTCTGGCCGAAGCGGTCGATCTGCACCGGCGCGACAAAGGCGTGGCGCTTGCCGCCCCAGAGATTATCGAAAGTGCGGGCATAGGGCGCCCAGCCTTCGGGCTTCATCCGGTAGTCGCCGCGCGGGCCGACGGGCACCGGCTCCTCGACGAAGCTGTTTTCGCCGTCGGTCATCATCAGCGCCGGATTGATGCTGAGCTTGGCGAGGCTGGCGGCAAGGCGCGGCAGCAGGGTGATGCCGGTCGCGAGCACTTCGCCGTCATGGCGCCAGGCTTCGGCAGCGGCAACGATGCAGAGGTCGGCAAGGCTGTAGTTGATTTCGGTCATCGCCCGCCTCCTCAGTAGATCGCTGGCGCGAGCGCGCGGACATGATCGGCGCCGCCGACGGCTTCGAGATAGGCCTCGGGCGAGACCTCGACATAGCGGGTGCGATAGTCGGGCCAGGCGTCGCCGACCGAGCCCGAATAGGTCTTCAGATGGTCGAGATCGATGCCGTAGTCGAAGCCGCCGCCGGTGGGGTGCGCGCCGTAAGGGGCGTGCACCACCTGCGTGACGATGCTGCGCTCGAACGGCTGGACGCGGAAATTCTCGGGGAAGCCCAAACCGGCGGTGTCGACGATCTGCTCCGCCTGCACGATCACCTTGTCGGCGGCACGCGCCATCAGCTC
>NZ_JBHRXV010000021.1:0-1205 GCF_042648405.1 Sphingoaurantiacus capsulatus | reverse complement strand
TCCGGTAGAGGACCGGCTCGTCGGTCTCGTAGGTGATGTCGACCTGCTTCGGCTCGACCAGCTTGTCGGTCATGCAGCCCTCCTGTCGCCCGGCGGGTCGCCGGCAAAGACGCTCTTGCGCTGGCCATGAGGGTCGAGCGTGGCGATGATGGCAAGCTGTTCCGGTGTGGGAGGCGGCGTCGTACCTGGCGTTCCTTCGACGACGATATCGAAACCGGTCGCGGCTTGCACCTGCTCGACGCTGATGCCGGGGTGCAGCGACACCAGCCGGATCGCATGGTCGGGGCCGCCGAAGTCCATCACGCAGAGGTCGGTGACGATCAGGCGGAGGTCGAGACCGAGCGGCTTGCGCCCGTCCAGCCAGCGCGCGCGGTTGTAGCCGGCGCTGCACACGAAATCGACTTCGCCCTCGACGAAGGCACGGCGGTTGTGGCTGGGGAAGAAGTAGCTGTTCTGGTGGTGAACACTGTTCCCCGGAAAGCCGCGCGCGCCGAGCATCTGCGCCTTCGGCTTCGTATGCGAACCGACCACGCTGATGTTGGTCTGGCCGAAGCGGTCGATCTGCACGGGCGCGACGAAGGCGTGGCGCTTGCCGCCCCATAGATTGTCGAAGGTGCGCGCATAGGGCGCCCAGCCTTCGGGCTTCATCTTGTAGACGCCGCGCGGCCCGACCGGGACCGGCTCCTCGACGAAGCTGTTCTCGCCGTCGGTCATCATCAGCGCCGGGTTGATGCTGAGCTTGGCGAGGCTGGCGGCAAGGCGCGGCAGCAGGGTGATGCCGGTCGCGAGCACTTCGCCGTCATGGCGCCAGGCTTCGGCGGCGGCGACGATGCAGAGGTCGGCAAGGCTATAGGTGTCGGTCATCGCCCGCCTCCTCAGTAGATCGCCGGCGCGAGCGCGCGGACGTGATCGGCGCCGCCGACGGCGTCGAGATAGGCCTCGGGCGAGACCTCGACATAGCGGGTGCGATAGTCGGGCCAGGCGTCGCCGACCGAGCCGGAATAGGTCTTCAGATGCGCCAGATCGATGCCGTAATCGAAGCCGCCGCCGGTGGGATGCGCGCCATAGGGGGCGTGCACCACCTGCGTGACGATGCTGCGCTCGAAGGGCTGGAAGCGGAAGTTTTCGGGGAAGCCGAGGCCTTCGGTGTCGACGATCTGCTCCGCCTGCACGATCACCTTGTCGGCGGCACGCGCCATCAGCTC
>NZ_JBHRXV010000020.1:0-829 GCF_042648405.1 Sphingoaurantiacus capsulatus | reverse complement strand
TAAATCGGTTGAATATTGGGTTTGAGGTTGATTCATTGGCGGCGGAGGTGCTGCCATGGATGGTCTTTTGATGTTGTCTGAGGCGCAGATGCGGCGGATCGCGCCGCATTTTCCGCTGTCGCACGGTGTGGCGCGGGTCGATGATCGGCGGGTTCTGAGCGGTATCCTGTTCGTGATCCGCAATGGCTTGCGGTGGCGCGATGCGCCGGCGGCGTACGGGCCGCACAAGACGATCTACAACCGTTTCATCCGCTGGAGCCGGCTCGGCGTGTTCAACCGGATCTTCGCCGAACTGGCGGCGGGCAGCGATGCGGGGGACCGGCTGATGATCGATGCGACCCATCTCAAGGCGCATCGCACTGCCGCCAGCCTGCTCAAAAAGGGGCTCTACCCCGATGTATCGGGCGCAGCCGCGGCGGGCTGACCACCAAGCTCCATGCCGTGTGCGACGGCAGCGGTCGTCCCGTCCGCCTGGCGCTGACCGAAGGACAGACCAGCGACTACAAGGGCGCCGCCCTGCTGGTCGGAACGCTGCCGCCCGCCCGCGCCATGCTCGGCGACAGAGGCTATGACGCGCGCTGGTTCCGCGAAGCCCTCGCCGAGCGCGGCATAACCGCCTGCATCCCCTCGCATCGGACCCGCAAAATCCAGCCGCCTTACGACCGCACCCTCTACCGTCAGCGCCACAAGATCGAGAACATGTTCGCACGCCTCAAGGACTGGCGGCGTATCCACACCCGATACGACCGATGCGCCCACACCTTCCTCTCAGCAATCGCCTTCGCCGCCGCCTTCATCTTCTGGCTCAATCAATGAGTCCTGATCCTAG
>NZ_JBHRXV010000019.1:0-771 GCF_042648405.1 Sphingoaurantiacus capsulatus | reverse complement strand
CTAGGCTCCGGACTCAATTGCACCAGTAGATGATGGTTGCGGCGATGAGGGCTGCTGAGAGGTAGTTGTCGGCGAGTTTGTCGTAGCGTGTAGCGATGCGCCTCCAGTCCTTGAGTCTGCACCAGAGGCGTTCGACGAGGTTTCGGGTGCGGTAGGCGTCGCGGTCGTAGGGGATAGGCGCACGCCTGCTGGCGGTGGAGGGGATGACGGCCTCGGCGCCTCGGGCTGCGACGGCTGCGCGGATGGCATTGGTGTCGTAGCCCTTGTCGGCGATCAGCCGGGTGAAGGGGCCGGCGGCTTCGATCAACGAGGCCGCCATGGTCATGTCGTTGACGTTGCCGGGCGACAGCTGGAGGACGCGGGGGCGGCCCTGGTCGTCAGTCAGGCCGTGGAGCTTGGTCGTGCGTCCGCCACGCGAGGTGCCGATAGCCTGGATGAAGGCCCCCCTTTTGCGCCGGCCGCCGAGCGGTGCGCCTTCACATGCGTCGCATCGATCGCCACCGTCCCCCAGAGGCCACTATGCCCGGTCAGCGCCTCGAACATCCCGAGCCAGATGCCTTGCCGGCTCCAGCGGTTGAAGCGGTTGTAGACCGTCGTGTACGGCCCGTACTCGACCGGACAGTCACGCCAGCGCGCCCCGATCCGCAGCATATGCACGATCCCCGAGATCACCCGCCGGTCGTCAACCCGACGAGCACCCTTGCGACCCCGCGGCAGCAACGGCTCGATCCGAGCCCACTCCGCATCGCTCAACCACGTCAGCTGCCGCTT
>NZ_JBHRXV010000018.1:0-38836 GCF_042648405.1 Sphingoaurantiacus capsulatus | reverse complement strand
ATCCATGGCAGCACCTCCGCCGCCAATGAATCAACCTCAAACCCAATATTCAACCGATTTACAGGTCCTGACCCTAGTTCGCCGTGGCGCGCTTCCGGTTACCGCCACCGAGGAAATTGCCGATCACCTTGTAATAGCCGACCGGGAACAGCCGGGTCAGCCAGTCGATCAGCTTGGCGTCGGGGCCGATGAGGACGCGGTGCTGGCCGCGTTCCATGCCGCGGACGATGGTCTCCGCCGCCTGCTCGGGGGTAGTCTTCGCCGCCTTCTCGAACTCCTCGCCGCTGTCGAGCGCCATCGTCGAGCCATCGAGGCCGCGGATGAACTTGGCGTTCTTCGCGACATTGGTCTTGATGCCGCCCGGGTGGACGCGGATCACCGTGACGTGCGGGTCGGTCTGGCCGAGTTCGAGGTGCATCGCCTCGGTCAGGCCGCGGACGGCATATTTGGACGCATTGTAGGCGGACTGGGTGGGGTAGCCCATCATCCCGAACACCGAGGAGATGTTGACGATCCAGCCCTTGTCGCTGGCGCGCACATGCGGAAGGGCGAGGCGGCAGCCGGCGACGACGGCGTCGAAATTGACCGCCATCACCCGGCTGAAATCCTCCTCCGGGCAATCGGCGAAGGGGGCGACCACCGACAGACCGGCATTGTTGATGATGCCGTTGAGGCCGCCGTACTCGCTGACCGCGCGATCGACCCAGCTCTTGAGCTTGCCGTGATCGGTGACGTCGAAGCTTTCGGCGAAATGCGGATAGTTGCCGAGCAGGCGCGCGGTTTCGAACAGCCCCGCCTCGTCCTTATCGGCGAGCGCCAGCTTGGCGCCGCGCTTGGCGAGGTTGATGGCGAGCGCGCGGCCGATGCCGCTGCCCGCACCCGTCACCGCGATCACCCGGCCCGAAAGATCATGCATTCCCTGTTCCCCTTCGCGCCGCCTTTGCGCATCGCGTGGCGGCGTCCTATCTGCGTACCCAGCCGTTCCTGCCGGAGAAGCGCCGTGGCCGACGATCCCAAACCGCCCGAAAAACCCGAAGCCGAGCCCAAACCCGAAACGCCCGCGCCCCCCCAAACTCCGGAAGTCGGCGGGCGCACGGGGCTGGAGCCGACGCGCTATGGAGATTGGGAGAAGGGCGGCATCGCCGTCGACTTCTGAATAAAGAGGGGAAATGAACCGCCGCTATTTCCTGCATGACCGCGAAATCTCGCGGCGCGTGGCGCTCGCCGAGTGGCTGCGCCTGGCCGCCAGCGAGGGGAGCCTGCGGGCGCGCAAGCTGTTCGAGCTGGCCGAGCAGGGCGGCGCCCGACCCGGCGAAGTCGCGCAGGCGCGCGGCGAATTGCGCGATCGCGGCATCGTCATCACCGGGGTCGAGGGGCTATAGCGACCCGCTTTGACTGATTCGAAAAGAGGCTTTCATGACCATTACGCTGCAGCTCACCGAGGACGAAGCCGATATCGTGCTGAGCGCGCTTGAGGACGACCGCGAGAATTATCTCGAATCGGCGCGCGCCTCGTTCGCCGACGGCGACAAGGCCTCGGGCCAGGCGTTCGGCGAGGCGGCCGACCGCATCAAGCTGGTGCTGGAAAAGGTGAAGGCGCTGGTCGGCGACCTCGACCGCTAGACGCTTACACAGCTTCCGCGCGCAGCGGCCGGTTAAGCAGCTCGCCGATCACCCGATCGATATCGGCGCCGTCGAGCAGGTCGACCACCGCTTGCGTGATCGGCATGTCGACGCCGAGCTGCCGCGCTGCGGCGAGCAGCACCGGCGCCGTATGCGCGCCTTCCGCTACCGTCTTGCGCTCGGCGAGCAGGTCGGCGGCGCGCCGGCCTTCGCCAAGGCCCATGCCGAGGCTCATGTTGCGCGACTTGGGGCTCGAACAGGTGAGTACCAAATCGCCGAGGCCCGAGAGGCCGCCCAGGGTCGCCGCGTCGGCTCCTTTCGCCAGCCCGAAGCGCAGCATCTCGGCAAAACCGCGCGCGATCAGCGCCGCCTTGGCATTTTCGCCGAGGTTGCGGCCGACCACCGCCCCACAGGCGATCGCCAGCACATTCTTCACCGCCCCGCCGACCTCGGCACCGATCACGTCGTCGGCGGCATAGGGGCGGAAGGTCGGCTGCGCGAGCCGGTCGGCGAGCTTCGCGGCGACCGCCGCATCCTCGCACGCAAGCGTGACGGCGGTCGGCAGGCCCTTCGCCACCTCATGCGCGAAGGTCGGGCCGGAGACGACGGCGATCGGCGCGCCGGGGGCGGCATCGGCGGCGACTTCGGACATCAGCTTCAGCGAGCCGGCCTCGATGCCCTTCGAGCAGAGAACGAGCGGCCGCTTCGCATCGGTCGGCGCCTCGGCGAGGATGCGGCCGAGAAACTGCGCGGGGGTCACCACCAGCCAGGCGTCGCAGGCGCCGAGGTCGGCGAGGTCGCCGGTGGCGCGGATGGCGGGGTTGAGCGGCACGCCGGCGAGGAAGGCGTCGTTGACGTGGTCGCGGTTGATACCCTCGACCACCTCGGGCTCGCGCGCCCACAAGGTCACCGGGCCACCCGCTGCCGCCACCTGCGCCAGCGCGGTGCCCCAGGCGCCGCCGCCGATCACCCCGATATGCTTCATGCCTTCACTCCCGCGCCGCGCGCCGGTGGCGCATCCGGGTCGAGCGGCCAGCGCGGCCGCGCCGGCGCGTCGAGACCGTCGGTGTCGCCCGCCGCCATCCGCTCGGCGCCGGCCCAGGCGATCATCGCCGCATTGTCGGTGCAGAGCCAGCCCGGCGGCGCCACGAACGGCAGGCCGCGGCTGCCAGCCAGCTCGGTCAGCGCCGCGCGGATCGCGCCGTTCGCCGCGACGCCGCCCGCCACCACCAGCGCCGTCACATCAGGCGCGGCATCGAGCGCGCGGCGGGTGCGATCGATCAGGCAGTCGACGACGGCGGCCTGGAAACTGGCGGCAATGTCGGCCTTGCGGTCGGGATTCGCCTGGAAGGTGCGCAGCACGGCGGTCTTCAGCCCGGCGAAGGAGAAATGCGGTTCGCCGGTGCCGGCCAGCGGCCGCGGCAGCTTGAACGCCTTGGGGTCGCCGCCCCTGGCTGTGCGCTCGACGGCGGGGCCGCCGGGAAAGCCGAGGCCCATGATCTTCGCCACCTTGTCAAACGCCTCGCCGACCGCATCGTCGATGGTAGTGGCGAGCCGGCGATAGCGCCCGACGCCCTCGACCTTCAGCAACTGGCAATGTCCGCCCGAGACGAGCAGCAGCAGGTACGGGAACTGCAGATTGGCATCGACGAGGCGCGGGCTCAGCGCATGGCCTTCGAGATGATTGACCGCGACCAGCGGCTTCCCCGCCGCCAGCGCCAGCGCCTTGCCCGTCACCAGCCCGACCATCACCCCGCCGATCAGCCCCGGCCCTGCGGTCGCGGCGATGGCATCAACGTCATCGAGGCCGATCCCGGCCTCCGCGAGCACCGCCGCGATCATCGGCTCCAGCGCCTCGACATGCGCGCGCGCCGCGATCTCGGGGACGACGCCGCCGTAGATGCGGTGCGCGTCATCCTGGCTGGCGACGCGCTGCGCGACGATGTCATGGCCGCGCACCAGCGCCACCGCGGTCTCGTCGCAGCTCGATTCGATGCCGAGAATGAGAGGCGCTTCGGTCATTCGGTTCCTTGTAACTGGCCGGCTCCCTAGCATAGAGCGGGGCCGTGGAGACAATGGTGAAGCTCGGCACGCGCGGCAGCCCCCTGGCGCTGACGCAGGCGCGCATGGTGGCCGAAGCGCTGTGCGCGGCGCATGGCTGGACCGAAGATGCGGTCGCGATCGTCGCGATCAAGACCACCGGCGACAAGGTGCAGGACCGGCCGCTCGCCGAGATCGGCGGCAAAGCGCTGTGGACCAAGGAGCTGGAGGCGGCGCTGCACGACGGCCGCATCGATATCGCCGTCCATTCGATGAAGGACGTCGAGACCTGGCGGCCGGACACGCTGGCGATTGCCGCGATGCTGCCGCGCGCCGACGTGCGTGACCGGCTGGTGGCGAACGACTGCGACGATTTCATGTGTTTGGCCGTTGGCGCGCGCCTCGGCACGTCGAGCCCGCGCCGCGCCGCGCAGGCACTGCACGCCCGGCCCGATCTCGTGGTGGTGCCGTTCCGCGGCAACGTCGACACGCGGCTGTCGAAGCTTCGCACCGGCGAAGCGGACGCGACCTTGCTCGCCGCCGCGGGGCTCGACCGGCTGGGCCGGCCCGATGTCGGCACGCCGATCCCGCCCGAGCTGTTCCTGCCCGCCCCGGCGCAGGGCGCGGTCGGCATCGAATTGCGCGCCAACGACGACGTGATGCGCGCAATGATCGCCGCGATCGACGATGCGCCGACATCGGCGGCGGTGGGCAGCGAGCGCGCGCTGCTCGCGGCGCTCGGCGGCTCCTGCCGCTCGGCGGTGGCGGCGCATGCGGCGTTCACCGGCGGTATTCGCGCCGAGATCCTGCTGCCCGACGGCAGCGAGCGCATCATTGCCGCGCGCGACAGCACCGACGAAGCGGCAATCCGTGACCTCGCCGCCGAGCTGCTCGGCACCGCCAGCCCGGCGCTGCGCGCGCTTTTCGAGGGCTGATCCCATCGCCCGCGTCCTCGTCACCCGCCCCGCGCCGCTGGCGCAGGTGACGGCGGCGACGCTGGAAGCGGCGGGCCATGACGTGATCGTCGCGCCGCTGCTCAGCCCAGTGGCTCGCGAGTGGACGCCGCCGGCGAAAGCGCCCGAAGCGCTGCTGTTCACCAGCCCCCAGGGGCCGCGCTTTGCCGGACCTAAGGCTGACCGGTCGCTACCCGCCTATGTTGTCGGAACACGAACCGGCGAGGCGGCGCGTGAGGCGGGCTTCACCGATGTCCGCGAGCGCGGCGGCGATGTTGCCGGGCTGTTCTCGGCGGTGGCTAAAGCGGGTCATCGTCTGGTGCTGCATCTGGCGGGCGAGGACCGCACCGCCGCCGTGCCGCCGCCAGGGCTGACCGTTGAGGTTCGCAGCGTTTACGCCGCCGAACTGCTGCCGCTAACCGGCGAGGCCGAGGCGGCGTTGCGCGACGGAGCGATCGACTGGGCGCTGCTCTTCTCCTCGCGTAGTGCTGCTCATTTCGCGGTGTCGTTCGATGCGCTCGGGCAGTCGCGCGCCGAAATCTCGATCGCCGCCATCAGCCCCACCGCCCTGAGCGCCGCCGGCCCCGGCTGGCGCGCCGCTGTGGCAGCGGCAACACCGTCCGAGGCGGGCATCTTGGCGGCGAGCGGCCTGTCGTGCGACAAGTCGCGCGGCGAGGGGGCCACAAGGACCATATGATGATCGATCCGACCGACCGGCCCGAACGCCCGACCTATGGCGTGCTGCATGCGCCGCCCGAGCCGAAGCTGCCGCCGTCGCGCGGCCGGCCGATCGCGGCGTGGATCATTGCGGCGGTGCTGCTGGCCTTCGCAATCGGCATGGTCGCCAGCCCCTGGTTCGAAAACAGCGTGCGCTCGCGCCTGCCCGGCGCGCGCGCCAGCGACAGCGACATCGCCAAGGACGAAGCGCTGGCGGCGCTTCAGGCGCGGCTCGACGCGCTGGAGACGCGAACGACCCGCATCCAGCCGCGAGTAGCCACGGCGCCCGGAGGTGGCGGCGCGTCGCTCGAGATGCAGGCCGCGACCGAGGTGCGTCTCGCCGAACTGCAGGCGCAGGTCGCCGAGTTGCAGGCGAGCACCGATTCGACCGTCGCCGCCGCCGAGGAAGGCGCCGAGCGCGCGCAGACCGCGCTGCTGGTCGCCGCCTTGCGCCGCGGCATCGAGGGGGGCCAGCGGCTCGACGTCTATGAACCCGCGCTGCGCGCCCGCTTCGGCGCCAGCCACCCGAACGAGGTCGCGGCGCTGCTGGCGCTCGGCCGCCGGCCGCTGACCGCGACGCAGCTCGCCCAGTCGCTCGCCCGCACCCTGCCCACCGTCGAGCGCGCCGAGGCGGAGAATCGCAGCTGGTGGGACGGCGTGAAGCACAATCTCGCCGGCATCGCCGACGTGCGCCGCGCCGACGAGATACCGCGCGATGCCGCCGCCTCGCTCCGCCTCGCCGCACAGCGCGCCGGCTCGGGCGATATCGACGGCGCATTGCGCGCGGTCGCCGTCTTACCGGTGGAGAGCCGCCGCCCGCTAGACGCCTGGCGCCTGGAAGCCCGCCGCTACGTCGCCGGCCTCAACGCGCTCGCCGCGCTCGAAGCCACGGCGCTGATGCCGGCGGCCGCACCCTAAGATTTTCGCTGTGGTTTGAAACAACTGGAGCGGGCGAAGGGATTCGAACCCTCGACTTCAACCTTGGCAAGGTTGCGCTCTACCCCTGAGCTACGCCCGCATAACGGGGCCACCCGATGGGTGGCGGCTCCAGTTGAGGCCGGGCTGCTATCATAGCGGATAAGCGGGGCGCAAGCGGTAAATGTGCGGCGCGTCACCCTTGGCAGGCCGGGCCCTCCCATCCCATATGGGCGCCGACAGACTGAGAAAGGGATCAAGTTGGCGAGCCTCTCCACCGCCGCCGGCGAACGTGCCAGCATCGAGGCGTTCCGCCGCGACGTGCTCGACGCGTCGATGGACGCGCTCGTCATCCTGCAGTTCACCGCCGAATGGTGCGGCCCCTGCAAGGCGCTGAACCCAATCCTCGACAAGGTCGCCGCCGACTATGCCGACAAGGGCGTCCGCCGTGTTGCCGTCGACGTCGACAAGAATCAGACGATCGCCGCGCAGTTCCGCATTCAGTCGGTGCCGACCATCTATGCGATCTTCCAGGGCCAGCCGGTCGCCGACCTGACCCCGGCGCGCACCGAGCCGCAGCTGAAGCAGTATCTCGACCAGATTCTGGCGCAGCTGCCCATCGGCGCGGGTGCCGAAGCGGCGGGCGCCGCCGACATCGAGCCGCTGATCGAGGCAGCACAGGCCGCGCTCGCCGAGGGTGCCTATGAGGAGGCACACCGCATCTTCACCGCGCTCGCCGCCGAGGTGCCCGAGCGGATGGATGTGGTTGCCGGCATCGCCCGCGCGCTCATCGGCCTCGGCCGCATCGAGGAGGCGCAGGGCGTGATGGCCGGCGTACCCGAGGATGCGAAAGACGCGGGCGTCGCGCAGGCCAGGGCCTCGCTGGCGCTGGCAAAGGAAGCGACGCCGGTCGATGATCTCGACGGGCTGCGCGCCCGCTCGGCCGCCGCGCCCGACGATCTGGCGCTGCGCTACGAACTGGCCGGCGGGCTGATGGCGCGCGGCGACCACGACGCGGCGGCCGACGAGCTGCTGGAGAGCATCCGGATCGACCGGACGTGGAACGAGGGCGCGGCGCGCGATCGGTTGCTGAAGCTGTTCGAGGCGGTCGGCCTCGAGGACCCCTGGGTCATGGCGACCCGCCGCAAGCTGTCGACCATCCTCTTCTCATGACCCTGCACTTCAGCGCCGAGACCCTGCCGGGCACCATCCCGGTGTTCCCGCTCGCCGGGGCGCTGGTGCTGCCGCGCGGCGAGCTGCCGCTCAACATCTTCGAGCCGCGCTACCTCGCGATGGTGCGCGACGCGATGGCGGGCCACCGGCTGATCGGCATGGTGCAACCGAAGGACGAGCGCGAGCCGCCTTCGCTCTACGAGGTCGGTGGGCTCGGTCGGATCACCCAATTTTCCGAGACCGGCGACGGGCGCTTTCTGATCTCGCTGGTCGGCCTCACCCGCTTCCGCATCGCCGAGGAGCTGGTGGTCGACACCCCCTACCGGCAGGTGCGCGCCGACTATGCGCCGTTCGCGGGCGACTGGCGCGATCCCGATGCGCTGGCCGCGCCGGTGCGCGTCGATCTGGAGACGTCGCTGCGCACCTATCTCGATGCGCAGGGGCTGTCGGCAGACTGGGAAGCAGTGGCCGGGGCGGACGACGAATCGCTGATCACCACGCTGACCTCGGTGTGCCCGTTCGACATCGCGGAGAAGCAGGCGCTGCTCGAAGCGGCCTCGCTTCGCGACCGCGCCGGCGTGCTCTCCGCCCTCATGACCTTTGCGGCCCCGGCCGACGAAAATCAGGTGACCCTGCACTGATGAGCGAGATCGATCCCCGGCTGCTGGAAATCCTGGTCTGCCCGCTGACCAAGACGCGGCTGCGCTATGATGCCGAGGCGCAGGAGCTGATCAGCGATGCCGCCGGCCTCGCCTATCCGATCCGCGACGGGGTGCCGATCATGCTGGTCGAGGAAGCGCGCGAAGTGAAGGGCTGAGGCCCGGCCTTCGCATCCGGGTTGACCTTCAGCCGCCCAGCCCCGACAGGCAGGCGATGCGCCGACCCTCGCGACCTGAACCCGCCGACCGTCCCGATCCCATCGGCACGCCCGCGCGCCGCGCCGCGCTGCGGCTGCTGACGGCGGTGCTGCAGCAGGGTAAGCCGCTCGAAGTCGCGCTCGACAACGCCTTTGCCGAGGTCGACCGGCCCGCCGACCGCGCGCTCGCCCGCGCTATCGTCGCGACGGTGCTGCGCCGCCTGCCCGATCTCGACGCGCTGATCGATTCGGCGATGCCGAAGCCGCTGCCTGACGACGCCCGCGCCCGCATGGTGCTGCGCCTCGCGCTCGCACAGGTGCTGATCCTGGGCACCCCGCCGCATGCCGCGATCGGCACCGCGCTGCCGCTGGTCGACAAGGGCCCGCGCCGGCTGGTGCACGGCGTGCTGTCGCGGCTGCTGCGCGAGGAAGCCGCGCTCCCCGAGCAGCCGACCCTGCCCAACCCCTATGCCGAGCGCTGGTCGGCGGCCTATGGCGCGCACACCGCCGGCCGCATCGCCGCGACGCTGGCCACCGAGCCGCCGACCGACCTGTCGTTCCGCACGGCCGAAGATGCCACCGCGCACGCCGAGGCGCTCGAAGGAGCGTCACTGGCGCCCGCCCACGTCCGCACTGCGCGGCGCGGTGCGATCGGCGACTGGCCGGGCTTCGCCGATGGGGCCTGGTGGGTGCAGGATCTCGCCGCCAGCCTGCCCGCGCGCCTGCTCGGCGACGTCAGCGGCAAGACGGTCGTCGATCTCTGCGCCGCCCCCGGCGGCAAGACGCTGCAGCTCGCCGCCGCCGGCGCGAAGGTCACCGCGGTCGACATCGCCGAGAAGCGCATCGCGCGGCTGAAGGAAAATCTCACCCGCACCGGGCTGAAGGCCGAGGTGGTCACCGCCGACGCGCGCCACTGGACGCCGCCCGGCGCGATCGACCACGTCCTGCTCGACGCGCCCTGTTCGGCCAGCGGCATCTTCCGACGCCACCCCGACGTGCTTCACCTGAAGGGCAGCCGCAACCTCGCGCCGCTGCTCGAGCTTCAGGCCGAACTGCTCGACCACGCCGCCGGCTGGCTGCCGGCGCATGGCCACCTCATCTACTGCGTCTGCTCGCTCGAACCCGAAGAGGGCGAACGCCAGGTCGAAGCCTTCCTCTCCCGCTACGACAATTTCCGCCTCGATCCGATCAAGGCCGAGGAGCTGCCCGCCGGCCTCGAACCCTGGCACGAAGGCTGGGTCCGCACCTTGCCGAGCGATCTGCCGGAGCAGGGCGGGCTGGACGGCTTCTTCATCGCGCGGCTGGCGCGGAAGTAACGCTAACCCCTCGCCCGCCTGCGGGAGAGGGAGGGGCCCGCGGCGTAGCCGTGGGAGGGTGAGGGTGTCTGCCGGTCGGTAGCTCGCTGCCGCTCGCACACCCTCACCTAACCTCTCCCGCAAGCGGGAGAGGGATGGCCCATAAATAGCCCCTCCACATCGCTGGACGCCGAGTCGCCGCCCCTGCTAAACCAGCGTTCATGCAACAGCCGGTTCGTATCTCGCCCTCGATCCTTTCTGCCGATTTCGCGCGACTGGGCGAGGAGGTTCGGGCGATCGATGCCGCCGGCGCCGACTATATCCATGTCGATGTGATGGACGGGCATTTCGTGCCCAACATCACCATCGGGCCGGCGGTGGTGAAGGCGCTGCGCCCGCACACCACGAAGGTGTTCGACGTTCACCTGATGATCTCGCCGGTGGATAGTTATCTCGACGCCTTTGCCGAGGCGGGCGCCGATATCCTGACCGTGCATCCCGAGGCCGGGCCGCACCTTCACCGCACCATCCAGCGCATCAAGGCGCTGGGCAAGAAGGCGGGCGTGTCCTTGAACCCGGCGACCCCGGCGAAGATGCTCGACTATGTGCTGGAGGACATCGACCTGGTCCTCGTGATGAGCGTCAACCCGGGATTCGGCGGCCAGTCGTTCATCGACAGCCAGCTCAGGAAGATCGAGGCGCTGCGCAAGCAGATCGACAAGATCGGCAAGCCCATCGACCTCGAGGTCGACGGCGGCGTCGATGCGGTTACCGCGCCGCGCGCCATCGCCGCCGGCGCCGACGTGCTGGTCGCCGGCACCGCCACCTTCAAGGGCGGGCCCGACGCCTATGCCGCCAACATCGCGCGGCTGCGCGGGGCGCCGTGAGCGAGCCGGACGACAAGCTGACGGGCGACATCGCCCCAGCCGAACAGCGGCTGACCCGCGAAGGCGGCGACAAGGGTCTGTCGCTGTCCGAACGGCTGTCGGGCGCGCTGGCGCTGGTCGGCTACAAGTCGGCGCTGCACAAGCTGCGCCTCCACGGCAAATTCCCGCTGAAGCTGATCACCGTGCCGAAGGACCCGATCCCCGGCGACGCGGCGATCGGCGCTGCGCTCGTACAGGGGCAGCTGCGCCACGGCGGCGCCAATGTCGCGGCGCGCGACTTCGCCGCCGCGCTGACCACCGCGCCGCCGGCGTGGCGCGACTGGGCGCATGGCTTCGTCTTCCTGCGCGACCTCGCCGCCGCCGCCAACCGCAGTGCCGGCGCCAAGATCGCCGAGCCGCTCGCCGCCGCCTGGGTCGAGGCCTATAGCGAGTTCGAGGCGGAGTCTTGGCGCCCCGACCTGATCGGCAAGCGCATCCTGTTCTGGACGGCCTATGCGCCCTATGTGCTGGCCTCGACCGACCTCGTCTACCGCTCGCACATTCTCAACCATATCGCCCGCGGCAGCCGCCATCTCGAGCGCGCCATCGACAAGGCCCATGATGGCCTGCCGCGCCTGTGGGCGCACGCCGGGCTGCTCGCCGCCAATCTGCTGATCCCCGGCGGCGACGCGCGGCTGGCGAAGACGGAAGGCTCGTTCGAAAAGGCACTCGACCAGACCCTGCTGCCCGATGGCGGCGTGGTCAGCCGCTCGCCGCTTGATCAGCTCGAGCTCTTGGAACTGCTGCTGCTGGTGCAGGCGCTCTATGAATCGCGCCAGCTTCGCCCCGCCGACTTCGTCACCGCCGCCGCCACCCGCCTCGTCCCCGGCCTCAAGGGTTCGGTGATGGGCGATGGGTTGTTCGCGCCGATGCATGGCGGCAGCCTCGGCAGCGCCGAGCGCATCGCCCGCGCCGTCGAGCTGTCGGGCGTCATGGCCCGCCCGGCGCGCACCGGCACCTATTCGGGCGTGCAGCGCATGACCGGCGGCCGCACCGTCATCGTGCTCGACGCCGGCCCGCCGCCGATCGCGCGGGTGTCGGCCAATGCCCATGCCGGCACGCTCGGCTTCGAATTTTCCGACGGCGCGGCGCGCATCGTCGTCGCCTGCGGCGGCACCATGGGCCTGCCGCGCCCGCTGCCGCCCGAGCTGGCAAGCCTGCTCGCCACCAGCGCCGCGCATTCGACGCTGGTGCTCGGCGACGTCAATTCGACGCGGCTGCGCGACGACGGCAGCCTCGGGCGCGGTGTCGAGGAAGTCGTCGCCAACCGGCACGAGAGCGAGGAAGGCGTCTGGGTCGAGGCCTGCCATGATGGCTATGCCCGCCGCTACGGCCTGCTCCACCATCGCCGCCTCTATCTCTCCGCCGACGGGCTCGATTTCCGCGGCGAAGATGCGCTCGAACCCGCCAAGGGCAAGAGCAGCCGCAAGGGCGCCGGCCACGGCTTCGACATCCGCTTCCACCTCGGCAACGGCATCGAGGCGGCGCCGACCGCCGACGGGCAGGGCGCGCTCCTCCAAGTGATGAACGGCGCGCTGTGGCAGTTCAAGGCGCGCGGCGGCCGGCTCGCCATCGACGAGAGCCTGTGGATCGACCCCGACGGCCGCCCGGCGCGCACCCATCAGCTGGTGGTGAGCGGCGACACCACGGCCGAGGGCGCCAGCATCAACTGGTCGTTCAAGCGCGCGCGGTGACGCCCGAACTCGGGATCGTCGAGGGCTTCTACGGTCGCAACTGGGGCTGGGACGCGCGGCGCGCGGTGATGCGGCTGCTCCAGCCGCACGGCTACAGCTTCTATCATTATGCGCCGAAGGGTGACGCGTATCTGCGCCGTCAGTGGCAGGCGCCCTATCCCGCCGAGGAGGCCGCCGAACTGGCCCGCTTCGCCACCGAATGCCGCGTCGCGAAAGTCCGCTTCGGCATCGGCCTCAGCCCCTACGAAATCTGGTCCAACTTCGACGGCGCCGCGCAAACCGCGCTCGCCGACCGCCTCGCCCTCTTTGCCGACCTCGGCGCCGACGACATCGGGCTTCTCTTCGACGACATGCAGGGCGACCGCCCCGACCTCGCCGAGCGGCAGGCCGAAGTGGTCGACTTCGCCCGTGCGCACACCGGCGCCGCCCGACTGATCGTCTGCCCCAGCTATTATTCGGACGACTCCGTGCTCGACCGCGTGTTCGGCGCCCGGCCCGACCGCTATCTCGAAACGCTGGGCGCGCAGCTCGCGCCCGAGGTCGAAATCTTCTGGACCGGCGAGGAAGTCTGTTCGCGCGCCTTTTCCCCCGGCCATCTCGCGCGCGTCACCGCGCAGCTCGGCCGCAAGCCCTTCCTCTGGGACAATTACCCGGTCAACGACGGCCCGCGCATGTCGCCGCACCTTCATCTGCGCGGCTTCACCGGCCGCCCCGCCGGAATCGCGCCGCACATCGCCGCCCACGCCATCAACCCGGCGCTGCAGCCGATGCTGTCCTGCATTCCCGCGATCACCCTCGCGATGAGCTACGCGCAGGGCGACGCCTATCAATATGCCGCCGCCTTCCTCGAAGCGGCGCGGGCCGTCGCCGGCCCGGAGATCGCCGCGATGCTGCAGGCCGACCTGCTCGGCCTGCAGGACGCCGGGCTCGACGGCATGACCGCCGAACGCAAGGCGAAGCTTCGCGCAAAATATGCTGCCGTCGATCACGCCTGCGCACGCGAGGTGGTCGAATGGCTCGACGGCCGCTATGGGGTCTCCGCCGAAGAGGTGGCGACGCAATAGCGGATCGCCCGAAACGCGAAGACGGGGAATGAAATGCCGGATGCGGTCAAGGTTACGCGCGCGCTGATTTCGGTGTCGGACAAGACCGGGCTCGCCGATCTGGCGCAGGCGCTCGACCGCCACGGCGTCGAGATCCTGTCGACCGGCGGCACCGCCAAGCATCTGCGCGACCTCGGCCATGTCGTGAAGGACGTGTCCGACCACACCGGCTTCCCCGAGATGATGGACGGCCGGGTGAAGACCCTGCACCCGATGATCCACGGCGGCCTGCTGGCGCTGCGCGACCACCCGGAACATGTCGCCGCAATGACCGAGCATGGCATCGGCCCGATCGATCTTGTCGTCGTGAACCTCTACCCGTTCGCGCAGACGGTCGCCCGCGGCGCCGAGCGCGACGAGGTGATCGAGAATATCGACATCGGCGGCCCGTCGATGGTGCGATCGGCGGCAAAAAACCACGGCTTTGTCGCCATCGTCACCGACGTCATGGACTATGCCCCGCTGATCGCCGAGCTCGACGGCAGCGACGGCATGACGTCACTCACGTTGCGCAAGCGGCTGGCCGCCAAGGCGTTCGCGCATACCGCCGCCTATGATTCGACCATCGCCAGCTGGTTCGCCTTTGCCGACCAGGGCGAGGGCTTCCCCGAGAGCCTCAACCTGTCGCTGAAGCGCGGCCAGTCGCTGCGCTACGGCGAGAACCCGCATCAGTCGGCGAGTTTCTACGCGCCGGTCGGCCCCGCGGCGCAGGGCATCGGCCAGGCGCGGCAGGTGCAGGGCAAGGAACTCAGCTACAATAATTACAACGACGCCGATGCCGCGCTCGATCTCGTCAGCGAGTTCCGCGACGCCGAGCCGACCGTCGTCATCGTCAAGCACGCCAACCCGTGCGGCGTCGCTTCGGCGGCAACGCTGGCCGAGGCCTATGACGCCGCCTTCGCCTGCGACACCGTCTCGGCATTCGGCGGCATTATCGCCCTCAACCGCACCCTCGACGGCGCCACCGCGAAGGCGATCACCGGTATCTTCACCGAGGTCGTCGTCGCGCCCGACGCCGACGAGGAAGCGCTGGCGCTGTTCGCGGCGAAGAAGAACCTCCGTCTGCTGCTCACCGGCGGCCTGCCCGACCCGTCGCGCCCCGGCCTTACCGCCAAGTCGATCACCGGCGGCTGGCTGGTCCAGTCGCGCGACAACGGCCGCCTCGACGGGCTCGACCTGAAGGTGGTGACGAAGCGCCAGCCGACCGCGCAGGAGCTGATCGACTGCCGCTTCGCCTGGACGGTCGCCAAGCATGTGAAGTCGAACGCCATCGTCTACGCCAAGGACGGCGCGACCGCCGGCGTCGGCGCCGGCCAGATGAACCGGCTGGAAAGCGCGCGCATCGCCGCGTGGAAGGCGAAGGACGCCGCCGACAAGGCCGGCTGGGCCACCCCGCGCACCATCGGCTCGGCAGTCGCCTCCGACGCCTTCTTCCCCTTCGCTGACGGCCTGCTGGCCGCGGTCGAGGCGGGCGCGACGGCGGTCATCCAGCCGGGCGGCTCGATCCGCGACGAGGAAGTCATAGCCGCCGCCGACGCCGCCGGCCTCGCGATGATCTTCACCGGCATGCGGCACTTCCGCCATTGATCGCGATCGGCGCGCTTGAGCCGCAGGAGGCCGATGCCGCGGTCGCGCTGTGGCAGGCCTGCGGCCTCACCCGGCCGTGGAATGACCCGCACGCCGATCTGAAGTTCGCCTTCGATACGCCGACCTCGACGATCCTCGCCGGGAGGATCGACGGCAAGCTGGCCGCCACGGTGATGGTCGGCTTCGACGGCCATCGCGGCTGGGTCTATTATCTCGCCGTCGACCCGACCTTGCAGCGCGGCGGCCACGGCGCGGTGATGATGCGCGCCGCCGAGGACTGGCTGCGCGGACAAGGCGTCCCCAAGCTCAACCTGATGGTGCGCGGCGACAATGCGGTGGCGACCGGCTTCTACGAGGCGATCGGCTATGACCGCAGCGACGTGATCGTGCTGCAGAAATTCCTCGATGCCTGACCTCGCCGGCTTCCTCGCCTTCGCGCTGGCGAGCCTCGCGCTCAACATCGTGCCCGGCGCCGACATGACCTTCGTCGCCACGTCCGCCGCACGGGGCGGAGTTCGGGTCGGCCTCGCCGCGGCACTGGGCATCGCCGCGGGCTGCTTCGTCCATATCGCCGCCGCCGTCATCGGCCTGTCCGCGCTGATCGCCGCCTCGGCAGAAGCTTTCGCTGTCCTCAAATGGCTCGGCGCCGCCTATCTGCTCTACATGGCGTGGGGCTTGTTCCGCGCCCCCGCGTTCGCCGAGGCGACCGCCGCTCCCGCGCTCACCGCCGCGCAGGCCTTCCGCTCGGCAACGCTGGTGAATGTGCTCAACCCCAAGGTCGGCCTGTTCTTCCTCGCCTTCCTGCCGCAGTTCATCTACGCCGGCAGCGGCGACGCCAGTTTCGCCATCCTGTGGCTCGGCCTGTCGTTCAACCTCAGCGGCACCGTCGTGAACGCTATCGTCGCCCTCGCCGCCGCCCGCGCCGCGGCGTCATTCCGCGACCGCCCCTCGCTCGTCCGCGCCGCCCGCTGGCTCGCCGGCACCGCGATGGCCGGTCTCGCGCTGCAACTCGCGTTCAGCAAACGCTGACTTGCTCCCTCCCCTCTCAGGGGAGGGTTGGGGCGGGGTCGACGGTACGTCTGGAAGCCGAGGCGGGTCGCCCAATCGTCGACCCCACCCTGTCCCTCCCCTGCAAGGGGAGGGGACGCAGCTCAACCGTCAGCGCGCTCCCAAAACCTCATCCACCCACGTCGGCACCAGCGTCCCCGCCGGCCCGTGCCGCGCCTCGGCGAACCAGCCGGTGCCCGCCGAGGGCTCCAGATTGATCTCCAGCGTGTCGGCGCCGTGATAGCGCGCCGCCTGCACATAACCCGCCGCCGGATAGACCGCGCCCGAGGTGCCGATCGACACGAACAGATCGGCCTTCGCCAGCGCCCGCTCGATCCGGTCCATCTCATAGGGCATCTCGCCGAACCAGACGATATCGGGCCTGAGCTTCTTCGCCCCGCAGCCCGGGCAGGCCGGATCGTCGATCAGCGTCCCTTCCCACACATGCGACTCCCCGCACCCCCGGCACAGCGCCCGCTTCAGCTCGCCATGCATATGCAGCAGCCGCGTCGCCCCGGCGCGCTCGTGCAGGTCATCGACATTCTGCGTGACGATCAGAAGCTCGCCGTCGAAGTCGCGATCCAGCCGTGCCAGCGCGTCATGCGCTGCATTGGGCGCCACCTTCGCCAGCGCCGCCCGCCGTGCATCATAGAAACGCTGCACCAGTACCGGATCGCGCGCGAACGCTTCGGGCGTCGCGACATCCTCGACGCGGTGTCCCTCCCACAACCCGTCGGGCCCCCGGAAGGTGGGCACACCGGACTCAGCGGAAATGCCAGCGCCGGTCAGAATGACGATGCGGCGCCGCCTAGTCATGGCGCGCCGCCACCGCCGTCGCGACGAGGTCGTAGGTGACGTTGGCGATCGTCCGGAACATGTCGGGGATCACATCCACCGCCATCAGGATCGGCAGCAGTTCGATCGGTGCGCCGAGCGCGATGATGGTCGGCGCCGTGCCGGCATAGAAGCTGATCGCGCCGGGCAGGCTGAGGATCATCAGGCTCGACAGGATCGCGAGCGGGATCGCCAGCATCACCTGCCCCGGCGTCACATCGATCCCCGCCATCCAGGCGATGGTCAGCGCCATCAGCAGCGTGTTGCAGGGCGCGGTGATCTTGAAAACCGCCACCGCGACCGGCAGCGCGACCGAGGCGTCGCGCTCCTCGATGCCCATCGCCTTGGCGCTCAGCAGCATCGCCGGCAGGCTGGCGAGCGACGATTGCGTGCCCGCCGCCACCGCCTGCGCCGGCGCGGCGGCGCGAACGAAGCGCCCGACCGGGATGCCGCCGGCGACGCGAGCGATGAGGTAGCCGATGCCGATCATCAGCAGGGATAGCGTCAGCGACGCGGCGAGATACTGGCCGAGCATCGCGATCAGCGTCACCCCCGCCGTCGCGCCGACGGTGAAGGCGAGCGCGGCGATGCCGATCGGCGCGACGCGCAGAACCCAGCCGACGACGACGACCATCGCATCGGCAAGGCCGTGCAGCGGCTGCAGCAGCGCGCGGGCGCGTTCCGCCTCGACCTTGCCGAGCGCCAGCCCGAGCACCAGCGCGAACAGCACGAGCGGCACGATCGCCCCCGCCGCGGCCGAGGCGACGACATTGGTCGGGATCAGCGCGCGCACCGCCTCCACCGCGCCGGTCGCGGGCGGTGGCGGCGTCGCCGGGAACATGGTGCGCAGCGCGGTCAGGCTCTCGGGCGCGAGGGTGAAAAAGCCGATCAGCAGCGGCGCGACGATCGCACCGATCACCGCCGACATCACCAGCAGCGCCGCCAGCACCACCGGCAACCGCTGCCCGAGCCGGGTCGCCTCACCCTGCGCGCCGAGCCGAAGGCCCGCCACACCGGTCACCACCAGCGCGAACACCAGCGGCACGATCGTCATGCGCAGCGCATCGAGCCAGACGCCGCCGACCAGCCCCGCGACGGTCAGCGCCGCCGGCTCGTCGCCGACCAGCGTCCCCGCCGTGAAGCCGGCGACCAGCGCCAGCATCATCCAGCCCGGCGCCGGCATCCGCGCCAGAGCCGCGCGTCCCTTTTTTATCATCGGTGAACTCCCCCGGCGGTCATCAGAGAGAGTCCAGCCTCCCTTGGCAAGAATTGATGCCACACCCGCCGAACTCTGCCATGAGAGCGTCACGAACAAGGGGAGCCGCAATGGTGAAAGTAGGCGTGCTGGGCGCGGGCGGGCGCATGGGGCAGGCGATCATCGCGGAGCTTAACGACGCCGACGGCCTGTCGCTCGGCGGCGCGGTCGAGCGCGCGGGACATTCGATCGTCGGCACCAAGCTGAAGGACGGGTTGATCGTCTGCAGCAACCCACTGGCGCTGGCGCATGCCTGCAAGGTGCTCATCGATTTCACCACACCCGCCGCGCTCGCCGGCAATCTCGAGGCGGCGATCGAGGCGAAGACGCCGATCGTCATCGGCACCACCGGCCTCGAGGCGAAGCATCACAAGCTGATCGACGCGGCGGCGGGCGACGTCGCCGTGCTGCAGACCGGCAACACCAGCCTCGGCGTCAATCTGGTCGCCGCGCTCGTCGAGCAGGCCGCGGCGAAGCTCGGCGACGAATGGGACATCGAGATCGTCGAGATGCACCACCGCCACAAGGTCGACGCGCCCTCGGGCACCGGACTGCTGCTCGGCGAGGCGGCGGCGAAGGGCCGCGGCGTCGACCTGAAGAAGCGATCGGCGCGCGGCCGCGACGGTATCACCGGCGCACGCAAGGCGGGCGACATCGGTTTCGCGTCGTTGCGCGGCGGCTCGGTCGCCGGCGATCATCTGGTCATCCTCGCCGCCGACGGCGAACGCATCGAACTCGGCCACCGCGCCGAGACACGCGAGATCTTTGCGCGCGGCGCCATCAAGGCCGCCGCCTGGCTCGCGGGGAAGAAACCGGGGCGCTATTCGATGCGGGATGTGCTGGGGCTCTAAGCCCCGCTCTTCATCGTCATCCCCGCGAAGGCGGGGATCCAGTCCAGCAGCAGAAACCTGCCCGCTTTCGCGGGCGCTATATGTATCGGGATGGATTCCCGCCTTCGCGGGAATGACGGCTGAGGGTGATGAGCGGGCCTATCCCCGGCGCCTGAACCGTTCCAGCCCGTCGGCGATCACCTCGTAGATCGCCTCGCGCTCGGCCGGCGACAGGAAACGCCCGACCGACACGCGGGTATCGCGCGCCACCAGCCACAGACGGTTCTGCTTCATCGCCAGCCGTTCGAGCGTCGCCCGCGTCCACAGCGGCTCCAGCCGGATGCGCCGCTCGTGCCCCTCGGGCGAGGTGCGGCGCACCACCAGGTCGTCGGCATCGAGCCGCAGCGTCTCGAAGCCGCGGCCCGAACGGTAGCTGGCGCGGAACGCCCAGACCACTAATGCCACGTCGAGGATGAGGAACGGCACCACCGGCCAGGCGCCCAGCCACAGCATGCGAAGCGCCATCAGGCCCATGATCGCGCCGACGCCGAGCACGATCCAGCGCGCATGCCGGCGGTCAAGCGAGCGGTTCGGCGTCAGGACCAGGTCGAAATAGGGTGCGGCGGTCATGGGGCTGCGCTAGTTCATCCGATATGCCGCCAACCCGCGCAAGACGTCCGCGTTCCCGCCTGTCGAAAGACGAGATCGAGGATTTCTTCGCCCGGCTGACCGAGGCGATTCCCGATCCGAAGAGCGATCTCGAGTACAGCAACGCCTACACGCTGCTCGTCGCGGTGGTGCTGTCGGCGCAGGCCACCGACGCCGGCGTCAACCGCGCCACGCGAAAGCTGTTCGAGGAGGTTCTGAACCCGCAGGCGATGATCGACCTCGGCGAGGAGCGGTTGCGCGAGCACATCAAGACCATCGGCCTGTTCAACACCAAGGCGAAGAACGTCATCGCGCTGTCCGAAGCGCTGATCCAGCTGCACGGCGGGCAGGTGCCCGACAACCGCGAGGCGCTGGAGGCGCTGCCCGGCGTCGGGCGCAAGACCGCCAATGTCGTGCTCAACATCGCCTTCGGCCACGACACCTGCGCGGTCGACACACATATTTTCCGCGTCTGCAACCGCACCGGCCTCGCGCCGGGCAAGGACGTGCGGCAGGTCGAGGACGTGCTGATCGCGGTGATCCCCAAGCCCTACCGCCACCCGGCGCATCATCTGCTGATCCTGCACGGCCGCTACACCTGCATGGCGCGCAAGCCGCACTGCTGGCGCTGCCCGGTGATCGACATCTGCCGCTTCGAACCCAAAAACGTTAATCCGGGTTAAGATCGGGTTCAGGCGTGGCGCAATA
The DNA here is from genome assembly GCF_042648405.1 of Sphingoaurantiacus capsulatus. Lineage (NCBI taxonomy): Bacteria > Pseudomonadati > Pseudomonadota > Alphaproteobacteria > Sphingomonadales > Sphingosinicellaceae > Sphingoaurantiacus > Sphingoaurantiacus capsulatus. The sequence goes on along the minus strand of NZ_JBHRXV010000018.1, from coordinate 18,632 downwards.
GAACAGGGCGTTCAGTAGCTCTGTTGCGTTGCGTATCCTCCCCCGGCACAGTCGGCTCCGTCACACCTTTAGCGTTACCGGAGCGTCCGCATGCGTTTCAGCCTTGCCTCGACTGCCGCCCTGCTGACCCTCGGTCTTGCCGCTTCCTGCGCGCCCACCGCCAAGGCCCCACCCGCCGCGCCGAAGCCGGCCGCGCAGGCGCCCGCCGCCTCGCGCAACTGCGTCGACCTCGCGCGCATCGCCGAGGCGCGCGTGGTCAGCGACCGCATCGTCGACTTCCACCTGCGCGACGGCAGCGTGCTCAGGAACAGCCTTCCCAACGCCTGCCCCGGCCTCGGCGCCGAGAAGGCCTTTACCTATTCGACCTCGATCCAGCGGCTGTGCACCTCGGACATCATCACGGTCATCCACACCGCCGGCGGCCCGCGCACCGGCGCCTCCTGCGGCCTCGGCGGCTTCACCGCCGCCCCGCCGGCGCCTGCCGCAACCAACTAGGGCTGGCGCGCACGCGTCCGCTTTGTTAAGCGGCGCACAGGCTCAAGGCACCCGTAGCTCAGCTGGATAGAGCGCTGCCCTCCGAAGGCAGAGGCCAGAGGTTCGAATCCTCTCGGGTGCGCCACTTTCTCCTAATACCCCTGCCCATCCAAAGATGGCCGACGCGCGACACGGGCGGTGTCGGCATTCGAATCATTTTCAGGCGGTTCAGGTTGCTGGACTAGCGTCCGCTTTCATGTTTTGTTCCTGCATGGAGTTCAGCAACCGCGAGATCGCCAGCTATATCTGGCTAGGGGCCATCCTTGGCTGGGCGGCAACCAAAGCGCCGGTGCGAAAGTCATTTGGCGGGCTGGCCCGCGCCTTCTGTCAGCCCGCCATTCTCGGCACCTTAGCACTCTCCGCCGGGTACATAGTCCTCATAGTCGTGGCGCTTGAGCACGTTGGCATTTGGACGTGGGGCAATCTTAAAACAACAGCCTTGTGGTCCATCTCTTTCGCTTTCGCGGCATTGCTAGATATCAATCGCGCTAGCGAGGACCGCACCTTCTTTGCGAAGGCTATTCGCGAGGCGTTGGCAATAACCGGCGCTCTAACATTTGTCGTAGAATTCTACTCATTCAGCCTGCTGGTCGAATTGGTGGCGGTGCCAATCATCACCGTCTTAGGCCTCATGAAAATTATGGCGGCATCGAATGCCGATCATAGGGCCGCTGAACGCTTCTTAAGCGGCCTTCTTACAATCATTGGCCTAGGCTATCTCGGCTACAGCTTTTATCGCACATTCCATGACGCCGAAGACTTTGCAAAGTTGAAAACGCTGCGGGAGTTTGGCATCCCAATTTTACTGACACTCGCCTTCCTGCCATTTTTGTACTTGGTCGTTCTCTACTCGGTTTACGAACGCGTCTTTACGCTGCTTCCTTGGTCTATTCCTGATGAGCATTTGCGCGCGCGCGCAAAATGGCAGTCTTTCTGCACATTCGGTTGGGACATAGGGGGCTTGCAGCGCTGGAAGCAGTCCAACGCACGCTTTGACGCTACCGATGAGGAAAGCCTGCGCCAGTCTTTCGCCGAGATAAAAATGCTTGCAAAGCGAGAAGCCAATCCACCTGCCGTACCACACGAAGACGGCTGGTCGCCTTATGCGGCGAAAGATTTTCTCGAGGATGCAGGCCTCCCAACCCGATATTATCATCGCTCATTTGAAGATGAATGGTTTGCAAGCTCGTCATATCTTGAGGTCGGCCAAGGCGGGCTGCCGAATAATCTCGCTTACTATGTGAATGGTACGGAGTTCGCAGCTACAGAATTGAAGCTAAAGCTGAATGTAAATCAGCCTAGCTCACCAGAAGAAGCAGAGGAGCGATTCATGCGGATCGGCCAAGCGCTATTGATCGCCGCTCTGGGCCAGCCGGCTGCCACAACCTTCTTTGGCAAGCTTTCCAGACTGAAGAGCTTTCAAGTCGGCGATGGACGGCAAGGCGTGTCGCTCGCCTTGGATAGATGACAGGGCGGGATCAAGGGCGGATACGGTCGGACACTTACGATCAGGAACAACCACAAGGCCGAGTAGAGCGTCCTAGGCGTGGTTAGCCCGGCCTGACGATCTGCCCGCGCGATGGTGCTTTGTCCGCCATCTGCTTGACGGCGACGCATTTTCAGTGACCTATCGCCCGCGCATGGCAAGCCCCCCGCCAGCCCAGCCCACCAGCGTCGCGAACCTGCTTGGTCCGCGCGGCCAGTTGCCGCTGATCGCCGGCTTCCTCGTGCTGCTGCTGGTCGGCATCGCCACCGTCTGGCTGGTGCTGACCAGCCGCGCACAGAATGAGTGGGTGGTTCACACCTTCGAGGTGCAGACGCGTACGACCGGGTTGTTGAACGCACTGCAGCAGGCGGAGACGGCGCAGCGCGGCTATCTGCTGGTCGGCGGCGACGTCTACCTGCAGACCTACGAGAACGGCCTTCGCGCGGCGGAAGAGAATTTTGAAGCGATCCGCGGATTGACCACCGACAACGCGGCCCAGCAGCAGCGGCTTCGCGACCTGGAGCCGCTGATCGCCGCACGCCTGGTGGACCTGAAGGAACTGGTCGCGCTCACCCGGGCCGACCGCACCTTGGACGCCGTCGCGCTGGTCCGCACCAACCGCGGCAAGGCGGCGATGGACGATATCCGCCGCCGCCTCGACGTCATCCTGACCGTCGAGGCGCGGCTGCTCGATGAGCGGTCAAAACAGGCGAGCTACGGCGCCTACGCGCTGCTCGGCGTTACGCTGCTCGGTCTGACGTTGATCCTCACCATGGCAATCCTCGCCTTTCGCTCGGTGCGCCGCTACACGACCGCGCTCGAAGTCGCCGGCGCCGAGCTGCAGCAACTCAACACCGGGCTCGAAAAGCGCGTCGCCGAGCGTACCGCCGACCTGACGGCGGCGAACGAGGAGATCCAGCGCTACGCCTATATCGTCAGCCACGATCTGCGCGCGCCGCTGGTCAACATCATGGGCTTCACCAGCGAGCTGAACGCGGTGCGCAGCGAGATTCAGACCTTCCACACCAGCGCCGTCGCCGCCAATCCGGCGCTCGACACACCGGCCGCCCGCCTCGCGGTCGAGGAAGACCTGCCCGAAGCGATCGGCTTCATCAGCGCCTCGACGTCGAAGATGGACCGGCTGATCAACGCCATCCTCAAGATTTCGCGCGCCGGCGGCCGGGTGCTGACCCCCGAACGCATCGAGATGACCGCGCTCGTCGAGAACGCCGTGCGCGCCATCCAGCACCAGTCGGCGGGCGTCGACGTCCAGGTCGCGGCGCTCCCCGAGGTGGTGAGCGACCGGCTGGCGCTCGAACAGATATTCGGCAACGTCGTCGAGAACGCCGTCAAATATCTCGACGCGTCGCGCCCCGGGCAGATCCGGGTCACCGGCGTTGATCGTGGCGCCGTCAACGAATATGCCATCGCCGACAACGGCCGCGGCATCGCGGCGGCGGATTTCGATCGGGTGTTCGACCTGTTCCGCCGTTCCGGCGCGCAGGATCGGCCCGGCGAAGGCATCGGCCTTGCGCATGTTCGCGCGCTGGTGCGCCGGCTGGGCGGAACGATTAATGTGGAGAGCGAGCTGGGCGTCGGCGCGACCTTCATCATCACGCTGCCGAAGGCGCTTACCGTCAAAGGGGGATCGGAATGAACCACAAGCCAGTGACGATCGTAATGATCGAGGACGATGCCGGCCACGCGCGCCTCATCGAAAAGAACGTGCGCCGCGCCGGCGTCTGCAACGACATCAGCCATTTCGCCGACGGCACCACCGCGCTGGCGCACCTGTTCGCCCCCGACACGCGCGCCGGCGGGCCGGTGCTGATCCTGCTCGACCTGAACCTGCCCGACATGAGCGGCGTCGACATCCTCGCCAAGATCAAGGCCGACGAGAAGCTGAAGCGCTCGCCGGTGATCGTGCTCACCACCACCGACGATCAGCGCGAGATCCAGCGCTGCTACGATCTCGGCGCCAACGTCTACATCACCAAGCCGGTCGATTATGACAATTTCGCCAATGCGATCCGCCAGCTGGGCCTGTTCCTGTCTGTGATGCAGGTGCCCGAGAACGATCTGTGACAGAGGCGCCCGCGATCTCGGCCAGCCCGCCGGGCACGCGGGTGCTCTATATCGACGACGACGCATCGCTGGGCCGGCTTGTCGAAAAGACGCTGCGCCGCCGCGACATCGACGTGACGCTGGCCGACGGCGCCGACGCCGGGCTGGCGAAGCTTGCGGAAGGCGGCTTCGACGTCGTCGCGCTCGACCATTATATGCCCGGCAAGGACGGCCTCGCGACGCTCGCGGAGATCCGCCGGCTGGCTGAGCCGCCGCCGGTCGTCTACGTCACCGGCACCGACGAGGGGCGGGTCGCCGTCGCCGCGCTGAAGGCCGGTGCCTTCGACTATGTGGTGAAGGACGTCGGCGGCTCGTTCCTCGAGCTGCTGGTCTCGGCGGTCGAGCAGGCGCGCGCCGCCGTCGACCTGCAGCGTCAGAAGGCCGCTGCCGAGCGCGAGGTCATTGAGGCGAAGGACCGCGCCGAGATGCTGCTGCGCGAGGTCAACCACCGCGTCGCCAACAGCCTCGCCCTGGTCAGCTCGCTCGTCCACCTCCAGGCCAATGCGCTGTCCGACCGGGCCGCGCGCGATGCGTTGCGCGAGACGCAGAGCCGGATCAGCGCCATCGCCGGCGTTCACCGCCGCCTCTACAATTCGGACGATATCCGCCAGGTCGAGATGGACGCTTATCTGACCAGCCTCGTCGAGGAGCTGTCGGGCGCGATGGCCGACGAGGGCCGCTGGCGGCTGCGGCTCGACGTCGAGCCGATCGCCATCGGCACCGACCGCGCCGTCTCGCTGGGCGTCATCGTCACCGAATTGGTCACCAACGCCTTCAAATATGCCTATCCGGCGGGCGAGGAGGGCGAGGTGCGCGTGAAGCTGTCGCGTGCCGACGCAGAGCAGGTCACGCTGGTCGTCGAGGACGACGGCGTCGGCTGGACCGGCAAGGGCGAGGTGAAGGGCAGCGGCCTCGGCTCGAAGATCATCAACGCGATGGCGGCAACGCTCCGCGCGCCCGTCCGCTACGATCCCGACGCCGCTGGTACCCGCGTCAGCCTGACGTTTCGCGGCTGAACGCGGCGTCTTCCACCACCGGCGGATCGCTCGCCCGGCGCCCGCCGGTCTGCCCCGGACTCTCCATTGCCCGGCGATCGCACGCGAGACCGGCATCATAGGCGACGCGCAGCGCATCCGACAGACTTTCGGCGCCCAGCCGGTCCATCATGTCGGCGCGATGCATCTCGATGGTGCGCGGGCTGAGATCGAGCTGACGCGCGATCGTTTTATTGGAGAGGCCCGCCACCAGCCCTTCGAGCACCTGCAGCTGGCGCTTGCTCAACCCCTCGACGAGCTGCCCGGCCACCGCCTGCGGCGCCCGCTGTCCCGGCGCGCGGCGCTGCGCCGCCAGCGCGGCGTCGATCGCCTCGAGCAGCTTGTCGGGCTGGTAGGGCTTCTCGATGAAGTCGACCGCGCCGGCGCGCATCGCGGCGACGCTGGTCGGAATGTCGGCGTAACCCGTGAGGATCACCACCGCGAGCGGCGAGCCGACGCGGCGCAGGATCTGCTGCACCTCGAGCCCGCCGACGCCCGGCAGCCGCACGTCGAGCAGCAGGCAGCCTTCGGTCTGCGCATGCGGCGAAGCTAGGAAGCTCTCACCGCTATCATAGGCGATCACCTCATAGCCCGCGGTGTCGAGCAGCAGCCGTGTCGCATCGCGCACACCATGATCGTCGTCGACGATGATCACCCGGCCGCGCGCCTCTTGCGGGCCCGCCTTCGACACGCGCGCGCCGGACGCCACGCCCGGCCGGATCGGCACGGGCGTGGCACCCCCGCCGCCGCGGGAGGTGGTCGGCCTCTCGCGGGGGCGGAGAGCGAGCGGCTCAAGCGGCAAGCGGCAGGGACTGGTCATCGAGCTGCAGCAGCGAATGTTTGGGACCGAAGGCGGCGCGCATGCGGGCGAGGGTCGGCGCATCGACGTCGACCGCCAGCGCCGCCACGTCGACACCGTCCATCTCGACCGGCAGGCCGAGCGGCGTGCAGTTCCACTTGGCCGAGATCAGAGTCGGCACGAACGGCATGTGGGTGATCAGCGTGTACTGGCGGATGCCCGCCATCAGCCCGAATTCGACGAGCGCGACCGCGAGCTGCCGCCACACCTGCACCTGCGTCCAGCTCCGCGCGATGTCGGGGGTGGTGCACATGCGGGTGATCTCCCACACGTCATCGGCGCGCGGCACCTCGCCCTCGACCAATTCGGGGAACACGTCGCTCAGCAGATGCGGCACCGTCGACGGCAGCAGCCGCACCGATCCCATATGCTTGCCCGTCTCCGGGTCGGCGATCACCAGATAGACCGCGTCCTCGGTGTCGAACTGGTCCATCTCGAACCGGTCCTCGACCACCGGCACGTCCCATTTCAGCCAGTCGACGAAGATGCGCTTGCGATCGACATGCATCGCTTCGACCAGCGGCTGGTAGCGGTCGCGATTGTGCCGGGTAATGACGTTGACCATCGAACTTCCCTGCGAAATGGAGCTTTCGCAGGGAGTTTTGGTCGATCGTACGCTGGCGAGATATACCCCGAAAACGGGGTAGTCGTTGCGAACAGTCGCGTCGGCGGGGCTAGTGCGCCATCGCGTCGGCGAAGCTCAGCTGGCCGTAGAACAGCGCGCGGATCATCAGTTGCGCGCGCGAGGTGACGCCGAAGCGTTCCTTGGCGTTGTCGATGTGCATGCGCACCGTTTCGGGGCTCAATCCCAGCAACTGCCCCGCCACCCAGTCGGTCTTGCCGCGCGCGACGAGGATCAGGCAGTCGAGCTGGCGCGTGGTCAGCCGCGGCAGGTCGCTGGCGGTCGGCACCGAGACGGCAGGTGAGGCGACGACGAGACCGCGCACCGCCTCAAAGGCGAAGCAGCTGACATATTGCGCCGCCGGCAGCGATGCCTTGGGCAGCGGCCGCGTGCCGCGTGTGACGAAGGAGCAGACCCCCGACGCCTCGCCGGGGATGTGCAGCGGTACCGTGAAGCCCTCGGCAAGGCCGGCGCGCTTCGCCGCCTCCATGTAGTTCTTCTGCTTGGGCGTCAGCCGCCGCAGGATCGCCGGCACATCCTCCCATTCGAACGCACGCGCGCTGCGTTCGCTGGCGACCAGCACCGGATCGTGCACGTAAAGCTGCGAATTGGCGACGGCGTCGAGCCAGTCGGCGGGGAAATTGGACAGATAGACCGGTGGGGCGTTGACGCCGGTGCGCTCGACATGGGTCAGGCCGTAATGGTCGAATCCGAATTCGCGCGCGGCATCGTCCATCAGGGTCGATATCGACCCGAGGTCCGGCGCGTCGCGCACGGCGCGCACGAACGTCTGCACGTCCGCCAGGATACTCATGATACGTCCCCGTCCCGGTTTCAGCCGCTATCTGACACCGGTTCCTCACCCTGTGTGTCACAGCTTGACCGCAAGGTCGATGCAAAGATTGCGGCGCTCATGCCGCAGGCGCAATAAAATGCCGATCAAATGAAGAGGGCGCCCCCGGCCGGGAGCGCCCTGAGTTGGTCAGGAAAAGAGAGGATTCTTACTGAGCCGGCGGCATGGCGGGGTCGACCTTCACGTCGGCCTCGTCGATCGCCTCTTCCTGGGCCTCGCCGGCCTCACGGGTGGCGTCGGCCTGCGCTTCGAGCGACTCGGCGGTCACTTCGTCACCGGCCGCGTCAGCGACATCGGCCTGCTGGTCGATCGCGTCCGCCTGGGCATCCGCCGCATCGGCGACGGCATCGCCGGCCGCGTCGTCACCCTGGCCACCGCACGCCGCGAGAACACTGAGGCTCGCGACCGCGAGCAGGGTATGAAGAGTTTTCACGTGAGATTTCCTCCCTTGCGAATTCGATCAGGCAGCGGCGTCACGCAAGAAACGACCTCCGCGCCAAAGGAGAACAACGCGCCGAACCCGAAACGGTTCAATCCGCCGCGCTGGACCCTCAATCGAACGCGACGCATAGGAAATGGATGCATCTCGTCCTCCGCCTTTTGCTGCCCCTGCTTCTGCTCGCCGGCTCGCCGGCGGCAGCGCGTGACCCCGCACGCATCTACGCCGCCTCAAGCCTGACCGAGGCGATCACCGCCATCGCCGATGCCTATGCCGCGACCGGCAAGCCGCGACCGGTGCTGGTGCTCGCCGCTTCCTCGGCGCTCGCCCGCCAGATCGAGCGTGGTGCTGCGCCCGGCGTGTTCGTCTCCGCCGACACCGAGTGGACCGACTATCTGGCCAAGCGCGGGCTGACGGTGAAGAACAGCCGTCGACTGATCGCCGGCAACCGGCTCGTCATCGTCGTGCCGCGCGATCGGGCGCGCACGGTGAAGATCGCGCCCGGCTTCGACCTGAGCGCACTCACCGGTCCCGATGGCCGCTGGACCACCGGTGACCCCGACGCGGTGCCCGTCGGTCGCTATGCCAAGGCGGCGCTGACCGGGCTCGGCGGCTGGGCGAAGGCCGAACCGCGGTTGGCGCGCGCCGAGAATGTCCGCGCGGCGCTGGCCTTCGTCGAGCGCGGCGACCTTGCCGCCGGCATCGTCTATGCGACCGATGCGAAGGCGAGCGGCAAGGTCGCGGTCGCCGCCACCTTCCCCGCCGCGACGCACCCGCCGATCGTCTATCCGGCGCTGCTGACCAAAGGCGCCGAAGCCGAGGCGCGTGCTTTCCTCACTTTCCTCAGCTCGAGGCAGGCGCGGGCCATCCTCGATGCGCAAGGCTTCCGCCGGCCATGAGCCTGACGGCGGCCGAGACGACCGCGCTGCTGCTCAGCCTCAAGGTCGGGCTGGTCGCGATGCTGCTGACGCTGCCCGTCGCCTATGCGCTCGCCTGGCTGCTCGCGCGCCGCCGCTTTCCCGGGCGCATCCTGCTCGATGCTGTCGTCCACCTGCCGCTGGTGCTGCCGCCCGTCGTCATCGGCTATCTGCTGCTCATCGCCTTCGGGCGGGACGGGCCGCTGAGCTTTCTTGGCGAGGCGGTGATGTTTCGCTGGACCGGCGCTGCGGTGGCCGCCGCGCTGATGGCACTGCCGCTGATGGTGCGCGCAATGCGCCTCGCCATCGAGGGCGTCGACCGGCGGCTGGTCGGCGCCGCACGCAGCCTCGGCGCCTCGCCGTGGCGCGCCTTCGCCACCGTCACCCTGCCGCTGTCGCTGCCCGGCGTCCTCGCCGGCGCAGTGCTCGGTTTCGCCAAGGCAATGGGCGAATTCGGCGCCACCATCACCTTCGTCTCCAGTATCCCCGGCGAGACGCAGACCTTGCCGCTCGCCATTTACGGCCTTCTCCAAGTGCCCGGCAGCGAGTCGCAGGTGGTGCGCCTCGCCATCCTGTCGATCATCCTGTCGCTGGGCGCATTGCTCGTCTCCGAAGCGCTGGTCCGCCGCGCCACCCGCCATCGGATCGCCGATGCGCTTTGAGATCGCGGTCAGCAAGCGCATCGGCGAGCTGGCGCTCGATGTCGCCATCCGCACCGACGCGCCGATCGCCGCGCTGTTCGCACCATCGGGCAGCGGCAAGACCAGCCTGCTCAACATGGTCGCCGGGCTACTGCGCCCCGACGCCGGCCGCATCGTCATCGCCAGCGAAACGCTGTTCGATTCGGCCCCCGGCATCGACCTGCCGCCCGACAAACGGCGAGTCGGCTATGTGTTTCAAGACAGGCGGTTATTTCCGCACCTGAGCGTGCGCGCCAACCTGCGCTACGGCCGCGCCGATGCCGATCTCGCCCCCGTGCTCGACCTGCTCGGCATCGCGCATCTGCTCGACCGCTGGCCCGCGACCCTGTCGGGCGGCGAGGCGCAGCGCGTCGCGATCGGCCGCGCGCTGCTCGCCGATCCGCGCGTGCTGCTGTTCGACGAGCCGCTGTCGCACCTCGACCGTCCCCGCCGCGACGAGATCCTCGGCCTGATCCGGCGGCTGCGCGACGAGACCGGCCTGCCGATGCTCTACGTCACCCATGACGCCGCCGAGATCGACGCGCTCGGCGCCGAACGCTTCGATCTTTAGCCCGGCACCCGCGTCCAACTCGCGAGCCGCGTCGCCAGCCCCGGCCAGCGCGCCACCGCCGCCACCAGCGCCGGCTGCAGCAACCCCGGCCTTCCGAGCCGGTACAGCGCCTGCGCCAGGGTCACCTGCCGCGCGAATTCGGCGTGCCGCGCCGCGTGATAGGCGCGCGCGCCCTCACCCCGCAGGATCGCCTGCGCCGCGGCGCGGCCGCCGTGCATCGCCATCGCCATGCCGTCGCCGGCGAAGGACGGAATGACGGCGCACTGGTCACCGACACGATAGAAACGATCGTCGTCGTTCCGGTGAGGCCGATATCGATAGCCATAGGGGATGCCCGAGATGGTCAGCGGCCGTTCCAGCAGCTCGGTCGCTCCCGCCAGCCGCTCGGCGAGATGGCGGCAGCCATCCGTCAGCATCGCCAGCAAAGGCGGCCAGCTTCCAACGCGGGCGAAGCGCCGCTGCTCGACCAACAGGCAGAGATTGGCCTTGCCGCCGTCGACGAGCTGCAGCCCGGCATAGCCGCCGTCGAACAGCATGACTTCGATATGCCCGGCCAGCGCCGCCCTCTGATCCTCGGCGAGGCGGAAGTAGCTTTTGAAGCCGATCAGATCGGTGACCGTTCCACGTGAAACACGCTTGGCGCCGCGCACATCGTGCTTGCCGCTCGCCAGCACGAGCGTTTCCGCCGCCACTTCGCCGGCATCGGTGGCGAGCTGCCGGCCGCCGATCTCGCGCACCATGACGCCACGCTCGACCGTCGCGCCCGCCGCCGCAACGCGCACCAGCAGCGCTTCGTCCATCGCCCGGCGGGTCAGCCCATAGGCGCGGAACGGCAGCGGCGCTTCCGCCACCTGCGCGTCATGCACCAGTCGCAGCCGCTCGATCGCCGGCGCGCCGAACGACGCCGGGTCGAGCCCGATCTCGGCGAGGTGCGCCTGCGCCTCGACGCTGAGGAATTCCCCACAGATGCGGTCGCGCGGTTCGGTTTCGCGTTCCAGCACGCGCACTTCGCGCCCGGCGCGGGCGAGGTGCCAGGCGGCGGTCGCGCCAGCCGGCCCGCCACCGACCACAACGACGCTCACCGCAGCCGGCCCACGCAGAGCCGGAACGGCACATGCCAGCGCAGCTCGATCGTCGCCCGGTCGAGCCCCGCGCCGGCAATCAGCCGCTCCCAATCGTCGCGGCGAAAGGCGCGCGCCACCGACAGCGGCCCGTCATGGCGCACAAAGGGGTGCCAGCGCATCACGCTGCTGAGCGCGCGGAAGCCGTGATAGGCGATGGCGTGGCGGTGCAGATCGTTGACGAACCAGCCCTTTGCCGCCGTCGCCTCCATCCAGCGCAGGAAGGCGATAAGCTGGTCGTCGTCCAAATGATGCGCGACCAGCGAGCTGATCACGAAGTCCACTGGCCGGTCGAACGCCACTTCGAACACATCGCCGGTGCGATAGTCGATCGCCATCTCCGCCGGCGTCGCCTCCCGCGCCGAGGTTTCGCTCCACGGGCTGAGGTCGACGCCGATCAGTTCGGGCACCAGCCCGCGCCGTGTCGCCCAGCGGTGGATATGGCGCAGCATGTCGCCCTGCCCGTAGCCGACGTCGACCAGGGTGAAACGCCGCGCGCGCGGCCAGTCGCGCGTCGCCTGCGCCAGCCAGCGCAAGGTAGGCGGCCGCGCGAGGGTCCAGCCGTTCACCGCGGCGAGATCGATCAGGCACGCGGCAAACGTCGCCTCGTCGACCGCCGGATCGTCCATCCATTCGGCGGCGAAGCTGCGCGTGCGCAGGTCGGGCAATCGCTAGCTCGCGCGTTCGAAGCGGAAGGTTTCGGCGGCGAGCCCGGGCCCGAACGCCATGCCGAGCCCCTTACCGCCCTCGCCGGCCCGGATGATTCGATCGAGCACGAACATCAGGGTCGCCGAACTCATGTTGCCGAAGTCGCGCAGCACGCCGCGCGACCAGCGCAGCGTGTCCTTGCTCAGCTCGAACCCCTGTTCGACCGCGTCGAGGATGGTGCGCCCACCGGCATGGACGGCGAAAGTGTCGTACTCGTCGGCCCGCCGGCCGCGCAGGATGCCGCCGGCGTCGTTGCGTTGCAGCTCGCCCTTCAGCGCATTCCCGATCCGCTGCGGCACCTCACCCGACAGATGCATGTCGAAGCCGCTGTCCCCGATCCGCCAGGTGATCGCCTCGGCGCTCTCCTCGATGGTTACCGGCTTGAAGTCGATCAGCGCCAGGCCTTCGGCCTCGGCGGTGACCAGCGCCGCCGAGGCGCCGTCGCCGAACAGCAGCATCGACAGCAGCTTCTCGAGCTCGGGCGTTTGCTGGAAATGCAGGGTGCACAGCTCGAGATTGACGACGAGCACGCGCGCCGCGGGGTCGGAGCGGACGAAATGATGCGCCAGCCGCAGCGAGTTGACCGCGGCATAGCAGCCCATGAAGCCAACGACGGTGCGCTCGACCGACGGATCGAGCCCGGCTTTGTTGACGATCATCTGGTCGAGCCCCGGCGCGATGAAGCCGGTGCAGGAGGCGACGACGATATGGGTGATCGCGGCGCGGTCGAACTCGCCGAGCGCGTCGATCGCCTCGCAGGCCAGTTGCGGCGCGAACCGCTCGTAGCGCGCCATGCGCGGCGCGGTGCCGGGGAAGCGGCCGACGCGGTAGAAGCCCTCGGTATCGCCGCCGACGTCGGGGTCGGGCGCGAAATGCGAATAGCGGTGGTCGATCTCGGCGCGGCTGACCATGCGCTTGAACAGGATCTGCTCGCGCCGCTCGGGAATGAAGCTCTCGACGAGCCCGACGAAGGCTTGGTGGATATCGTGCGGGGGTACCGCGGTGCCGATGCGGTTGAGGTGGGCGGTCGCGACCAAGGCGCTGCTCCTTGCCGGAAGGGGACGGCGCGACGGATGCTGCGCTTATCCTCCCAACAAAGCAAACGCGCGAAAGTTTGCTCGCCAAGCGCAGGCCGCGCCGAATTCAGCTAAGTAAATGCCCGCTCTAGAAGCGGAACGAGGTGCCGACGTAGACCGACGGGTCCTCGCGCTCGTTGGTCAGGCGCGGATCGAGCGGGGTGATCAGCTGATAGCGCATGCCGCCCTGCAGCGAGAGGCGCGGGGTCAGCGCATAAGCGCCGCCCAGCTCGACCGCGTAGCGCTTGTCGAGCGGCAAAATGTCGCCGGCGAGGTGCGACGGCAGCTCGCCCGAGGCCTGCAGGCTCGCCTTCCAGCGGCTGCCGCGATAGCTGAGGCCGAGATCGACGCCCTCACGCTCGCCGCCGAGCAGGCCATTTTCCTGGCGACTGTAGCCGCCCGAAAGCGAGAAGCCTTCGTAGCCGACCGCAACACCGAGATTGTAGCCGGTCGGGGTCAGGCCATCGATCGAGGCAACCGCGGTGCGCGTCGCCGGGGTCATCACCCGCGACGTCAGGCCGAGCGTCAGCGCCTTGCGGTCGGTCGACTTGCCCGACGGGGTGAAGCGGAACGAGCGCTCGACCGTCTGGCTGCGAATCGCCGCGCTGCGTGCCGGATCGACGAGCGACGGGGTGAAGGAACCGAGCGAGCCGGCGCGCAGGCGCTCGGCGGCGGTCGCCTCGGCAACCACCTTCACCTTGGCCTTTTTCGCCTTGGGAACCGACACGGCGCTGGCGTTGGTCTTGGCCGGCGTCGGGTTGGCAAACGCCGTCGCCGGCGCTGAAATCAGCGCCGCCGCTACGAGCCATCCTGTCGCGAGCTTGCCCGCCACGCCTAGTCCTTCAATCCTTGCCCCAGTGCCCTACTAGCACCACGCCTTATAACGACACTTGGGACTCAGCCTATAGCTATACGCAGGTACATTCGACAGACCCCCGTAATGAGTCGCCAACGAAGCATAGCCGGAATCGATGCACCTGTTGCCGGAAGCGCACATGAATCCGGCCTTTGCGCTGTGCGGCGGCGCCGCCTATAACGCCGTCGAGCCTTTTTCCGGAGAGTGAACACGTGACGAAGACGGTCCGCATCATCGCCGTGGCAGCCGCCGCCTGCCTCGTCGCCGCCTGTGGCGGCGGTAAGGAGCGCGCCCGCGCCGACGTGGCCGCCTCGCGCGTCGCCCAGATCGGCGTCAACGCCTATTTGTGGCGCGCCGCGCTCGAGACGCTGGCCTTCATGCCGATGGCGCAGACGGATTCGAACGGCGGCGTTATCGTCACCGACTGGTACGCCAACCCGCAGGCGCCCAACGAGCGCGTCAAAGTGAGCGTGTTCATCCTCGACCAGGATCTGCGTGCCGACGCCATCCGCGTTTCGGCGGTTCGCCAGGAGAACCGTGGCGGCACCTGGCTCGACGTGGCGGTTCGCGCCGGCACCGTGCAGAAGCTCGAGGAAACCATCCTCGCCAAGGCCCGGGACCTCCGCCGCGCCGCCATCGAGGGGTAACCCTCTTGAATTCAAGGTTTAATCCGAAAGCGGCCGACGGTCGCTGGCAGCGGCTGTGGGAAGAGCGCGGCACCTTCCGCGCCGATGATTCGTCGCCGAAGCCCAAGGCCTATGTGCTTGAGATGTTTCCCTATCCATCGGGGCGTATCCACATGGGCCATGTGCGCAACTACACGATGGGCGACGTGCTCGCCCGCGCCCGCCGCGCGCAGGGGTTCGAGGTGCTGCACCCGATGGGCTGGGACGCCTTCGGCATGCCCGCCGAGAATGCCGCCTTCGAGAAGAAGACCCACCCCGGCGATTGGACCTGGGCGAACATCGCCTCGATGCGCGACCAGCTGAAGGGCATCGGCTTCGCGATCGACTGGTCGCGCGAGCTGGCGACCTGCGACCCTGCCTATTATGGCCATGAGCAGGCGCTGTTCCTCGATTTCTACGAGGCGGGCCTCGTCTATCGCAAGGAAAGCTCGGTTAACTGGGACCCGGTCGACATGACCGTGCTCGCCAACGAGCAGGTGATCGACGGCCGCGGCTGGCGCTCGGGCGCGCTGGTCGAGCGCCGCAAGCTCAGCCAGTGGTTCCTGAAGATCACCGCCTTCGCCGAGGATCTGCTCGACGGGCTGAAGACGCTCGACTCCTGGCCGGAGAAGGTCCGGACGATGCAGGAGAACTGGATCGGCAAGAGCCAGGGCCTGCGCTTCAGCTTCGCGCCGAACGCGCCCTTCGCCGCGGCGATCGAGGTCTATTCGACGCGGCCCGACACCATCTTCGGCGCCAGCTTCGTCGCGATCGCCGCCGATCACCCGATCGCGCAATCGATCGCCGCCGCCTCGCCCGAGGCCGCCGCTTTCATCGAGCGCTGCAAGCTCGGCGGCACCACTGCGGCCGAGCTCGACACCACCGAGAAGCTCGGCTTCGACACCGGCTTCACCGTCGCGCATCCGCTCGATACCGGCCTGGCACTGCCCGTCTACATCGCCAACTTCGTGCTGATGGACTATGGCACCGGCGCCGTGATGGGCGTGCCGGCACATGACCAGCGCGACCTTGATTTCTCGCGCAAAT
This sequence comes from Sphingoaurantiacus capsulatus, assembly GCF_042648405.1. NCBI lineage: Bacteria > Pseudomonadati > Pseudomonadota > Alphaproteobacteria > Sphingomonadales > Sphingosinicellaceae > Sphingoaurantiacus > Sphingoaurantiacus capsulatus. The sequence goes on along the minus strand of NZ_JBHRXV010000018.1, from coordinate 3,040 downwards.
ACGACCTGTCGGTGCGGCGCGTCGTCGCCAGCGGCGACGAGGTCGATCCGGTCTTCGCCGGCAATGAGGCCTATACCGGCCCGGGCCGCGTCGTGAATTCCGACTTCCTCGACGGGCTTGATGTCGAAGGCGCCAAGTCGGAGGTGATCCGCCGCGCCGAGGCCGGCGGCTGGGGCCAGGGTACCACCGTCTATCGCCTGCGCGATTGGGGCGTGTCGCGCCAGCGTTACTGGGGCACGCCGATCCCGGTGATCCATTGCGAGAGCTGCGGCCCGGTGGGCGTGCCGAAGAGCCAGCTCCCCGTCGTGCTGCCGCAGGACGTCACCTTCGACATACCCGGCAACCCGCTCGACCGCCATCCGACCTGGAAGCATGTCGATTGCCCGTCGTGCGGCAAGCCGGCGGTGCGCGAGACCGACACGCTCGACACCTTCGCCGATTCGTCCTGGTATTTCATCCGCTTCGCCTCGCAGCCGCAGGACAGGCCGTTCGACAAGGCGGTCGCGGAAAGCTGGATGCCGGTCGGGCAGTATATCGGCGGCGTCGAGCATGCGATTTTGCACCTGCTCTATGCGCGCTTCTGGACGCGCGCGCTGCAGCGCGTCGGCCAGCTCGACATCGCCGAGCCGTTTGCCAGCTTGTTCACGCAGGGCATGGTCACGCACGAGACCTATAAAGACGCCGACGGTGTGTGGATCGAGCCCGCCGCCGTTCAGCGCAGGGGCGAGAGCGTCGTCGAGATCGCGTCCGGCCGCCCGGTCACCGTTGGCCGCACCGAGAAGATGTCGAAGTCGAAGAAGAACGTCATCGACCCGACCCCGATCCTCGACCAGTACGGCGCCGACGCGGTGCGCTGGTTCATGCTATCCGACTCGCCGCCCGAGCGCGATCTGGCTTGGTCCGAAGCGGGCATCGAGGGCGCGTGGCGCTTCGTCCAGCGCGTCTGGCGCCTCGTCGATGGCGCGCAAGGTGACAACAGCGGCGGTGAAGACCTCGCGCTGCGCCGTTCGCTGCACAAGACCATCGCCGGCGTCACCGCCGACATCGATGCGCTTCACTTCAACAAGGCGGTCGCGCGCCTCTACGAGCTGACCACCGCGATCGAGAAGGCCGCGCCATCGGCCGACCGCCGCGAGGCGGTGGTGGCGCTGGTCAAGCTGGTCGCGCCGATGGTGCCGCACCTCGCCGAGGAAGCCTGGGCGCACCTCGGGCAGGACGGCCTCGTCGCCACCGCCGACTGGCCGAAGGCCGATCCGGCGCTGCTCGTCGAGGACAGCGTCACCGTCGCCATCCAGATCAACGGCAAGCTGCGCGATACCATCGAGCTGCCCAAGGGCCTCGCCAGCGACGCCGTCGAGGCGCAAGTGCTGGCGCTCGACAAGATCGTGCGCGCGCTCGAAGGCAAGGCGCCGAGAAAGGTGATCGTGGTGCCCGACCGCCTAGTGAACCTCGTCGCATGATCACGCGAAGCGCCCTCTTGCTGCTGACCCTGCTGCTCGCCGGCTGCGGGCTTCAGCCGGTCTATCAGGGCGGCGCCAACAGCGCGGCGGCGCAGGCGATGGCGAGCATCGAAGTCGCGCCGATCCCCGATCGCGCCGGCTTCCTGATGCGCAGCGCGCTGCAGGATCGGCTCGGCGGCAAGGTGTCGAACGCGCGCTACCGTCTCGAAGTCGAGCTCGATGACGATATCGAAGGCTTCGGTATCCGCGGCGACGATTCGATCACGCGGGAGCGCCGTACCCTGCGCGCGCGCTATCGCCTGGTCAGCGCAGACGGTACCCGCACCTTGCTTGACGCCACCGCGCGCAGCGACGCGGGTATCGATGTGGTGCGCTCGTCCGATTTCTCGGTGATCGCCGCCGAGAACAGCGCGCTCGAGCGGCTGGCGCTCGATCTTGCCGAGCAGATCGGCACCCGTCTCGCGCTGCTCGCGCGCACCACGCCCGAGCTTCAGGCCGCGCAGCCGACGCCATGAAGAGCCTGCGCGCCGACAAGGGCTATGCCCCGGAGCGCATCGGCCCCGACATTCGCGTCACCCTGTTCCACGGCGCCGACGAGGCGGCTTCCGCTGATCTCGCCTGGAAACTCGCCAAACATTATGGCGGTGAGATCATTTTACTGTCGCCCGCGACGTTGAAAGAAGATCCCGGCCGTCTGCCCGACGAGGCGGCCGCGGTGTCGATGTTCGGCGACAAGCGCGTCATCCGGGTGGACGGCGCCGGTGACGAGAGCGTCGAGGCGATCTCGCTGCTGCTCGGCGCCACTGCCGCGGGCAATCCGGCGGTGATCGTCGCGGGGAACCTGCGCAAGGGCTCGAAGCTGCTGGCGCTGATCGAAGATGCGCCCAACGCCGCCGGCGTGATCAGCTACGAAGCCGATGCGCGTGATGCCGGCCGCAATCTCGAGGAAGTCGCCGGCGAGATGGGGCTGCAGCTGATGCGCGAGGTGGCGCCGCGCCTCGCCGCCGCCTGCAACAACGACCGCCGGCTGATCCGTCGCGAGCTGGAGAAGCTGGCGCTCTACGTCGACGCAACGCCCGAGGCGCCGCAGCGTCTGACCGTCGAGCATCTCGCCGAGGTCGGCGCCGCCGTCGACGATGCCGAGTTCGGCCCGCTCGTCGACGCCGTCGCCGGCGGCCGGGCAGCGATGGCGGACCAGCAGCTCACCAAGCTCACCGCGCAGGGCGTCGCCGGCATTGCGCAACTGCGCGCAGTGGCGCGGCGGCTGTGGCTGCTCGCCGATCTGCGCACCACCGTCGACAATGGGATGTCCCCCCAGGCGGCGGTCGACGGCGCGCGGCCCCCGGTATTCTGGAAGGAAAAGGAGCGCGTCACCACGCAGCTTCAGCGCTGGCGCGAGCCGATGCTGCGCAATGCGCTCGAACGGCTGTTCGCCACCGAGCGCGACATCAAGAAGAGCGGCACCGCCGGCGACGTGCTCGCCTCGCAGGCGCTGCTGGCGATCGCCGCGATGGGCAATCGTTAGAGCGGGATGACGCTACACGGAAGCATACCCTGAGTTGGCGAGATAGTTGGCGCAC
>NZ_JBHRXV010000017.1:0-15984 GCF_042648405.1 Sphingoaurantiacus capsulatus | reverse complement strand
TCAGCAATCGCCTTCGCCGCCGCCTTCATCTTCTGGCTCAATCAATGAGTCCTGATCCTAGACGGTCAATCCCTGCAGCAGCTTGGGCAAATCGCCGGTCTCGCCGCGCGCCTCCGCCATGAAGAAGCGTTTCAGCGGCGGGATGCGTTCGACGGCGGCGAGGCCGAGGCGGCGGACGGCGGCGGCGGGGCGGCCCTTCACGGCGAACAGGCGGTTCAAGGCGTCCGTCACGCTCGCCACCATCATATTGTCGAAGCGGCGCCAGCCTTCGTAGCGGGCGAGCAGCTGCGCGTCGCCGAGGTCGAGGCCGAGGCGGGCGCCATCAACCAGCACTTCGGCGAGTGCCGCGACGTCGCGCAGCCCCATGTTGAAGCCCTGGCCGGCGATCGGGTGGATGCCGTGCGCGGCGTCGCCGATCAGCGCGAGGCGGGTGTCGGTGTAGCGCTCTGCATGGTGGAAGCCCAAGGGGTAGGAGGACGCCGGGGCGATCAGCTTCACGTCGCCGAGGAAGCCGCCCATGCGCTTTGCCACTTCGGCGGCCAGCGCTCGCTCGGGCAGCGCCAGCATCGCCGGCGCATCCTCATTCTCCACCGACCAGACGATCGCCGAGCGGGTGCCGGGCGCCGCGTCGCCGGTGGCGCGCATCGGCAGAATGGCGAAGGGGCCGGTCGGATAGAACAGCTCGAAGGCGACGTTGCCGTGCGACTGCTCATGCTCGATCATCGTGACGATCGCGGTCTGGCCATAGCGCCACGCAGAGGCGCGGATGCCCGCCGCCTCGCGCAGTGCCGAGCGGCGGCCGTCGGCGGCGATGACCAGCGGCGCCTTCAGGATGGTGCCGTCGTGGAGCGTCACCGTGGCGCCGGTCGCGGTGCGCTCGACGCTCTGATAGCGCGCCGGGGCGCGGACCTTGATGTGGGCCGCCTTTGCCGCCGCCTCGATCAGCGCGGCGCGCAACAGGCGGTTCTCGACCATGTAGCCGAGCGGGCCGAGGTCGGCGTCGCGCGCGTCGAAATGCAGGTGCAGCGGCGACAGGCCGTCGGTGACGCGGATCTCGTCGATGGCGCAGGCCTGACCATCGACCAAATCCCACAGGCCGATCGCCTTGAACATCCGCGCCGAGGCGCTGGCGATCGCCGAGGCGCGGCCGTCGAAGCCGGGGGCGAGGGTGGTCGACAGGTCGGCGCTGTCGACGACCACGCTCGACAGGCCATGCTTGTCGAGCGCCAAGGCCAGCGTCATGCCGACGAGGCCCCCGCCGATGATGATCACGTCGCTGTTCATTGCCGCTTCCTACGCCCCCGCGCGGCAAAGCCCAAGGGCGACGCGACGATGCCTAGGAAATAAGCGGCATAATATATGTGCCTATTTTGTGTGCATGAATCAGGCGCCACAGGGCGATTTTTGCCCTTCTCCCCTATGAAGGGCAGTTGGCACGCTTCCTGAAAAGGAAGTCCCCGGATGCCTTTTGCGTCCATTGCTCGCTCAGGGGCCTAATCGGCCACAACTGTCGGCCGGGAGTCACACTCCCGGCCGATTTTTCCGGCGAGCCCACCGACATGCTTGACCGTTAACCAAGCTTGACGCCAGAATCCGCGGCTCGGGGAACACGGGGGATATATGGCGAAGGGGCAGGCGATCCGGCGATCGTCGTTGATACCCGAGGCGTGGGTGGCGGCGATGCGCACGGCGGGTGTGGTGGCCGCCGGCGGCGCGTTCGTGCTGCTGGCGATCGGCCTCGCGCTGGCGCTGGCGACCTATGATCCTGCCGACCCCTCGCTGAACCATGCGACCTCGCGCGTGCCGGCCAACTGGCTCGGCGGCTTCGGCGCGGGCTTCGCCGACCTGCTGCTCCAGGCGCTCGGCCTCGGCGCGGTGCTGCTTATTCCGCTGGTCGCGGCGATCGGCGTGCGCATCGCGCGCGGCCAGCCGCTCGACCGCTGGCGGCGCTATGTCATCGCGACGATCCTCGGCGCGCTGGTCGCCGCGGTGGCGCTCGGTGCGACCGGGCTCGGCGCCAGCTGGCTGCCGGCGGGCCTCGGCGGCGCGGTCGGCTTCATCGGCCAGGGTGCGCTCGGCGGGGTGATGGCGCTGCTGCCGCCGTCGGTGCCGTCGCTCGCCGTCGCCATCGTGCCGGCGCTGCTGCTGGGGATCGCGTCGCTGTCGCTGTTTGTCTGGGGGCTCGGCGTCGACCGCGAGGACTGGCGCGAGCTGTTCGGCCGCGTACGCGGCGAACCCGACGGCTATGACGACGAAGATTATGACGACGAGGACGACGCGGAGGAGGCCGGCGAGGTCGCCCCGGCCCGCCCGCGCGTCCGCGCGCCGGTCATCGACGATGCCGACGAAAGCCCCGCCGCGCCGCGCGCGCGCATTCTCGGCCGCACCGCCGCGCCGGCGCCGTCGAAGCGCGTGGCGAAGGAGCGGCAGTCGTCGCTCGACCTCGGCGACACCTACAAGCTGCCCGCGTTGAACCTGCTGAAGGAGCCGCCGAAGTCATCGGGCCAGAAGGTCGATGCCGCCGCGCTCGAGCAGAATGCGCGGCTTCTTGAATCGGTGCTCGAGGATTTCGGGGTGAAGGGCGAGATCGTCGAGGTCCGTCCCGGCCCCGTCGTCACCATGTACGAGCTGGAACCGGCACCGGGCATCAAGGCCAGCCGCGTCATCGGCCTCGCCGACGACATCGCGCGGTCGATGAGCGCGATCTCGGCGCGCGTCGCGGTGGTGCCGGGCCGCAACGTCATCGGCATCGAGCTGCCCAACGCGCGGCGCGAGATGGTATCGCTGTCGGAACTGCTGTCGTCGGTGGCGTTCGAGGACCGCAGCGCGGCGCTGCCGCTGGTGCTCGGCAAGAACATCGCCGGCGATCCGGTGATCGCCGATCTGGCGCCGATGCCGCACCTGCTGATCGCCGGCACCACCGGCTCGGGCAAGTCGGTGGGCCTCAATGCCATGATCCTGTCGCTGCTCTATCGGCTGACGCCCGAGCAGTGCCGGATGATCATGATCGACCCGAAGATGCTCGAGCTGTCGGTCTACGACGGCATCCCGCATCTGCTGTCGCCGGTGGTCACCGAGCCCCAGAAGGCGATCCGGGCGCTCAAATGGGCGGTCGAGCAGATGGAGGACCGCTACCGGATGATGGCGAGCATCAACGTGCGCTCGCTCGCCGGCTTCAACCAGAAGGTGCGCGAGGCGGCGGCGAAGAACCAGCCGTTCACCCGCAAGGTCCACACCGGCTACGACCCGGAAACCGGCCAGCCGATCTACGAGACCGAGACCCTGGAGTTCGAGCCGCTGCCGCTGGTGGTGGTAGTGGTCGACGAGCTTGCCGACCTGATGATGACGGCGGGCAAGGAAGTCGAGTTCCTGATCCAGCGCCTCGCGCAGAAGGCGCGTGCCGCCGGCATCCACCTGATCATGGCGACGCAGCGTCCGTCGGTCGACGTCATCACCGGCGTCATCAAGGCCAATTTGCCGACGCGGATCAGCTTCCAGGTGACCTCGAAGATCGACAGCCGCACCATCCTCGGCGAGCAGGGCGCCGAGCAGCTGCTCGGCAAGGGCGACATGCTCTACATGCCCGGCGGCAAGCAGATCATCCGCGTCCACGGCCCGTTCGTGTCCGACGAGGAGGTCGAGGGCGTCGCCGCGCACTGGAAGGACCAGGGCCACCCCGACTATGTCCAGGCGGTCACCGAGGAGCCCGCCGAGGGCGGCAGCTTCGGTTTCGACACCGACGGCGACGACGAGGAGGGCGATCTCTACCGCCGCGCCATCCAGGTGGTCGCCGAAAGCCAGAAGGCCTCGACCAGCTACATCCAGCGTCAGCTGCGCATCGGCTACAACGGCGCGGCGCGGCTCATCGAGCGGATGGAGAAGGACGGCTATGTCGGCCAAGCGGACCATGTCGGCCGTCGCGAGGTGCTGGTCGATCCCGACGGGACGCGGGTGAACTGACCGACTCGTCCCTCTCCCGCGAGCGGGCGAGAAGCGGCCAATTCGACCACCGCGCCATTTCCATCGTCATCCCCGCGCAGGCGGGGATCCATTACCGCCGACGCTTCGGGTTATGGACCCCCGCCTTCGCGGGGGTGACGATAGGTGGATTAATGGCAGCGATTTCGAATTCGACGGCAAGGCCTCGGCGGCTCAGACTGCCGGTGCCACGTTCTGCTTCAATCGGCGCGTCAGGTGCGCCGCTGCGACGGGTTTGCCATAATACCAGCCCTGCAGGCGGGTGCAGCCGGCGTCGCGGAGCAGCGCCGCCTGTTCGGCGGTCTCGACGCCCTCGGCGGTAACCGGCAGGCCCAGCGAGTCGCCGAGCTGGACGATGGCAGCGGCGAGCGACCGGCTGTTGTCCTCGCCGACGATCTCGCCGAGGAATTCGCGGGTGAGCTTCAGCCGGTCGAGCGGCAGCTTGCGGAGGTAGGTGAGGCTCGCGAAGCCGGTGCCGAAATCGTCGAGCGCCACCTTCACGCCGAGCGCGCGCAGCTCAGACAGGATTTCACGGGCATTGTCGGCGTCGCGCAGCAGGAAGCCTTCGGTGATCTCCAGCTCGAGCCGGTTGGCCGGCAGGCCGCTGTCGGCGAGGATGGCGAGCAGCGAATCGGCGAAGCGCGCGTCCCAGGCCTCCGCGGCGGACAAATTGACCGCGATCGAAATGTCCCATTTGGCAGCGGCGCGGGCCGCCTTGCGCATCACCTGCCGGGTCAGCTCGGAGATCAGCCCTGCTTCCTCGGCGACCGAGATGAACAGCGCGGGATCGACCATACCGCGTGTCGGGCTGGTCCAGCGCGCCAGCGCCTCGGCGGCGACGATATGCTCGCTGCGCGCGTCGACGATCGGCTGGAAGCAGACGTCGATCGCGTCCTGCTGCAGCGCAGCGCGCAGCTCGACGGCGATCTGGTGGCGGGTGTCGCGGCCGGCATCCATCGCCGGCTCATAGCCGCGCCACTGGCGCTTGCCGCCGGCCTTCGCGGCATACATCGCCACATCGGCGTGGCGGATCAGCTCGATCGCGGCGATGCCGGGCTCGGCGGGCGCGATGCCGAGGCTGCAGCCGAGATAGACCTGCCGGCCGCCATGTTCGACCGGATGCGCAAACGCGTTGAGGATGCCGATCGCGACGCGTTGGGCGCGCGGCAGCGCGTCGGCGCCGGCGAGCGCGATGGCGAACTCGTCGCCGCCCAGCCGCGCCAGCCGGCCGCCGGGGTCGTTGGCGGAGACCAGCGCGATGCGCTCGGCGGCGGCGGCGAGCAGCATGTCGCCGGTCAGATGGCCGAAGGCGTCGTTGATCGCCTTGAAGCCGTCGAGGTCGATGTAGACCACCGCCATGTCGGGGCTGCGCGCCAGCTCGGCCTGCAGCCGCTCGACGAAGGCGCGGCGGTTGGGCAGCTCGGTCAGCGGGTCGAGCTCGGCCAGGCTGCGCGCGGCTGCTTCGTTGGCGATCACCTGTTCCGCCCACCGCTTGGCGGTGCGCGCGCCGACGAGGCCGGCGTAGGCGAGCAGGATGAACAGCAGCACCGCGACGGGAAGCACGGCGAGCGCCGAGGCGAGACCCGGCGAGCGGCCGTTCCACGCCAGCCAGGCGAAAGGTTTGCCGTCGACGCCGACGAACGCCGCCGAGGTCTCGCCGGGATCGTCGAGCACGACGCGCAGTCTGGCGAAGCCTGACGGCATTTCGAGCGCGCTCAGCACGCCGGCGTCGAGCCGCTTCACGGTGACGAGCAGACGGTCGGGGGCGCCGGCCATACGCAGCGCCGGATCGATCGGGCGGACACGATCGACGCTGATCACCGCGACGCCGCCGTCGTAGCGGCAATAGCCGGTAGCGGCGCCGGTCTTGTGCGCGCGGTCGAGCAGCAGGGTGAGCGGATCGCCGATCAGCTGGCGGGCGGTGCGCGCCGAGCGGGTGCCGAGCACCGAGGCGTAGAGCGTCTTGCCGCCTGCATCGACGAGGAAGGCGTCATGATAATCGAGCAGGCCGAAGGCGTCGGGGCCCCAGTTCTCGTCCATCCAGCGGAGGTCGTGGCCGATGACGGCGGCGCGGTAGGCGTCGTTCCACTCGGCGTTGTCACGCCCGAGCAGCGCCGCTTCCTGCTTCACATAGTCGAGCAGGCTGGCGGCGCGGCTGCGCTCGCGGCCCTGCGCATCGGTATTCTGCTGCTGCGCCATGAAGGCGATGCTGAGCAGCATGAGCAGCGGCGCGATCAGCGCCACCATCATGTGGAGCTGGCGGATGCCGGTGGCGGTGGCAGACGCGAGGCGTAGGCTGGCGGGGGTGCGGGACGCAAACGCGGCGATCGCCCCGGCCATGCCGGCACGCCAAGAGTGCTCCTGTCGCGCTTCGGCGCGCGCCATTCCAATCCCCAACAACTGCCCCATCAATAGCTTAGCAAGTTTCGGGCCAGTGCCGGATTCGGGTTGCGCGGAACCGGCGGGGTTCACCCGCTGTTCAAGCGACCGCAGCCATCCTACATCGCGACTATATCCAAGCGGAGATCTTCATGCGTTTCCTGATCGCCGGCGTCGTTGCCGCCCTTGCCGCCGCCGCGCCGGCGCAGGCCTCGCTGCCCGAGGTCGCGGCGCATTTCCGCGGCCTGCAGACGATGACCGCCGACTTCACGCAGACTTCGGCATCCGGTGCGGTCGCGCGTGGCAAGCTGATCCTCGCGCGGCCCGGCAAGGTGCGTTTCCAGTACGAGCCGTCGGTGCCGATGCTGATCGTCGCCGACGGGAAAAGCCTGTCGATGATCGACTATGAGGTCTCGCAGGTGTCGAAATGGCCGATCAAGGGCACGCCGCTGGCGGTGCTGCTCGATCCGGCGACCGACATCGCCAAGTACGGCCGCATCCTCCCCCCCGGCAACGGCGGGCTGCCGGGCTTCGTCACCGTCGAATCGAAGGACAAGAAGCACCCGGAGTACGGGACGATCACCCTCTATTTCTCGCCCGACAAGCAGGCGCCGGGCGGCCTCTCGCTGTCGGCGTGGCGGGTGCTCGACGCGCAGGGCAACACCACCCAGGTTCAGCTGGCCAACGCGCGCTTCAACGTCGCCGTCGATAAAAATTCATTCACCTATCGCGACCCCCGTCAGCGTCCGCGTCCGCGCGGTCGCGGCTGATGGCCACATCGGATTTGTAAAATCCTCCGACAGTTTATATCTAGGAGACGTGGCGGGGCCCGAGTCGGGATTTGCCCCCTGTTGCCCGGACAAACTCCGCCATTGCGTGACGAGCGCATCCGACCCCCGCTCCCGTGCCCCCGGAGCGGGGGTCAAATTTTGTCAGCGTGACCCTTCGCATCCGGCTTGCTAGAGGCAGCCGATGGCCCGCCTGAAGATCGCCTCCTGGAACATCAATTCGGTACGAGCCCGTATTGGAATCGTTGAACGATTCCTCATCGAGCATGCGCCCGACGTGCTGTGCCTTCAGGAAACCAAGGTCATCAACGGCGACTTCCCGCACGAAATGTTCGAGCGGCTGGGCTACGTCCACCGCTATCTGAACGGCCAGCGGATGCACCACGGCGTCGCGGTCATTTCGAGGATTCCGCTGGTCGAGGACCGCCGCCACGATTGGCAGGACAACGGCGAGGCGCGCCATATCGGTGTAAGATTGGCCGACACCGGCGTGCTGCTGGAGAATGTTTACGTTCCCGCCGGCGGCGATATTCCCGATCCGATCCTCAACCCGAAGTTCGGGCAGAAGCTCGCTTACTACGACCGGATGACCGACTGGTCGGCGAAGCTTCGTGACCCGACGATCATCGTGGGCGACATGAACGTCGCGCCGCTGCCGTCCGACGTGTGGAATCACAAGGCGCTGCTCGACGTGGTCAGCCACACGCCGATCGAGGTCGAGAAGATGGAACGGCTGATGGCCAGCCATGGCTGGGTCGATCTGGGGCGCAAGTTCATCGAAGCGCCGGCGCGGCTCTACACCTGGTGGAGCTACCGCGCGAAGGACTGGGCCGCGTCCGATCGCGGACGCCGCCTCGATCATATCTGGGCGAGCCCGGACCTCGCCGCCACCGCCACCTCCTTCGCGGTGGCGGAGGGCGCTCGCAGCTGGGAGCGGCCGTCCGACCACGTCCCGATCATCGCCGAGTTCGATCTGTGAGCCTGGCGGTCGCGCGCGCCGTCGATGAACTGAAGCGGGGCCGGCCGGTGGCGGTCGGCGGCCTCGGCGTGCTGGCGGTCGAACTCGCCGATGCCGACAGCCTTGCGATGTTCGAGAACGGGGCCCGCGCCGACTTGCTGCTCAGCCACCCGCGTGCGGCGCTGCTCAACATCGTCAACCAGCGCGCCGCCGCCGCCGGCCCGGTGCGGGTGAGGCGCAGCGACTGGATGGATGCGGCGGCCAGTCTTGCCGCCGCCGACCCGGTGCGCGACCTCGCGACGCCGTTCAAGGGGCCGTACGAGACGGTGGCGCTCGGCGATATCACGCAAGCGGCCAGCGCGGCGATCCGGCTGGCGAAGCTCGCCGGGCTGCTGCCGGCGCTCTATTTGATGGAGGGTGCCCGCGGCGCCGACTGGCTCGCGGTCGAACCGGCGGACGTGAACGCTTATCGCGAGGCGAACGACCTGCGGCTGGTCACCCGCGCACGGCTGCCGCTCGACACCGCCGAGAACAGCGAGATCGTCGCCTTTCGCGGCAGCGGCGGCGGGCCGGAGCATCTGGCGATCGTCATCGGCGATCCGCGGCGAAGCAGCCCGGTGCTGATCCGCCTCCATTCCGCCTGCCTTACCGGCGACGTGCTCGGCTCGCTGAAATGCGACTGCGGCCCGCAGATGCGCGCGGCGCTCGCGGCGATTGCCAAGGAAGGCGCCGGCATCCTGCTGTACCTGCAGCAGGAAGGGCGCGGCATCGGCCTCGTCAACAAGCTGCGTGCCTATGCGCTGCAGGACCAGGGTTTCGACACCGTCGACGCCAATCTGCGCCTCGGCTTCGAGATCGACGAGCGCGATTTCGGGTTGGCGGCGAAAATGCTGGAGCTGCTGGGCGTCGGTCAGGTGCGGTTGATGACCAACAACCCGGCGAAGGTCGCCGGGCTCGAAGCGGAAGGCGTGACCGTCACCGAACGCGTGCCGCACCATGCCGGCGAGGGCGCGCACAACGCGCAGTATCTGGCGACCAAGCGCGAGCGGACGGGGCATATTCTTTAGGCCCCTCCTCGCTCACGAGCAGGTTGGGCCTCATGTTCTGATCGGATTCGCCTTCCCCTGAATCCGTCATTCCGGCGAAAGCCGGAATCCAGTCCGACCGTGGGTCTGGATACCGGCTTTCGCCGGTATGACGATAAAGGGCATGCGCGGCGGGACGTGGCTCAGTCGTTGAGCGCCCCGAGCCGCTTCTTCGGCGCGGCGCGCTGCCAGGAGGTACGCAGCAGCGCCTCGGTCATGCCGTCTCGCGGAGGCCGATCAGCTCGGCGATCTCGTCGAAGCTCGTCGCGAGATGATGCGCCCCGGCGTCGCGCAGGCGGTCGGCGTGGCCGTCGCGAATATGCGTGCCCGCGAGCAGGCCGACCACGGTCATGCCCGCCGCGACGCCCGCCCGCACGCCGATCGGCGAATCCTCGATCACCAGCGCGCGTGACGGCGCCACCCCCATCGCCTCGGCGGCGTGGAGGTAGATGTCGGGATGCGGCTTGCTGCGCTTCACATGGAGCGCGGCGCTGAACAGCCGGTCGCCGAAATGCGGATCGAGGCCGAACATCGCGAGGCGGCTGCTCAGCCATTCGGGCTGGCTCGACGAGGCGATGCAGCGCGGCAGGGTGCCCAGCCTTTCGAGAAACGCTTCCACGCCGGTGACGGGGCGCAACTCGGCGGGCAGGCGCGCCGTCATCATCGCATCGACGCGCGGGCGCAGCTCGGCCGGCACCGCGCCCCAGCGCGCCTCGACCTTCAGCAAACAGTCGGTCCAGCCGAACCCCATGTAGGTGTCGAAGGCCTCGTCGAGCGAGGTCGGGCAGCCGAGCGCGGTCAGCTCGTCGGCAAGCACCTGATTGGCGAGCGTCTCGCTGTCGACGACGACACCGTCGAAATCGAAGATGACGAGATCGTAGGTCATCGCGCCCCGAACAGCGCCGTGCCGACGCGGACATGCGTCGCGCCGAGCATGATCGCCGTCTCATAGTCGGCCGACATGCCCATCGAGAGTTTCGAGAGGCCGTTGTCGCGGGCGAGCTTGGCGGCGAGCGCGAAGAAGGGCGCCGCCTCGATGTCGGCGGGGGGCACGCACATCAGGCCGGTGACGGCGAGGCCGGCCTCGCGCGCCTGTCGGAGCAGCGCGGGCAGCTCTGCGACGGCGACGCCGCCCTTTTGGTCCTCGGCGCCGATGTTCACCTGAACGAACAGCTCGGGCGCCTTGCTCACCGCACCGATCGCCTTGACCAGCGCCTCGACCAGCGAGGGGCGGTCCACGCTGTGGATGACGTCGAACAGCGCCACGGCCTCGGCCGCCTTGTTCGACTGGAGCTGGCCGACGAGATGGAGACGCGTGCTCGCGTCGCGGAGTGCCGGCCATTTGGCAGCCGCCTCCTGCACCCGATTTTCGCCGAAGCTTGCCTGCCCCGCCGCGATCAGCGGGCGAATCGCCGCTTCGTCGACGGTCTTCGACACCGCGATCAGCTCGATCTCGCTGGCTTTCCGCCCCGCGAGCTTCGCTGCCTGCGCGATGGTATCCCGGACGGTGGCCAGCCGCGTCGCGGCGTCGTTCGCATCACTCATGGCGCCCGCTATAAGCGAGGCGATGCGCCCCCGTCACCTGCCCGAGATCTGGCTGTTCACCGATGAGCGGCAGGGCGAGTCGCTGTGGGCGGCGCTCGACCGGCTGCCGCGCGGCGCCGGGGTGATCTTCCGCCACTATCGGAGCGCCGATCGCGTGGCGCTGGCGGCGCGGATGCGTGCCGTGTGCCGGCGGCGCGGAGTGTTGTTCGTCGTCGCCGGGCCGCTGCGGCAGGCGCGGGCGTGGCGGGCGGATGGCGCGCATGGCCGCTTTCCGGGAGCGCTGACCGCATCGGCGCACACTATCGCCGAACTGGTCGCGGCGCGGCGCGCCGGCGTGGCGCTCGCCTTCCTGTCGCCGCTGTTCGCGACGCGCTCCCACGCGGGTGCCGTGCCGCTCGGGCCGGTGCGATTCGGGCTGATGGCGCGCGGACGCGGGGTCGCGGTGGCTGCGCTGGGCGGCGTCACGCCGAATCATAGCGCGCGGCTGCGGCTGCTGGGGGCCGCCGGTTGGGGCGCGATCGACTTCTGGTCGGAAGGATAAGCGGCCCCGTCCCGGCTTGGGGATGGGACGGGGCCGGCTCGTCGGCGCCGCGTTCCGCTACTTGGGGCACGCGAAAGGGCGCTGCAGGCCGGCGGGGTTGGGTGCGTGAGGAACAGCTTGGGGAAATTCCGCGCTGACCGTCGTCCTGCAAGGCCGGTTCTAGAATCGTTCCGGTAAACGAACGATTAACCGCGAAAATCGCCGGCCTTTTATCGCGCCAGCGCGCGCTGCGTGCTCTCGAACAGGGTCAGATGCGCCGCGCGCGCGGCCTCGATGCGGCCGATCAGCGTGCCGGCCGAATCGAGCGGCGCCTTCACGTCGCTGCCGCGCGCCGAGGCTTGCGCCAGATCGCCGGCGACGACATTGGCGCGGTCGCGCAGCTCGCCGATAGTGGCGCCCAGCCGTTCGAGGCGGGTCAGCTCGAGCTGCGCCTTCGACCAGGCCGGCGTGTTCGGCGCGGCGCGCTCGGCGCCGGTGAGCGCGGTCTCGGTCTCGACGCGCTGTTTCTGCCAGCGCGCCTCGACGTCGGTGAACTCCTTCGAGATGTCGGCGATGCGCGCCGCCGCCTCGTTGACCGCGCTGTCGTCAGCGGGCGCTTCGGGCGGCGTCACGACGGCAGCAGGCGCCGCCGGCTCGGGCGCAGGCCCGCGAGTCCCCGCCTCGATCTCGCCGGGTCGCCGTGCGAGGCTCGGCCATTCGCCGTCGGCGGTGGCGGCACAGCCGGCAAGCAGGGTGGCGGACAGCAGCAGCGGAGCAACGCGGATCATGGCGCGGACCCTAGTCGGCGCCCCGGCAGGCGGCAAGCGCGACAGGCTTGCGTTCTTGGCCGACCCCCACTATGTGACGGCTCCCACGCGCCCGTAGCTCAGCTGGATAGAGCATCAGACTACGAATCTGAGGGTCGGACGTTCGAATCGTTCCGGGCGCGCCAGATTTTCAAAGGGCTTAGCGGCATATGTCGCTAAGCCCTTTTCTGTTTCCGGGCTCAACCCTGCTATCGGGCTGACGATGGCCGATCACGACTCCTATATCGCCGCCGCCCCCGAGCCGTTTCGCCCCCTGCTGGCGCGGTTGCGCGCGCAACTTGCCGCCGCGCTGCCCGAGGCCGATGAGGTCATCGAATACAATATGCCCGGCTTCCGCATCGGCAAGGCGATCGTCGCCGGCTATGCGGCGTTCAGCAAGCAATGCGGCCTCTATGTCGCGCCCGCGGCGATCGCCGCGCATGCCGGGGATATCGCCGCCGCCGGCCTCAAGGCGAGCAAGACCGGCGTGACCTTTTCGGCCGCAAAGCCGATCCCCGACGATCTCGTCGAAAAGCTCGCGTCGGCCTCGCGAAAGGCGCTCGCCTAGCCCTGGCCCTTCAGCCCTGGTCGAGAAGGCCGGCGGCGAGGCAGTCGCCGATCGCCGCGCCGATGATGTCGACGCCCTGCGCCAGCTCTTGCGCCGTGATGGTGAGCGGCGGCGCCATGCGCATCACCCCGCCCATGCCGGGCAGCTGGACGATGTTGACGCACAGGCCGAGCTCGAAGCAGCGGCGCGACACGGCAGCGCCGAAGGCGGGTACCGGCATCTTGCTCGCGGGATCGCGCACGAACTCGACGCCGGCGAGCAGTCCGCGCCCGCGCACGTCGCCGACGCACTCGAAGCGGTCCTGCAGCTCGCGCAGCATCACGTTCAGCTGTGCGCCCATCTTCGCGGCATGCGCGGTCAGGTGGTCGCGCAAAATGATCTCGATCGCCTTCAGGCCGATGCGCGCCGGGAAGGGGTCGGACACGTGGGTGGTGTAGAAGAGGAAACCGCGCTCATGGCAGCGTTCCTCGATCTCCGGCGAGGTGAGCGTTGCCGCCAGCGGCAGGCCGGCGCCGAGCGTCTTCGACAGCGTGATGATGTCGGGGGTGATGCCGTGATGCTCGGAGGCGAACATCGCGCCGGTGCGGCCGAGCCCGGTCTGCGCCTCATCGACGATCAACAGCATGCCGCGCTCGCGGCACTTTTCGTGGAGCCGCGCGAGATAGCCCGGCGGCGGCTCGATGAGGCCGCCCGAACTGAGGATCGGCTCGACGATCACCGCCGCGAGCGCGCCGATGCTCTGCCGGTCGATGAGCCCGAAGGCATAGTCGAGCATGTCGAGCTCGAAGCCGTCGCCAGCCCAGTCGGGGCGGCGGTACACATAAGGGGTGGGCAGCGCCATCACGCCGGGGAGCTGCGGGCCATAGCCGCGGCGGCTGGCGGAAAAAGTGGTCGGGAAGGCGGCGCCGGTCATGCCGTGCCAGGCGAGGTCGAAGGCGATCACCTCATGGCCGCCGGTGTAGAGCTTGGCGAGGCGCAGCGCCGCCTCGTTCGATTCAGCACCCGTCGACAGCAGGATGGAGCGGCTGAGCTTGGGCCCGAGCAGGTCGGCGAGCACCTCGGCGAGCTTCACCACCGGCTCTGACAGGAAACCCGAGAACAGGTGCACCGGCTCGTCGGCCGCCGCCTTCATCGTCGCGACGATCTCGGGGTGCTTGTGGCCGAGGATCGCGCTCATCTGGCCCGAGGTGAAATCGAGCAGTGCCCGCCCGGTCTGATCGTAGACATAGGCGCCGTCGGCACGCTCGATCAGGCAGGGCAGGAAGCTGCCGCCGTAGCGGATGAGGTTGCGCGCCAGGTCGTTGGGCGACAGCGTGCCACCCGCAGACGGACTGGGGCTGGACGGACGGATCGCATCGAGACTTGCCATGGGACGCACATTCTCCTGATTATGGCGCGATAAGGCGCGCGAAGCTTCGGCATGCGCAACCCACTAATCCTGCGTGCGAGGCCTAGATTTCCTGATGCAGCGCGACCTGCCCAATCTCGACTGGCTGCGCGTGTTCGCGGCGACGGCGGCGACCGAAAGTTTCGCGCTCGCCGCCGACCGGCTCGGCGTGACGGCGGGCGCGGTCAGCCAGCGCATCAAGGCGCTGGAGGCCTTCCTCGACGTGCCGCTGTTCCAACGGCACGCGCAGGGCGTGACCCTGACCGAGGCCGGGCGCCGCTATGCGCAGCGGGTCGCGCCGGCGGTCGATCAGCTCGCGGCGGCGACGCGCGAGATCAGCGCCGGTGCGGGGGCGCGGACGGTGCGGGTCACCATCTTGCCGGCGCTGGCACAGCTCTGGCTCGGGCCGCGGCTCGACGATTTCCATGCGCGCCACCCCAACACCTCGGTCGAAATCTGGGCCGATGCGACCGTCATCGACATGCGCAGCGCCGGTTTCGACATCGCCATCCGCTACGGCCGGCCGCCCTTTTCGGGGTGCGATCATCGCCCGCTGCTGGTCGATGAGATGGTGCCGGTGGCGGCACCGTCGCTCGCCGCCGGCCCGCGTGACGATCGGGGCCTGCCGGCGGGCGCGCCGCTGATGCTCGACACCTACTGGGCGCAGGATTTCGACGACTGGCTGGCGGTGACCGGCGAACCGCGCGTCACGGGGCAGGTCGTGCAGACCTTCTCGCTTTATTCGATGGTGGTCGAGGCGACGCTCAACGGCCGCGGCTTCATGATGGGGCACAGCTCGCTGGTCGATGGCCTGCTGCGGCGCGGGCAGCTGGTGGCGCTGTCCGGCCGGCGGGTGCCGTGCCGCAATCAGTTCCACCTGCTGACCCGCAGCGGCGCGCCGCTGTCCGAGGCGACCGAAGCCTTTGTCGGCTGGTTAGCGGATCAAGCGGCTTAGGCGGTTGCCGCAGCGCAGCATGCGCTCTACGCCTGAGGGATGGCGCCGCCCGCTTCCCCCGCCGACTATCGTCGCGCCATCTGGCTGCGGCTGGCGGCGGGACTAACCTTCGCGATCATGGCAGCGGGGGTAAAGCTCGCCAGCGACCATGGCGCGCATGTCGTCGAGATCATCTTCTACCGGAACCTGTTCTCGCTGCCGCTGGTGTTCGGCTGGCTGCTGGTCGGGCCGGGCTGGGCGGGGACGAAGGTGGTGCGCCCCAAGGCGCATGTCAGCCGCGCCATCATCGGCCTGACCGGCATGGTGCTCAACTTCCAGGCGATCCGCATGCTGCCGCTCGCCGAGGCGACGGTGATCAGCTTCTCGGTGCCGTTCTTTGCGACGGCGCTCGCCGCGATCTTCCTCGCCGAGCCGGTGGGGCGTCACCGCTGGACGGCGATCGCGGTCGGGCTGGTCGGCGTCGTCATCGTCGTCCAGCCGGGCGGGTCGCATATCGAGCCGGTGGCGGCGCTGGTCGGCATCGTCGCGGCCTTGGCGGTGGCGACGGTCACGGTCACCCTGCGCCAGCTCGGCAGTACCGAGAGCGCGACGGCGACGGTGTTCTGGTTCTCGATCGCCAGCACCATCGTCACCGGCCTAACCATGCCGTGGTTCTTCCAGGCGCATGACGCGGTAACCTGGGGGCTGCTGCTCTGGGTCGGCATCGCCGGCGGCGCGGCGCAGCTGGTCAACACCGCCTCGCTGCGGCTGGCGCCGGTGCCGGTGCTGGCGCCGTTCGACTATCTGCAACTGCTATGGGCGGTGCTGCTCGGCTGGCTGATCTGGCAGACCTCGCCGACGGCGGCGACCTGGGCGGGCGCGGCGGTGATCGTCGCCAGCGGCCTCTATATCGTCCACCGCGAGCGGGCGTTGCGCCGTCAGGTATCGGCGGCGCCGGAAAGCCCGCGGCCCGAAGCCTAGAGCGGGATGACGCTACACGGAAGCATACCCTGAGTTGGCGAGATAGTTGGCGCAC
>NZ_JBHRXV010000016.1:0-3945 GCF_042648405.1 Sphingoaurantiacus capsulatus | reverse complement strand
CAACAAGCCCACTGAGGGAATCCAAATTCGATTCAGAGGAAAATCATCCCGCTCTAGCGGCGGGGCGGCAAACGCTGCCGGTCCTCTTTCTTGTCATCCCCGCGAAGGCGGGGACCCACTTGAGACCAAAGCTGACCCTCCCCGCTCACCCTGAAGCTTGTCGAAGGGCGAGCCTGCACGACAGGTCGAGCGCGCCAAGCCTGCTTCGACAAGCTCAGCATGCGCGCTTGAGGGTGATCGAAAGTGGGTCCCCGCCTTCGCGGGGATGACAATCAGAAAGTGGGCGCGACCCGCTTACGCCGCCAGCTTCGTCCACGGTCCCTTGATCGCGAGGGTATAACCCGGCGCGTAGATGTTGACGAACATCGTACCGCCGTCGGGCGAGAAGCACACACCCGCCAGCTCGGCATTGTCCGGGTGCGCGTTGCGGCCGATGGTGCGGATGCGGCCGTCGGGCGCGACCAGCCGCAGATATTTGACGGTGCCCTCACCGTCCTCGCAGATCACCAGATCGCCCCACGGCGCGACGCAGAGATTGTCGGGCATGTCGAGCAGCGCGCGGTCGTTGGGCTCGATGAACAGCGAAATCTCAGCCGCCGCGTCCTTCTCGCCCGCCTTCCCTTCGGCGGCGGACGGCTTGTAGCGGAACACCTGTCCCTTTTCATTGGCGCCGCCCTCGGTGCAGGTGAACCAGATCACCCCGTCGTCGCCGATCGCCAGCCCCTCGCCGCGCACGAAGCGGGTGGCGCCCTTCGCGCCGCCGCGGTCGCGCAGATCGTCGTCGGGGGCATCGACGCCGTCGAGGTCGATCCAGCGGACAGGGTGCGCCGCGCCGAGCTTCCACGCGCCGTCGCGGTTGGCGCTGTTGGGGATGCCGTCGACGACCAGTGCCTGCAGCCGGCCGCCCTTCGCGAGCTTGCCCGGCTGGGCGGGCAGGAAACGGTAGAACAGCCCGTTCTTCTGATCCTCGGTCTGGTAGACGATGCCGGTCTTCGGATCGACGACCGCCGCCTCATGATTGAAGCGGCCCATCGCGCGCAGCGGCACCGCCTGGATGAGGTCGGTGGCGCGCGACGGCACCTCGAACACCCAGCCATGGCCGTCGGCGAGCTTGTTGACGAAGGAGCGCTTCGGCTCCTCGCAGGTCAGCCATGAACCCCAGGGCGTGGTGCCGCCCGCGCAGTTGCGCAAGGTACCCGCGAGGCTCAGGTGGGTGCGTTCGGCCGCGCTGTTGTCGGCGTTGAGCAGCACCGTCGTGGTGCCGCCCTTCGCGACCGGGCCGGTCGACGGATTGAACATCTTCGCCTGGATCGCCGGGGTCAGCAGCTCGTTCTTCGCGCCGAACGGGCCGTTGCCGTTGTAGGGCCAGAATTCATGGTTGCGGACGAGGATGGTGCGGCCGCCGGGGCCGGCGAAGGCGCCCATCCCGTCGAAGCGGCCCGGCGTCGGCAGGCCGTCGGCCATGCGCTGGCCCATCTCGGAGATCACCGTGTAGGTGAAGCCCTCCGGCAGGTCGAACAGCTTGTTCGGGTCGGGCACCAGCGCGTGCGCGACGGCGGGCAGCGGCTGGCCGATGGCGGCGCGCAGACCGGCGAGCGCGAGGCCGGCGGCGCCGGCGCGGAGCAGGAAGCGGCGATCGATCATGATGGCTTGTCCTGCAACCGGGGCGTGACGTCGATGTGACTAGGCGACGCCGAACGACTGGCGGACGCCGTCGACGACGAACTGCGCGGCAAGTGCTGCCAGGATGACGCCGAGCAGGCGGGTGATCATCGCCTCGAGATTATGGCCAAGCTTGCGCATCAGCGGCCCGGCGGCGAGCAGCGCAGCCAGGGTCAGCAGCAGGATGAGGCCGAGCGCGCCGAGCACGGCCGCCATTTCCACCCAGCCCTCGCTGCGCGAGGTCAGCAGCATCACCGAGGCGATGCTGCCCGGGCCGGCGATCATCGGGATGCCCATCGGGAACACCGAGATGTCCTCATGCTCCAGCCCGGCGTCGGCTTCCTTCGCCACCTGTTCGGCGCGGTTCTGGCGGCGCTCGGTGCGCTTCTCGAAGACCATGTCGATGGCGATCAGGAACAGCATGATGCCGCCGGCGATGCGGAAGGCGTCGAGGCTGATGCCGAGCGCGTGCAGCAGCGGCTCGCCGAGGAGCGCGAAGAACAGCAGCACGCCGGTGGCGATACCGACCGACTTCCACGCCATCTTGCGCTGGTGCGCCGCCGAGGTGCCGGCCGTCAGGCTGTTGAAGATCGGCGCGCAACCCGGCGGGTCGATCACCACGAAGAAGGTGATGAAGGCGGAGATGAGGATTTCGGTCATAGCCCGGCCGGTGCCTCCAGCCCTTCGCGGCGGTGCGCGGCAACGAGCGTGTTCCTCAGCAGGCAGGCAATCGTCATCGGCCCGACGCCGCCCGGCACCGGGGTGATGTGACCGGCGACCTGCGCGGCTTCGTCGAAAGCGACGTCGCCGACGAGACGGGTCTTGCCTTCCTCGGCGCCCGCCACGCGGTTGATGCCGACGTCGATGACCGCGGCGCCCGGCTTGATCCAGTCGCCGCGCACCATCTCCGGACGCCCAACCGCCGCCACGACGATATCGGCGCGGCGCACCACGTCGGCAAGATCACGGGTGCGGGAATGGGCGACGGTGACGGTGCAGCTCTCGGCGATCAGCAGCTGCGCCATCGGCTTGCCGACGATGTTGGAGCGGCCGATGACGACGGCGTTCAGCCCGGTGAGGTCGCCGAGCGCATCCTTCAGCAGCATGACGCAGCCCAAGGGGGTGCAGGGCACGAAGCCGTCGGCGCCGGTGGCGAGGCGGCCGGCGTTGATGACGTGGAAGCCGTCGACATCCTTGTCGGGATCGATCGCGGCGATCACCGCCGCTTCGTCGATCTGCTTGGGCAAGGGAAGCTGGACGAGGATGCCGTCGACCTCGGGATTGGCGTTGAGCTGCGCGACCACCGCCAGCAGTTCATCTTGAGTGGTGTCCGCCGACAACTTGTGTTCGAACGATTCCATCCCCGCCTCGACGGTCGATTTACCCTTCGAGCGGACATAGACCTGGCTCGCCGGGTCCTCGCCGACCAACACCACCGCGAGGCCGGGCGCGCGGCCGGCCTTTGCCGTGAAAGCCGGCACCGCGTCGGCGACACGCGACCGCAGCCCCGCCGCGAACGCCTTGCCGTCGATCAGTCGTGCCGTCATGCAACCAGTCCTTCGAGCCTCGCGACGATCGTTTGCGGATCGCCGGTCAGCCGTATCTGCTTCACCCGCGCGGTCGCGCCGGCGACGATTTCGACATCGCGCTGTTTCAATCCCAAGGCTTTCGCCAGCAGCCGTTCGACTGCCGCGTTGGCGGCGCCGTCGGCGGGCGGCGTCGAGACCCTGAGCGCGAGCAGCGCGCGTCCGTCGGCTCCGGTGGTTAGTCCGTCGATGGCATCGCGTCCACCCTTGGGGGTGACGCGCACCATCAGGCGAACGCCGTCGCCATCAGCACTCCAGGGAATGGCGGTCAGAGGCCGCCGACGAGCAGGCCGCCGAGCAGCACATCGCGCACGAAGATCAGCGCGATCACCAGCACCGCCGACGACAGGTCGATGCCGCCGAGGTCGGGCATGAAGCGGCGGATCGGGCGCACCAGCGGATCGACCAGCCGGTCGAGGAAGGTCAGCACGGTGCGAACGAACTGGTTGTGGGTGTTGACCACGTTGAACGCGACCAGCCAGCTCATGATCGCCTGGGCGACGACGATCCAGATCAGCAGGGTGATCAGCATCATCAGGAAGCCGATGAGCGAGATGAGCATTAGGGTCTCCGAAAGTTGGTGCCGTGCTTATGGCTGATCTAGTGACTGTACTGGTCGGCTGCAACACCCCCGACCTAGGCTCCGGACTCAATTGCACCAGTAGATGATGGTTGCGGCGATGAGGGCTGCTGAGAG
>NZ_JBHRXV010000015.1:0-48449 GCF_042648405.1 Sphingoaurantiacus capsulatus | reverse complement strand
GTGCGCCAACTATCTCGCCAACTCAGGGTATGCTTCCGTGTAGCGTCATCCCGCTCTAGCTCGTCCAGCCCGCCGCGCGCTGGGCGTCGACCTGGCCGTCGGCGTCGACCGCGACGATCGCCAGCACCCCGTCGTCTTCCTCGACGATGGTGTAGGCCACCGTATAATTCAGCAGTTCGGCGCCGCCCTCGTCGGTGAAGCGCCAGCGCGCCACGGCGCGCGCCGCGGCGTCGGGCAGCGGCTCGAGGCTCTCGACCGTCAGCTCGATCTTGCTGACGCCCTTGTCGTCATAGAGCTGGCACAGCGTCTCGACGCCGGCGCGCACCTCGTCCTCGGTCTCGATGAAGGTCGTCCGGCCGCCCGCCACCATGATCTGCGGCAGCGCGTAGTGCGCGACGATCGCCTCGACGTCGATCGCATCCCACGCCTCGCCATAGCCGGCGAGGAATTTGGTGACGGCGGCTTCCTTCATCGACCCGATCCCTTAGAGGCCGGCGCGGCGGCCGATGATGCGCAGGCGCAGCGCGTTCAGCTTGATGAAGCCTTCCGCGTCGCGCTGGTCATAGGCGCCGGCGTCGTCCTCGAAGGTGACGATCTTGTCCGAATAGAGCGACTTCGGCGACTTGCGGCCGACCACCCAGGCGCTGCCCTTGTAGAGCTTCAGGCGAACCGTGCCGGTGACGTTTTTCTGGCTGTAGTCGATCGCCGCCTGCAGCATCTCGCGCTCGGCCGAGAACCAGAAGCCGTTGTAGATGAGCTCGGCGTAGCGCGGCATCAGCTCGTCCTTCAGGTGCATCGCACCCTTGCCGAGCGTGATCTGCTCGATCCCCCGGTGCGCGAGGTGAAGGATGGTGCCGCCCGGCGTCTCGTACATGCCGCGCGACTTCATGCCGACGAAGCGGTTCTCGACGAGATCGAGCCGGCCGATGCCGTGGGTGCGGCCATAGTCGTTGAGCTTCGCGAGCAGCGACGCCGGCGACAGCCCCTCGCCGTTGACCGCGACGGGGTCGCCGTCCTCGAAGTCGACGGTGATATATTCGGGCGTGTCGGGCGCGTCCTCGGGGTTCACCGTGCGCGAATAGACGTAATCCGGCGTCTCTTCCCACGGATCCTCGAGCACTTTGCCTTCCGAGGAGGTGTGCAGCAGGTTGGCGTCGGTCGAGAAGGGCGACTCACCGCGCTTGTCGCGCGGGATCGGAATCTGATGCTCCTCGGCGAACTTGATCAGCGCCTCGCGGCTGGTCAGGTCCCACTCGCGCCACGGCGCGATGATCTTGATGTCGGGCTTCAGCGCATAATAGCCGAGCTCGAAGCGCACCTGGTCGTTGCCCTTGCCGGTGGCGCCGTGGCTGACCGCGTCGGCGCCGACCATCTGCGCGATCTCGATCTGGCGCTTGGCGATCAGCGGCCGCGCGATCGAGGTGCCGAGCAGATACTGGCCTTCGTAGAGCGCGTTGGCGCGCATCATCGGGAAGACGTAGTCGCGGACGAACTCCTCGCGGAGGTCCTCGATGAAGATCTCCTTCACGCCGAGCAGCTCGGCCTTCTGGCGCGCCGGCTCCAGCTCCTCGCCCTGGCCGAGGTCGGCGGTGAAGGTCACCACCTCGCAATTATAGGTCTCGCGCAGCCACTTCAGGATGACGCTGGTGTCGAGGCCGCCCGAAAAGGCGAGCACCACCTTCTTCACGCGCTGGCCGTCGTCCGACTCATGCGGGAATTTCTTCACGTCCTGCGACATCCGTGCTTTCCTGACCTAGCTGGGTTTGGCGCCCCCTTAGAGGCGCGGGACCCCGGGTGCAATGCGGGAGGGCGCATGGCCGAGACGAAGACCAGGGCGACGGCGGCGAGCGTCGACGATTTCATCGCCGCCGCCGAGCCGCCTCAGCGGAGCGAAGACGCGAAAATCGTTGACGCGATGCTCCGCCGCGTCACCGGCGAAACGCCGAAGATGTGGGGCCCGACGATCGTCGGTTACGGCCAATATCACTATCGCTACGACAGCGGCCATGAAGGCGACATGTGCCGGCTCGGTTTCAGTCCCAGGAAGACGCAGCTCGTGCTCTACGTGCTGACCGGCGCCGAGGGCGAAGACGCGCTGCTCGCGAAGCTCGGCAAGCATTCGACCGGCAAATCCTGTCTCTACATCAAGAAGCTCGCCGATGTGGACATGGGCTTGCTGGAGGAAATCGCCCGTCGCTCGCTGGCGTGTATGAAAGAGAAGTATCCGATCTAGCGCTGCTATAGTCCCTCTCCCGCTTGCGGGAGAGGTTAGGTGAGGGTGTGCGAGCCCAGCGAGCTTATCGTCGTCAGGCGTGAAGCGGATAGGGCGATACACCCTCACCCTCCCAGCCGCAGGCTGGGCCCCTCCCTCTCCCGCAAGCGGGCGAGGGGATTCAGGCAAGGGCTAAGCCGCGTCGTCCCAGCTCAGTTCCTTCTCCGCCGCGCGGCGGTCGAGTTCGGCGCGGCTGACCTTCTCCGACGCCGACTTGAGCTGCCCGCAGGCGGCCATGATATCGCGGCCGCGCGGGGTGCGCACCGGGGCGGAGATGCCGGCGCGGAAGATGATGTCGGAGAAGCGGGCGATGCGGTCGTCGTCCGAACAATCATAGCCGACGCCCGGCCACGGGTTGAACGGGATCAAATTCACCTTCGCCGGCAGCTTGTACTGCTTGATCAGGCGGACCAGCTCGCGCGCGTCGTCGTCGCTGTCGTTCTTGTCCTTCAGCATGACGTACTCAAACGTGATGCGCCGCGCGTTGTTGGCGCCCGGATAGGCGGCGCAGGCGGCGAGCAGTTCGTCGATGCCGTATTTCTTGTTGATCGGCACGATCTCGTCGCGGACTTCCTTGGTCACCGCATGTAGCGAGACGGCGAGATTGACGCCGATCTCCGCGCCGGCGCGCGCCATCATCGGCACCACGCCCGAGGTAGACAGCGTGATGCGGCGCTTCGACAGCGAGATGCCGTCGCCGTCCATGACGATGCCGAGCGCCTTCTTGAGATTGTCGAAATTGTAGAGCGGCTCGCCCATGCCCATCATCACGATGTTGGTCAGCAGGCGGCCATCGGGCGGGCTCGGCCATTCGCCCAGACTGTCGCGCGCCAACATCACCTGGCCGACGATCTCGCCGGCGGTGAGGTTGCGCACCAGCTTCATCGTGCCGGTGTGGCAGAAGCGGCAGTTGAGCGTGCATCCCACCTGACTCGACACGCAAAGCGTGCCGCGGTCGGCGTCGGGGATGAACACCATCTCATATTCGTTGCCGTCCGGCGACCGCAGCAGCCATTTGCGGGTGCCGTCGGTCGAGACCTGCGCAGTCACCACCTCGGGGCGGTCGATGACGAATGTTGAGGCGAGGAAGGCGCGCGTGTCCTTCGTGATGTTCGACATGCCATCGAAATCGGTGACGCCGCGGTTGTAGACCCACTGCCAGATCTGAGTGGCGCGCATCTTCGCCTGGCCTTCAGGAATGCCCGCCTCGACCAGCGCCTCGCGCAGCTCGACCTTGGTCAGGCCGATGATTTCCACTCGGCCGTCGTCACGCACGACGTGCGCGCGGGGGACGGGAACGGGGTCGATGGCGCCGGGAATCTGCATAGCGGCGATGCATCTAGTGTCGCGCCGTGGCGAAAGAAAGGCTTCCTAGCGCCGCAGGCGCGCGGCCGCCCAATCAACGGGCTGGATGCGCGGCACGAGGAACAACCAAGCGAGCGCGCCGACCGCCGACACGCCGGCGGTCAGGTAGAAGGCGCCCGAGTACCCGGACGCATCGACGATCATGCCGGTGACGATCGGGCCGATGATGCCGGAGAAATTGCCGATGAAGTTCTGCGTGCCGATCCAGCGGCCCGCCGCCCGCGCGCCGGCGAACACCTGGCCGATCAGGTAAACGCCGACGCTGTTGATCCCCATCGTGCCGCCGGTGAACATCAGCCAGCCGAGCGTCGCGGCGCGGCTGTCGACCATGACGATGCCGAGGATGCCGACCGCGCCGCCGACATGGCCGATCAGCATCAGCCCCCGGCGTACCGCCGACGCGGAATGGCCGCGCTCGATCAGCCGGTCGCTGCCCCAGCCGGCGAGCAGCGCGACGAGCCCCTGCGCCGCGAAGGTCAGCGCGGTGAAGGTCGCCATCTCGGCAAGGGTGAAGCCGCGCACCGTCGTCAGGTAGAGCGGCAGCCACGACAGCAGGAAATAGAAGCCATAGTTGCTGGTGAAATGGCCGAGGCATACCGCCCAGAGCGTGCGGTGGCGCAGCACCGCCGAGAAAGGCAGCTCGTTTGCCGTGGTGTCGGTATCGATCGGCGCGGTTCGGATGAAGCGCCGCCACGGCAGCAGCCACAGCAGGGTCGCGAGGCCGAACACCGCGAACAT
The DNA here is from genome assembly GCF_042648405.1 of Sphingoaurantiacus capsulatus. Taxonomy (NCBI): domain Bacteria; kingdom Pseudomonadati; phylum Pseudomonadota; class Alphaproteobacteria; order Sphingomonadales; family Sphingosinicellaceae; genus Sphingoaurantiacus; species Sphingoaurantiacus capsulatus. Next base: position 44,074 of record NZ_JBHRXV010000015.1, on the reverse strand, counting down.
CACCCGCCAGCCATAGGTGGCCATGATCAGCCCGCCGACCAGCATGCCGAACGCCGGGCCGAAGGCGAGCGCGGCCCCGACGCCGGCGTTGGCGCTGCCACGATGCTCCGCCGGCACGTCGCGCGCGATCAGCTTGGCGCTGGCCGGAAAGGCGGCGCTTTCGCCGAGGCCCAGCAGCATGCGCAGCGCCACCAGCGGTGCGAGGCCGGGCGCCAGCGCCATCGCCGCCGTCGCCCCGCCCCACACGGCGACGCCGCCGGCGAGCAGCTTTTCCGCGTTGAACCTGTCGACCATCCAGCCGGTGAGCAGCTGCGCCGGGCCGTAGATCCAGAAGAAGGCCGAGACCGCGATGCCGAAGGCGGTCGCCGACAGCGCCATCTCTTCCTTGATGAGCGGGGCGGCGACCCCGATCATCCCGCGGTCGACATAGTTGATGAACAGCGCCGCCACGAGCATCAGGGTCAGCGGCAGGGCGGGACGGCGGCTGTCGGTGGTCATCGTTTAGAAGCCCTTGGTCATCACCGCCGCGCCGGTGCCGACATGCAGCGCGGTTTCGGCGCCATTCTCGACGCGGAAGATCGTCCCCTGCGGCGCGCCGTCGGCGAGCGGGACGCAGCCGGGCTCGAAGGGCGTACCGCCGACCAGCATCCCGCGCAGCACCCGCGCGGTGATGCCGTGGGTGATGACGATCGCCGGAAAGCGCGGGTCGAGCCGCGCCAGCCAGGCCGTCAGCCGCTCGGCGATCTCGGGATACCATTCGCCGCCCGGCGCGCGGGTGATGAACAGGCCCCGCTCGGGATCGACGATCGCGCCCTGCTCGGCGACGATGTCGGCATAATAGCGCCCCTCCCAGTCGCCGACGCCGATCTCGAGCAGCCCCGGATCGGTGCGTACGTCGAAGAAGGGGTGCCCGAGATGCTCGGCGATGATCGACGCGGTTTGCAGCGTCCGGCCCGCCGGCGACGCCCAGAAGTCGAGCCGCTGGCCGCTGCCGAAATGCGCCCGCAGCGCCTCGCCCATCGCCTCCGCCTGCGCGATGCCGGCGCGGGTCAGCGGCGTGTGCGCGCTCGCCCCCTGCATCCGCGCACCGGCGTTGAACACGGTTTCGGCGTGGCGGGCGATGTAGAGCGGTGCGGTCATGAAGCGATTGGGTAGCCCGGCGGGGCCTCCCACGCTAGGACGCTTTTCATTCGACGGCGCCCGCGCTAGATCGCGGGTCGGAAAACCTGAATGGGGATTCAACTTCGATGGCCAGCAAGCTGTTCGCCGATGCCCGCACCGCCCTCGAGGGGCTGCTGTTCGACGGGATGACGGTGATGTCGGGAGGCTTCGGCCTCTGCGGTATTCCGGAGAACCTCATCGCCGCGCTGCGCGACAGCGGCACCAAGGGCCTGACGGTCATTTCCAACAACGCCGGCGTCGATGAGTTCGGCCTCGGCCTCCTGCTCCAGACGCGGCAGATCGCCAAGATGATCAGCAGCTATGTCGGCGAGAACAAGGAGTTCGAGCGGCAATATCTGTCAGGCGAACTGCAGCTGGAGTTCAACCCTCAGGGCACGCTCGCCGAGCGCGTCCGCGCCGGCGGCGCGGGCATTCCGGGCTTCTACACCAAGACCGGTGTCGGCACGCTGGTGGCGAAAGGCAAGGAGCACAAGGACTTCAACGGCGAGACCTACATCATGGAGACCGGCCTCGTCGCCGACCTCTCGATCGTCAAGGCGTGGAAGGCCGACCCCTACGGCAACCTCATCTTCCGCAAGACCGCGCGCAACTTCAACCCGATGATGGCGACCGCCGGCAAGGTCACCGTCGCCGAGGTCGAGGAGCTGGTCGGCCCCGGCGAGCTCGACCCCGACCAGATCCACACCCCCGGCATCTTCGTCCAGCGACTGATCGTCGGCCGCGACTACGAAAAGCGTATCGAGCAGCGCACCGTGCGCCAGCGGGAGGCCGCCTGATGCCTTGGAACCGTGACGAGATGGCGGCGCGCGCCGCGAAGGAGCTGAAGGACGGCTTCTATGTCAACCTCGGCATCGGCATGCCGACCTTGGTCGCCAACTATATCGCGCCGGGCATCGACATTACCCTACAGTCAGAAAACGGCATGCTCGGCATGGGGCCGTTCCCCTACGCCGGTGATGAGGATGCCGACCTGATTAACGCCGGCAAGCAGACGATCACCGAGCTCGACCGCTCCTCCTATTTCAGCTCGGCCGACAGCTTCGCGATGATCCGCGGCGGCCATATCGACCTCTCGATCCTCGGTGCGATGGAAGTGTCGGAAACCGGCGACCTCGCCAACTGGATGATCCCGGGCAAGATGGTGAAGGGCATGGGCGGCGCGATGGACCTCGTCGCCGGCGTCAAGCGCATCATCGTGCTGATGGATCATAATTCGAAGGCGGGTGAGGCGAAGTTCAAGAAGGCCTGCGACCTGCCGCTGACGGGCCTCGGCGTCGTCGATATGATCATCAGCGACCTCGCAGTGTTCGAGCGCCCGGCGAAGGGCGAGGCTTTCCGGCTCGTCGAGCTGGCGCCCGGGGTCACGGTCGAGGAGCTGAAAGCGAAGACCGAGGCGCATTTCGAGGTGGCACTGGCAGATACGGGCGCGGTCGCGGTGAGCTAAAGTCGCGACGCCCAAGGAACTCCCCCCCGAGGGGAGGGGTAAGGGGTGGGCTGCCCTGATTGCGGCCGCCTTTCGAACCTCTCGCCCGCCCCAAGAGCCCACCCCTCAATCCCCTCCCCCTCGGGGAGGGGAGGCGACAAGCCTCGACGGCACCGATAGTCTCCCCCCAAAGGACAAAATCCTTGGGGGCCCGCATGACTCTTTCCGTCGACATCTTCTGGTCGTTCCGATCGCCCTATTCCTATCTGGCGACGCCGCGGCTGCTTGAGATTCGCGACCGCTACGACCTCAATCTCAACTTCCGCCCTGTCCGCCCGCTGGCGGTGCGCGACGCCGCCTTCTTCGAGCGGGTCCACCCCAACTGGCCGATGTATGTGGTGCGCGACTGCTTCCGCCTCGCGCAGATGGCCGGGCTGCCGTTCGCGCCGCCACGGCCCGACCCGATCGTCCAGAATATGGCCACCCGCGAGATCGCGACCGACCAGCCGCATATCGGCCGGCTGACCCGGCTGGGGCAGGCAGCGGTCGAGCAGGGCGACGGGCTGATGTTTGCCGACAAGGTGGCGCGGCTGATCTGGGGCGGCACCGCCGGCTGGAACGAGGGCGATCATCTCGCCGACGCCGCCACGGCGTCGGGCCTCGACTGGGCGACGCTCGACCGGGCCGAACGCGAGGAAGGCGAGCGGCTCGACACCGCCATCGCTGCCAACGAAAGCGCGCAGAACGCCAGCGGCCATTGGGGCGTGCCGCTGATGGTTTTCGACGGCGAACCCTTCTTCGGGCACGACCGGATCGACGTGCTGCTGTGGCGGCTGGGCCAGAACGGGCTGAAACCCCGTCCCTAGGGTAAATTTTCGCTGTGCGCGGCCCCCGGCCCGGCTATAGTCGCCGGCTATCAGGGGTGCGATTTTTCTACGAGGATCACGAATGAAGGCGACTGTCGAACGCGCGACGCTGCTCAAGAGCCTGGGCCACGTCCAGTCGGTCGTCGAGCGCCGCAACACCATTCCGATCCTGTCGAACGTGCTGATCGAGGCGACCGGCGACGCCATCCGCCTGATGGCGACCGATCTCGACCTGCAGGTCGTCGAATCCTTCGCCGCGCAGGTGTCGACGCCAGGTGCCACCACCGTGTCGGCGCACACGCTGTTCGATATCGCGCGCAAGCTCCCCGAGGGCAGCCAGGTCGAGCTGTCGGTCGACAACAACCGCATGTCGGTGGTCGCCGGCCGCGCCCGCTTCAGCCTTGCGACGCTGCCGCGCGACGACTTCCCGGTGATCGCCGAGAGCGACCTGCCGACGCATTTCTGGCTGCCGGCCGAGACGCTGAAGCAGATCATCGACAAGACCAAATTCGCGATCTCGACCGAGGAGACGCGCTACTATCTCAACGGCATCTTCATGCACATCGCCGACGGCAACCTGCGCGCCGTCGCCACCGACGGCCACCGGCTGGCGCGGGTGACGACGCCGCTGCCCGACGGCGCCGCCGGCATGCCCGACGTGATCGTGCCGCGGAAGTGCGTCGCCGAGGTCAGGAAGCTGCTCGACGAGGCGGACACCGACATCGAAATCTCGCTGTCGGCCTCGAAGATCCGCCTCACGGTGGGCAACGCGACGCTCACCTCGAAGCTGATCGACGGCACCTTCCCCGACTACAGCCGCGTCATCCCGACCGCGAACGACAAGCTCTTGAAGCTCGACCCGAAGAGCTTCGCCGAAGGCGTCGACCGCGTCGCCGCCATCGCCAGCGAGAAGACCCGCGCGGTGAAAATCGCGCTGGACCGCGACCGCGTGACCCTCTCGGTCACCAGCCCCGAAAACGGCACCGCCGCCGAGGAAGTCCCCGCCGACTACACTTCGCCGCCGATCGAGGTGGGTTTCAACGCCCGCTACCTGCTCGACATCCTGAACGAGATCGAAGGCGACACGGTCGAGGTCCACCTCGCCGACGCCGCCGCCCCGACCCTGATCCGCGAGGACGACAAGTCGCCGGCGCTCTACGTGCTGATGCCGATGCGTGTGTGATCGAGGATGACGGAAGTCGAAGCGACCAAGTCGACCTTGGTTCGCTCCGCTCCCCGATCCTCTTCGAGATTATTGAAGATACCGGTCAATTTCTGACGGTTGAGCTTATCGAGACAACCGGCCTCGGGGCACTCGAAAGAATCGACGAGCTGATCGGTGATGCTCGGCCGATCCGACCTCAGGCCGGCGACCGCACGGTGCGCCTGATCTGGAACTATGTGGCGTACTTCATCGTCGCTGAGAGCTTTTATCTCTTCAAGCCAGGTGCGGCATCGAGTGCCGTTGTCGAAGAGGTGGCGGGTGAAGAGGATTTTCTCAGTTACGTGAGGTCGCGCACTTGGAATTCCGACGACCATTTTGGGCGGCTGTCGCATTGGAAAATTCAGAGTTCTGACCATGTCGTGCACATCGCGGCTCGCGGTGCGCCGGAGTTCCATCTGGTCGGAGTAGTCGAGGGGACGGTCGGTAACGACTGAATGCCTCAGGGTCGCGCTAACCGCTACAGTCCGGTAGGACATCTGCGTGACTGCGTCTCCCCATCCCGATACCCCGCAAATGCCCGCCCCGAGCTGGGTCGCGCGGGTGGCATTGCGCGACTTCCGTTCCTATATCGATCAGGCGGTCGAGGTCGGCGGCGGGCCGGTGGTGGTGACCGGCGAGAATGGCGCGGGCAAGACCAATCTGCTCGAGGCGATTTCGCTGTTGTCGCCGGGCCGCGGGCTGCGCGGGGTGGCGATTTCCGAACTGGCGCGCAGCAGCGGCCCGGCGACCTGGGCGGTGGCGGCGCGGGTTGAGAGCGGTGCCAAAATGCCGGGGAGTGCTGTCGAGATCGGCACCGGCACCACCGCGACGGCACGCGAGCGGCGGCAGGTGCGGGTCAACGGCGCCAATGCCGCGGTGACGAGCCTCGGCGACTGGCTGTCGGTGCTGTGGCTGACGCCGGCGATGGACCGGCTGTTCATCGAGGGCGCGACCGGGCGGCGGCGCTTCCTCGACCGGCTGGCGCTGGCGCTGCACCCGGCGCACGCGAGCCATGCCGCCCGCTATGAGGCGGCGATGCGCGCGCGCAACCGGCTGCTCGGCGACGACCTGCCCGCCGACCCGGCGTGGCTCGCCGCGCTGGAGCGCAAAATGGCCGAGCATGGCGTCGCGGTGGCCGAGGCGCGGCGCGATACGGTGACTGCGCTGAGCGCCCGTCTCGCGTGCGCGCCCGAGGGCGTGTTCGCGCGCGCACGTGTGAAGCTCGACGGATGGGCCGAGGACGCGCTAGAGAGGGCGCTGACGGCAGAGGTCGAGGATCGCTTCGCCGCCGAGCTGGCGCGGCTGCGCGGGGCGGATGCCGCCGCGGGGCGGGCGACGCTCGGGCCGCACCGGTCGGACCTGTCGGTGGTGCATGCGGGCAAGGAGATGCCCGCCGAGCGCTGTTCGACCGGCGAGCAGAAGGCGCTGCTGCTGGGACTGATCCTGGCGCATGCCGAGCTGGTCGGCGAGCGGCGGGGGCGGGCGCCGGTGCTGCTGCTCGACGAGGTGGCGGCGCATCTCGATGCCGGTCGGCGCGACGCGCTGTTCGGCCGGCTGGTGCGCATGGGCGCACAGGTTTGGATGACCGGCACCGACCGGTCGTTGTTCGAAGGCCTTGAAGGCCGGGCAAGTTTCGTGGCCGTCGAAGAGGGACGGCTCACAGAAGGATAAGAAGTTGAGCGACGAACCGATCGAACAGACGAAGCAGACCAGCGACTATGGCGCCGACGCCATCACCGTGCTCCGCGGCCTCGACGCCGTGCGCAAGCGCCCCGGCATGTACATCGGCGACACCGACGACGGCTCGGGCCTGCATCACATGGTGTTCGAGGTCAGCGACAACGCCATCGACGAGGCGCTGGCCGGGCACTGCGACCGCATCCTGATCACACTCAACCCCGACGGCTCGGTCTCGGTCGAGGACAATGGCCGCGGCATCCCGACCGGCATCCACGCCGAGGAGGGCGTTTCGGCGGCCGAAGTCATCATGACCCAGCTGCACGCCGGCGGTAAGTTCAACAACAGCGACGACAATGCCTACAAGGTGTCGGGCGGCCTGCACGGCGTCGGCGTCTCGGTGGTGAACGCGCTCTCCAACTGGCTCGACCTGCGCATCTGGCGCGACGGACACGAGCATTACATGCAGTTCCGCCGCGGCGATCCCGTCGCGCCGCTGGCGGTGGTTGGCCCCCAGGGCGACCGCAAGGGCACACAGGTCACCTTCCTGCCCTCGCCCGACACCTTCAAGATCGTCGACTTCGACTTCGACAAGCTCGAGCATCGCTTCCGCGAGCTGGCGTTCCTCAACTCGGGTGTCCGTCTGCTGCTGACCGACGCGCGCCACGCCGAGCCGAAGGCGGTCGAGCTCTATTACGAGGGCGGCATCGCCGCGTTCGTGAAATATCTCGACGCCGCGAAGACCGCGCTGATCCCCGAGCCGATCGCGGTGCGCGGCGACCGCGACGGCATCGGCATCGAGGTCGCGCTCGAGTGGAACGACAGCTATTACGAGCAGGTCCTCTGCTTCACCAACAACATCCCGCAGCGCGACGGCGGCACCCATCTGGCCGCTTTCCGCGCCGCGCTCACCCGCACGCTCAACAATTATGCGGACAAGAGCGGCATCCTGAAGAAGGAGAAGGTGTCGCCGTCGGGCGAGGACATGCGCGAAGGGCTGACCGCGATCATCTCGGTCAAGCTGCCCGACCCCAAGTTCGGCTCGCAGACCAAGGACAAGCTCGTGTCGTCCGAGGTGCGTCAGCCGCTTGAATCGCTGATGGCCGACAAGATGGCCGAGTGGTTGGAGGAGAACCCCAACCACGCGCGCACCATCGTCCAGAAGATCGTCGACGCCGCCATCGCCCGCGAAGCGGCGCGCAAGGCGCGCGAGGCAAGCCGCAAGGGTGCGCTCTCCATCGCCTCGCTGCCCGGCAAGCTCGCCGACTGCCAGGAGAAGGACCCGGCCAAGTCGGAAATCTTCCTCGTCGAGGGTGACTCGGCCGGCGGCTCGGCGAAGCAGGGCCGCAACCGCCACAACCAGGCGATCCTCCCTTTGCGCGGCAAGATCCTGAACGTCGAGCGCGCGCGCTTCGACCGGATGCTGGGGTCGAAGGAGATCGGCACGCTGATCCAGGCGCTCGGCACCGGCATCGGCCGCGAGGAATTCAACGCCGAGAAGCTGCGCTATCACAAGATCGTCATCATGACGGACGCCGACGTCGACGGCGCCCACATCCGCACGCTCTTGCTGACCTTCTTCTACCGCCAGATGCCCGAGCTGATCCGCAACGGTCACCTCTTCATCGCGCAGCCGCCGCTCTACAAGGTCACGCGCGGCCGGTCGGAGGTCTACCTCAAGGACAATGCGGCGCTCGACGACTATCTGGTCGAAACCGGCCTCGGCAATCTGGTGCTGGAGACGCATATCGGCAGCCGCTCGGGCGACGATTTGCGCGCGCTCGTCGAGCACGCCCGGCGTGTGAAGACGCTGATGACCTATGTCCCCAAGCGCTACGACGAACGCGTCGTCGAGGCGCTGGCGCTGACCGGCGGGCTCGACCCGGCGCTAGACGGCAACCGCGACAAGCAGAACGCCGCCGCCGCCGCGGCGGCCGCCTGGCTCAACACGGCCGACGGCGAAACCGGCTGGCTGGCCGACACGGCCGAGGACGGCGGCTACCATCTCCAGCGCGCCGACCGCGGCGTCACCGACCATTATGTCATCGATCGGGCGCTGCTGATCTCCGCCGAGGCGCGCAAGCTGCACGCACTGGCGCGCGAAGAGGCCGAGACCTACGCCAAGCCGGCGAAGCTCGGCGAACTGTCGGTCAACCGGCCGTCGGACATCCTCGGCGCGGTGTTCGAGGCCGGCCGCAAGGGCCTCGCCATCCAGCGCTACAAGGGCCTTGGCGAGATGAACGCCGAGCAGCTTTGGGAAACCACGCTCGATCCGTCGAACCGCTCGCTGCTGCGCGTCGAGATCCAGCAGGCCGATCTCGCCGACGAGATCTTCACCAAGCTGATGGGCGATGTCGTCGAGCCGCGCCGCGAGTTCATCCAGGACAATGCGCTGAACGTCGCTAACCTCGACGTGTAGCGTTGAGGCCGGAGATTATCGGCCAATAACAGCGGACGATGACGAAAGGCCGATATCGTGTTAACCCTGTATTGACCATCTTGCCCTAGGGACGGGGGAAGACGGCCACAGGGGGATGCACAAACGGTGATGCGCTGGCTCGACGCGCTCTTTCCGCCGCCGCCGGCCGAGCTGCGCGACGCGCTGGTGCGTTTCCAGTACCACGCCGTCCGCCGCCAGATCCCCTCGCTGCACCTGACCGCGCTGGTCAACGTCTGCATCGTCATGGCGGTGCTGTGGCACACCGGGTCGCCGGTCTATCATTATGCCTGGATGCCGCTGGTCGGCGCGTTCAACCTGCACCGCATCTGGCTGTGGCGGTCACAGACCGACGCTGTGCCGCCACACGCCGAGCGCTTCCTGCGCCATTCGACCTATGCGGCGATCGGATCGGTAACGGCGATCAGCGTCTACAGCGCCACCACCTATGCGCTGGACTGGTTTCCCTATCCGATCCTGATCCCGATCTCCTTTGCGTTCGGGTCGTTCAGCATCGCGCACGGCCTCGCCTCGATGCGCCCCGCCGCCTCGTCGGTGATCGCCATCGGCATCTTCCCGTCGGCGACCGTCATGATCCTGAGCGGCGACTTCCTCTCGCTCTGCCTCGGCGTCAGCGCCGCCAGCGTCGCGCTGCTGCAGCTGCGCTTCCTGACGGAGCATCAGTCGCACATCTGGGCGACGCTCGCGCTCCAGCAGGAGGTCGAGCAGCTCGCCAACCGCGACGGCCTCACCGGCCTGATGAGCCGCCGCGCCTTCCTCGCCGCCTGGGAGGCGGAGATGGTCGCCGAGACCCGCCCGCCGCGCGCGCTGCTCGTGCTCGACATCGATCATTTCAAGGCGATCAACGACCGGCACGGCCATGACGTCGGCGACCGCGTGCTGTTCCAGTTCGCCGCCCTGCTCGCCGGCGCGCTGCGCGGCACCGACCTTGCCGGCCGCTTCGGCGGCGAGGAGTTCCTGCTACTGGTCGACGCCGACCGGCCCGCCGACGCCGAGGCGCTGGCGGTGCGCCTCGCCCGGCTGATCGACGGCCACGACTTCCGCTCGCCGGGCTGCCCGGTCGAGCATGTGACGGTCAGCATCGGCGTCCATTGCGTTGACGTCGCCGAGCCGAGCTTCGACGCCGCCTTCAGCCAGGCCGACGCCGCGCTGTATGCGGCGAAGTCGGCGGGCCGCAACTGCGTCCGCCTCTGCGAGGCCACCGCCGCGCGCAGCAGCGCCTCAGCGTAGGCGAACGGCGCGCCGCATCGTCCACGCCGCCCCGGCGATGGCGACGGTGATGAAGAACATGACCCAGGCGGCATGACTATCGGGCTTCGCGATGATCGCCGGCACATGCAGGATCAGCGCGAAGGACAGGCACATCGCCGTCATCAGGCTGGCCGCGTGCCGCGCCTGAACGCCGGCCAGGATCGCGAGGCCGGCGAGGCAATGCGCAACGCCGGTCGCCCACGCCCAGAAAAGCCGCTCGGGAATCCACGCCGGGATCATGTTCGCGGTGAAATCGGCATAGACGAAGTGGCAGGCGCCGAAGACCAGCGCGGCGAGGCCGAACGCCACCTGCGCAGCCCGCACCAACGCCGGCCGCTGCCGTTCATGGCCGAGGATCATCACCCCCGCCGCCGCCAGCGAGCCGATCTCGGCAACACCCAGCCAGGCGGCGAGGTTGAGCGGATCGGCCGCGGCGCGCGGCAGGTCGAGCAGCACCACCCAGACGCCGTAGGTGACCGCGAGCGCAAGCCCGCCGGAGGCAACGCGATGCGGGATCAGCGCGAGGGCGCCGACGATGATCAGCAGCGCGCCGCTGAGCAGCGCCAGCGGCTCGCGCAGTGGCACGCCTTTGGGCACCGGCTGCCATTGCAGCGCGAAATCGGCGAAGGCGAGGCCGACGAGGCCGAGACCGATGGTCCCGACGGCGAGAAGAGCGGAATCGTTGCGCATGACACCCCGTGCTGACTGACGGGGGGAGAGGCTGGCAGGCGCCGGCGCACCCGTCGATTACGCGGCCGGTAAGTATCCCGTCGCCGTCAGCCGCTCGACCATCTGCTGGCCGACGAGCTGCAGGCCCAGCCGCTGAACGTCGGGCTGTTCGGCATCGCGCCGGCCCATCATCGAAACGATGCGAACACTGCCGTCGCCGCCGCGCAGGGGGAGCACGAAGCCGCTGTCGATCCCTTCCGCCGCGGCCTCCCGGAACATGCGGCTCGCGCGCCCGGTCAGCTTCTGCGGCTCGACGGCATCCTCCCAGAAGAAGCCGCCGCGCTGCGTGCAGGCCGCCGGCAGCAGCGGGTCGCGCGCGGCATATTCCTGCGCGCGGTAGCGTTGCAGCCAGCCGCGCGGGAAGCCGCCGGGGTCGACCGCGTCGAAGCCGCGCCAGCCCATCGTGCCGAAGAAGAAATGTGGCATGCCCAATGCGGCCAGCGCCGGCTTCGCCGCCTCGACCATCGCCTCGGGATTGCGCGCGCCCTGCACCGCGAGCGCGGCAGCGAAGGCCTGGTCGGCAAGGCTCGGCTGCCGCGCCAGCCCCGCGGCGACGCGCAGTGCGTCATGGTCGCCGGCCTCGAGTTCCAGCGCCGCCGCCAGCCGGTCGACAATCGGCGCGCTGGCCCGCGCCCGGCCGGTCTCGACGAAGCACAGGTGCCGGCCCGACAGATCGGCGCGCATCGCCAGCTCGAGCTGGCTCAGCCGCCGCGCCAACCGCCAGCCGCGCAGCAGCTCGCCGAAGGCCGAAGTGCCGCCGCGTCGTTCGCCGAGGCGTGCCATGAGGAATCTCCTTGAGGGAGAGTGTAGCGCACCCCGCGCCCGACCCTAGTCAAAATCGACCTTCCGCATTTCCCTGCCCCCGCTAGGCTGGCCGAAAAATGGGGAGGGGCGCGATGGCGAACGGCAATCGGCTTCCGGCCGGTGCGGTGGCGTGGGCGTTGTTCGAAGGGGTGCGTGTCCCCTACGTCGTGCTCGTCACCATCTATGTGTTCATGCCCTATTTCGCGACGGTGGTGATCGGCGACCCCGTCGAAGGCCAGGCCGCCGTCGCGCAGTACGGCAAGATCGGCGGCTGGATCGTCGCGCTGACCGCCCCGTTCCTCGGCGCCGCCGTCGACCGGATGGGGCCGCGCAAGCCCTGGCTGGGCGCGATCACCACCTTGATGGTGGCACTCGCCGGGCTGCTGTGGTGGACCCTGCCCGACGGCGCGGGCCTGTCGATCCCGCAGGTCGTCACCATCGCTGCCGCGCTGACCATCCTCTATGCCTATGGCGAGATGCTGCATAATTCGCTGCTGCCGCGCGCAGCACCCGGGCAGGAGCATCTCGCCTCGGGCCTCGGCCTCGCGCTCGGCAATGCCGTGTCGATGACGATGCTGGTCTTCGTGCTCTGGGCCTTCGTGCTGCCGGGCAAGGTCGCCTGGCCGATCATCCCGCCGGCACCGCTGTTCGGCCTCGACGCAGCGGCCCATGAGCCCGACCGCATCGTCGCGCCGCTCGTCGCGCTGGTGCTGGCGATCGGCTGCCTGCCGCTGTTCTTCCTCACCCCCGACGCGCCGCGCACCGGTCTGGGCCCGGTCAAGGCGTTCGCCGCCGGCGCGGGCGACCTGAAACGGCTGTTCACCGACGCGCGCCGCCACCGCAACGCGCTGACCTTCCTCGTCGCGCGCATGCTCTATGCCGACGGCAAGCTGGCGATCCTGCTGTTCGGCGGCATCTTCGCGGCGGGCGTGATGCGCTGGGGCACGCTGGAGCTGCTCGCCTACGGCATCATCCTGTCGATCGTCGCGGTGATCGGCGGCTTCGTCGGCGCCTGGTTCGACGGCAAATTGGGGCCGAAGCGCGCCATCCAGATCGAGCTGGTGCTGGTCATCTTCTCGCAGCTCGCCGTGCTCGGCGGCGGGCGCGAGCGCATCCTCTACCAGCCGGCGGCGCCGGAGGTGCTGTGGGACGCGCCGATGTTCCGCACGGTCCCCGAACTCGCCTTTCTCGGCGTAGCGCTCGCCGGCGCAATCGGCCTCACCGCCGCCTATTCGTCGAGCCGCACCCTGCTGGTGAAGCTGGTGCCCGAAAAGGAGAGCGGCGTGTTCTTCGGCCTCTATGCGCTGTCGGGCAACGCCACCTACTGGCTGGCGCCGCTGCTGGTCGAGATCTTCACCCGCGCCTACGGCACCCAGCAGGCGGGCTTCTATCCCGTCATCGGCCTGTTGCTGATCGGCCTCGCCCTGCTGTCCTTCGTGAAGCCGCCCGCCGCGCGCGATTGAATTCGGACGCCGTTTCGACGAGTTTCCGCGCCTTTTTGGGGCAGAATCGTCATGCACGGCACGCAGACACGCACGGAAGGAGGCCTCGGCGAGCTGTTGCGGCTTGCCGGCCCGACCGTGCTCGCGCGGCTCGGCATCATGATGATGGGCCTGACCGACGCGATCGTCGTCGGCCATCACTCCGCGCGCGAGCTCGGCTACCACGCGCTCGGCTGGGCGATGACGGTGGCGGTGCTGACCACCGCGATCGGGCTGCTGGTCGGCGTGCAGGTGATGGGCGCGCGCTATGTCGGCGAGGGGCGGCCGCAGGCGGCGGGCATGGTGCTGCGGCGCGGCCTCAACTACGGCCTGCTGCTAAGCGTGATCTCGTCATTGGGCCTCTACCTGCTCGGGCCGCTGGTGATGGAGCTGACCGGCCTCGACGCCGATCTGGTGCGCGGCGCCACCGCGACGCTGCACATCTTCACGCTGTCGCTGGCGCCCTACATCTTCTGCTGCGTGCTGAGCTTCTGGCTCGAAGGCCTCGGCAAGCCGATCCCGGGCATGGTGGCGATGTGGGCGGCGAACGCGGTCAACCTCGCGCTCAACCTGTGGCTGGTGCCGGGCGATTCCGGCCTGCCGGTCGAGGGCGCCGTGGCCTCCGCCTGGGCGACCTTCGGCGCGCGGGTCATGCTGCTGGCGGCGCTCGCCGTCTACATCTGGCGCTGGTCGGGCTCGCGCGCGCACGGCGTGTTCGAGCGCGGCGAGGATGACGGGCGCGGCGCCGAGCAGCGCCAGGTCGGCTACGGCGCCGGCGCCTCCTATTTCGCCGAGACCGCGGCGTTTTCGGGCATGAGCTTCGTCGCCGGGCTGCTCGGCTCGCTCGAGGTTGCGGCCTGGGCGGTGGTGCTCAACGTCGCGGCGATCATCTTCATGGGACCGCTCGGCCTGTCGTCGGCGACCGCGGTGCTGGTCGGCCGCGCCTATGGCGCACGCGACCGCGAGGGCGTGCTGCGCGGCGGCGTCCTCGGCTTCTGGGTGACCATCGTGCTCACCACCATCGTCTGCCTCGTCGTCTGGCTCGGCGCCGACCTGATCGCGCGCGCCTACTCGACCGACCCGGCGCTGCTCCGCCTGATCGCGCCCGCGCTCGTCCTGTCCTGCCTGTTCTTCATCGCCGACGGGCTGCAGGTGGTGGCGGCGAACGCGCTGCGGGCGCGCGGCGATATCCTGTTGCCCGTCGGCCTCCACGTCTTCTGCTACGGCGCGGTGATGCTGCCGCTCGGCTGGTATCTGGCGCACCCCGCCGGCCTCGGGCTCGACGGCATCGTCTGGTCGGTGGTGGTCGCGAGCCTGTTGTCGGGCGGGTTGCTGGTCGGCCGCTTCCTGCTTCTCGCGCGGCATCCGCTCGGCTAGCGTTCGACGATGCAGCTTTCGCGATCGCTCTTCGTCTATTCGGTCCTTTACGGCGGCATGGTCTGCATCGCCGGGGTGCTCGGCAACAAGCAGGTCGCGCTCGGCGCCGGTCTCGCGGTCGAGGCGGGCATCTTCGCCTTCCTGATGCTGGTCATCCTGTCGAGCGCGGTCGCCGAGCTGCACGGCCGCGCCACCGCCGACCGGCTGGTGCGCTTCGGCTTCATCCCGCTGATCGTGTCGATGCTGCTCATCCTCGTCGTGCTGGCGGCGCCGAGCGCGCATGACATGGACCCGGCGCGCTTGGCTGCCTTCCAGATGGTGCTGGGGCAGAGCCCGCGGCTGATGCTCGCCGGCATCATCGCCTATGGCATCTCGCAGACGCTCAACGTCGCGATCTTCAGCCGGCTGCGCGCCGCGACGGGGCGCTTCCTGTGGCTGCGCGCCGCCGTCGCCAGCGCGCTGTCGCAGATCGTCGACACCCTGCTGTTCATCACCGTCGCCTTCTGGGGCGTGTTCCCGATCGGCTCGCTGCTGGTCGGGCAGGCGCTGGCGAAGGTGGTACTGTCGGCGGTTCTGGTGCCGCCGCTGATCTACGGCGCCGTGTGGCTCGGCCGCCGGATGGACGCGAAGGCCGCCACCGAATGAGTGCGGCGCGGCTGACGGAGATCGTCGCCGGCACCCCGATCCTGATGGACATGCTGCGCGCCGTCGAAACCGTCGGCCTGCCCGACGCGTGGATCGCCGCCGGCACCATCCGCAGCGCGGTGTGGGATACGCTGCACGGCCGCCCGGTCGCCACCGACTGGGCCGATATCGACGTGCTGTTCTTCGACAAGGTCGACGTGTCGCGCGAACGCGAAGCCGCTGCCGAGGCGAAGCTCGCCGCACTGATGCCCGGCCTGCCCTGGGAGGTGCGCAATCAGTCGCGCATGCACCTGAAGACCGGCCTGCCGCCCTATGCCGACACCGAGGACGGCCTGCGCCATTTCGCCGAGACGCCGACCGCGGTTGGCGTTCGGCTGCGCGATGCCCATATCGAGATCATCGCCCCGCACGGCCTCGACGATCTGTTCGCGATGGTCAGTCGGCCGGTGTTCACCGACGATCATATGATGGGCTTCTACCGCCAGCGCATGACGTCGAAACACTGGCCGGCACGTTGGCCGCAGGTGCGCGTTCTGGGGCTGTGAAGGAAGGAGCTTCGATGTCGAAGATCGACAAGACCGACGCCGAGTGGCGCGAAGAGCTGACCCCGATGCAATATCATGTGCTGCGCGAGCATGGCACCGAGCGGGCCTTCACCGGCGAGCTGATCGATGAGAAAGGCGACGGCACCTTCGTGTGCGGCGGCTGCGGCCAGCCCTTGTTCGCCAGCGGTACCAAATATGATTCAGGCAGCGGCTGGCCGAGCTTTACCGCGCCATTGGACGGCGACGCCGTCAGCGAACACAGCGACAGCAAGTTCGGCATGACCCGCACCGAAGTGCGCTGCGCCCGCTGCGAAGGCCACCTCGGCCACGTCTTCCCCGACGGCCCGCGCGAGGCCGGCGGCCTGCGCTACTGCGTCAACTCGGCGTCGCTGGGTTTCGAGAAGGAATAGCCCCCTATCCGTCATACCGGCGAAAGCCGGTATGACGGTCGGGTGTGGGAGGGGCGAAGCGGAAGCATCGCCACCGCCGATCTCGCTAATCCAGCGTCGGTCCCGGCGCGACGGTGGCCTTGTCCGCCGCCGGCTTCTTCTCGTCATTGTCCTTGAGCAGCTTCTGGATCATGCCGGCGCGGCGGTCCTGATCGGCATATTCGCGCGCCGACAGGCCGGTGATGCTGTCGCCCTTGTCGGGGTTGGCGCCCGCCGCCAGCAGCGCGCGGACGCTGTTGGTGTCGCGCTTCTGCACCGCCTTGATCAGCGCGGTTTCGCCCTGGTTGTTGGCGAGGTTGGGGTTGGCCTTGCGCGCCAGCAGCAGCTGCACGCCGTCGGTGAAGCCCAGTTCGGCGGCGGCGATCAACGGGGTGACGCCGTCGCGGCCCTTGGTGTCGACGGCGGCGCCGCGGTTCATCAGCAGGCTCATCCAGCCGCTGTCCCGGCGGCGGGTGACGATCAGCAGCGCGGTTTCGCCGCTGTCGTAGTCGCGCTGGTTGACCAGCGTCGATCCCGGCTGGGTCATCAGCGCCTGCGCGCCCGGGCCGTCCTTGTCGCGCACCGCCTTGAAGAAGCGATAGGCGTCCGACCCGAAGCCGCTGCCCGGCTTCTTGTCCTGCGCCATCACCGGCAAGGGTGCGGCCAATGCGCCCAACATTACCGCCGTCACCAAGGCACGCAGCTTCGACATCAAATACCCCCGAGGCTCATCTGCTGGATTTATCCAGCGTCTAGCATAGATAGGGGCAGCCATGAACAGCCCCGCGCCTTCCCGCCGCATCCCCTTCGCGCTCCTCGCCGGCGTGCTGCTCATCCT
The DNA here is from genome assembly GCF_042648405.1 of Sphingoaurantiacus capsulatus. NCBI lineage: Bacteria > Pseudomonadati > Pseudomonadota > Alphaproteobacteria > Sphingomonadales > Sphingosinicellaceae > Sphingoaurantiacus > Sphingoaurantiacus capsulatus. The sequence goes on along the minus strand of NZ_JBHRXV010000015.1, from coordinate 27,166 downwards.
GTGCGCCGCGGCCGGGGCGCTGCTGTATCGCGCGCAAAGCGGCGGATCGGGTGAAACGCCGCCGCTGGCCGGCGCCGATATCGGCGGCCCCTTCGCGCTGGTCGACGGCGACGGCGCCGCGGTGACCGAGAAGAGCTATCCCGGCCAGTGGAAGCTGATCTACTTCGGCTACACCTTCTGCCCCGACATCTGCCCGACCGACATGCAGCAGCTCGCGCAAGGCCTGCGCCAGTTCGAGAAGGCGGACGCCACGCGCGCCGCGAAGGTGCAGCCGCTGTTCGTCACCATCGATCCCGCGCGCGATACCGGCCCGGTCGTGAAGACCTTCACCGCCGCCTTCCACCCGCGCTTTATCGGCCTGACCGGTACGCAGCCGCAGATCGACGCCGCGCTGAAAACCTTCCGCGTCTATGCGTCGAAGGGCGCCGGCACCGCCGATGCCTATCTGATGGACCATTCGGCCATCGCCTACATCTTCGATCCGGCAGGCAAGCCGATCAGCTTCCTGCCGCAAGGCTCCTCCCCCGAGGCGGTCGCCGCCGAGCTGGCCAAATGGGTGCGGTGACCCGCCCCTTCTGGCGCGAGAAGACGCTGCGGCAGATGGACCGCGCCGAGTGGGAAAGCCTCTGCGACGGCTGCGGCAAATGCTGCGTCCACAAGCTGGAGGACGAGGACACCGGCGAGCTGATGGCGACCAACGTCGCCTGCCGCCTGCTCGACCGCCGCACCGGCCGCTGCAAGGATTATCGCAACCGTCGCGCCTATGTGCCCGAATGCGTGCGGCTGACGCCCGAGAAGGTGCTCGACCTCGACTGGCTGCCGTCGACCTGCGCCTATCTGCTGCTCGCCGAGGGCAAGGATCTGCCCGACTGGCATCCGCTCATCACCGGCGACCCCGAAAGCGTCCATGCCGCCGGCCAGTCGGTGCGCGGCTGGACGGTGTCGGAGGACGAGGTCGGCGACGATCTCGAGAATTTCGTCATCGACCGGCGGCTGTGACGCCGGCGCTCCTCCGCCTGTTCGCGCCGAAGGCGCCGCCCGCGCCGCCGCCCGATCTGGCGATCGAGATCGACGGCCGCCGCATCCCGGTCGAGGTGAAGACGCGCGCCAACGCGCGTCGCGTTACGCTCCGTGCCGATAGCACCAAGGGTGTCATCCGCCTGTCCTTGCCGCCCCGCGCCTCGCTGCGCCGCGCGCTCGCCATGCTGGAGACCCACCGCGACTGGCTGGCGGCGCGGGTCGCGAGCTGGCCACGCAGTGCGGGGTTTGAGCCGGGCGGGACACTGATGGTTGAGGGCGAGACGCTGACCATCGACTGGGCGCCGACGCGGTCGCGCACCGTGTCGATCGACGGCGACGCCCTGCGCGTCGGCGGCCCGGCGGAATCGCTGTCGGGGCGGATCGAGCGCTTCCTCAAGACCCGCGCCAAGGCGGTGCTAACCGAAGAGACGCGCGAACATGCGGCGAAACTCGGCAAGCCCGTCGCGGCGGTCACCGTCCGCGATACCGCCTCGCGCTGGGGCAGCTGCTCGGCGACTGCGCGCATCGCCTACAGCTGGCGGCTGATCCTCGCGCCGCCCACCGTGCGCCGCTACGTCGTCGCGCATGAAGTCGCGCATCTGGCGCACATGGACCACAGCCCCGCCTTCTGGCGGACCACGGCGTCGCTCTACGACGGCGACATGGAGGCGGCGCGGCGCTGGCTGAAGCGCCACGGCGCGACGCTACATTGGGTCGGACGGGGGTGACCCGCCGCCGCTGCCCTTCGGCTGCGGCTCGGCCAAAATCTGGTCGAGGAAATCGCCGTCGAGGCGCGGCTGCGCCGGCGGCTGCCCCTGCGGACGCGGCTGCGACGGCCCCAGATTGGGTGTGTCGGCGTCGGTGACCACCGACGGATCGCCGATCGGCACCCCATTCTCGTCGACCGGCGGCTCGCTGCCCGGCGGGTAGATGCCGTAAACCTCGGCATCGGGCTCGCCGAAACCGTCCTCGGGCAACTCGACATCGGTCTGCAGCGCCTGCGAGGGCATGCCCTTCGTTGCGACGCGCATGAAATCCGCCCAGGCCGCGGTCGGCGCACGGCCGCCGGCAAGACCGCCGACCACCTTGTTGTCGTCGCGGCCCATCCACACGCCCGCAGCGATGTCGCCGGTGAAGCCCAGGAACCAGCCGTCGCGGTTGGAACTGGTGGTGCCGGTCTTGCCCGCCACCTCGCGGCCGATCGCGGCGCGCCGCCCCGTCCCGCTGTCGACAACCGCCTTGAGGAGATCGGTCATCTTCGCCGCCACCCAGGGCGCGACCAGCATGCGCGGCTCTTCGGCCTCGTGCGTATAGAGCGTCCGGCCGCGCGACGTCGTCACCTTGGTGATCGCATAGGGCCGCGCTTCGACACCGCCGCGCGCGACGCTGGCGTAGGCCGAGGTCATTTCGAGCAGGTTCACGTCGGAGGTGCCGAGCGCCATTGCCGGCTGGCGGTCGATCTTCGTGGTGATGCCAAAGCGCCGCGCCATGTCGGCGACGGTGTCGTAGCCGACGCGCTGCGCGAGCTGCACCGCGATGGTGTTGACCGACGACGCGAAGGCCTGCCGCACCGTCATCTCGCCGCGATAGGTGCGGTCGTTGTTGCGCGGGCTCCAGTTGCCGAAGCTCACCGGCTCGTCGATCATCACGTCGTCGGGTTCGACGCCGTCCTCCAGCGCCGCGAGGTAGACGAACAGCTTGAACGCCGATCCGCCCGGTCGCCGCGACGAGGTCGCGCGGTTGTAGATCGAGCTGACATAATCCTTGCCGCCGACCATCGCGCGCACCGCGCCATCGGTCGACATGGCGACGAGCGCACCCTGCGCGCCGGCCGGCGTATGCGCGACGATGCCGCGATCGGCCGCCTGCTGCATCCCCGACATCAGGGTGGTGGTAACGACCAGCGGCTCGATCGTCTCGTCGGTCAGGCTCTCAAGCTCCGACAGCACCCAGTCGGTGAAGTAGCGGACGTTGTTCTGCTTGGGCTGCGGCGCGAAGCGCAGCGCGTCGATGTCGGCCGCCGCGGCTTCCGAGCGGGTGATGCGGCCCGCGTCGGCCATCACCGCGATGACGATCTTGGCGCGGCCTTTGGCTTTTTCCGGGTCGGACGAGGGCGCATAGCGCGACGGCGCCTTAACCAGCCCGGCGATCACGGCCGCCTCTTCGAGGCTCAGCTGGTTGGCGCCGTGGCCGTAGAATTTGCGCGCCGCGGCGTCGATGCCATAGGCGCCGCCGCCGAAATAGACGCGGTTCAGATAGAGCTCGAGGATCTCGCGCTTGGTGAAGCGCTGCTCGAGCGCCAGCGCGAGGATCGCCTCGCGAATCTTGCGCGTGTAGTTCTGCGCCGCGGTCAGGAAGATGTTGCGCGCCAGCTGCTGGGTGATCGTCGAGCCGCCCTGCGCCGAGCCGCCGCGCTGGATGTTCACCACCAGCGCGCGCGCCGTGCCGATCGGGTCGACGCCGGGGTGGTGGTAGAAGCGCCGGTCCTCGACCGCGATCATCGCGTCGACCATCACCTGCGGGATTTCATCGTAGGCGAGCCATTCGCCATAGGACGGCCCCACCGACACCAGCACCGCGCCGTCAGCCGAGCGCACCTGCACCATCTGGCCGTTGGGCGAGCGCATCAGCTCGCGATAGCCGGGCAGCGACGCCATCGAGATGGCGACCGCCACCGCGAGCAGCAGTGTCATGAGGAGGCCGACGCCGATGCCGATCTTCAGCACCGTCAGCGCGGCGCGCGCGACGGGGCCGCGCGCCGATTTCGGCGCGGACGGGCGAGGGCGACGGGGAGAATTGGATGCCATGCGTTCCAAGGGCGGGCTCTAGGCTCCAATCAAGGCGACGGCAAGGCTTAGGCGCATGCGGCTGAACGCCCCGTGAAGCCTTCGCCGCCCGGCATGCGTATAAGAGGGGCGATGGATCGGTCCCGACGCTTCGCTTTCCTGCGCCTCGGCGTGCCCGACGTGCGCGTGCGCACGCTCGTCGCGCTGCGCTGGCTCGGCATCGCGGGACAGCTCGCGACATTGGGCGTCGTCGGCGGACTGCTCGGCTTTCCGCTGCCGTGGGGGCCGGCGCTGGCGGCGATCGGGGCCTCGGCGATCCTCAACGCCGGCCTGCTGACGCTCTACCCGCGCAGTGCGCGTCTCGCCGGGCGCGAGGCGCTGCTCCACCTCGCCTTCGACCTCGTCCAGCTGGGCGTGCTGGTGTTCCTGACCGGCGGCCTCGCCAACCCCTTCTCGCTGCTGCTGCTGGTGCCGGTGACCGTCGCGGCGACGCTGTTGTCGGCGCGCGCGACGATTTCGGTGGTGCTGCTCGCCGTCGTCATCCTGATCGCGCAATGGCAATGGGCGCTGCCGCTGCCGTGGGACGGCCCCGATTTCGAGCTTCCGCAAGCCTATCGGCTCGGCATCCTTACCGCCGAGATTCTCGGCATCGGCTTTCTCGCCACCTATGCCTGGCGTATCTCACACGAGGGGCGCAGCCAAGCGCTGGCGCTCGCCGCGACGCAGGCGGCGCTCGAGCGCGAGACCAAGATGTCGGCGCTGGGCTCGCTCGCCGCCGCCGCCGCGCATGAGCTGGGCGGACCTTTGGGCACCATCACCCTCGTCGCGCGCGACCTCGCCGAGGCGATCGGCGACGATCCCGAGTTCGGCGACGATATCCGCCTCCTGAACCAGGAAACCAAGCGCAGCCGCGACATCCTCGTCGACCTCGCCCGCCGCGCCGAAGGCGAGGACCCGTTCCCGAGCGTCGCGCTCGCCGTGCTGTTGCGCGAGGTGGCGCAGCCCTATGAGGCGCAGCGGCCGATCGAGATCGCCACCTCGCCCGAGGCCGCCGCCATCGAAGTGCGCCGCTCGCCCGAACTGCTGCACGGCCTCGCCAATTTCGTATCGAACGCCGCGCGCCACGCCGTCAGCCAGGTTCGCCTCTGTGCCGACATCGTCGGGGACGAGCTGCGCGTGCGCGTCGAGGACGACGGGCGCGGTTTTCCGCCGGCGCTGCTGCCCGAACTGGGCGAGCCGTTCCTCGGGCCGTCGCGCTCCGGATCGGGCGGCACCGGGCTTGGAATCTTCATCGCGACGACGCTTCTGGAACGTACCGGGGGCCTCATCGCTTTCTCCAATGCGCCCGAAGGTGGCGCGAGGGTCGAAATTCGTTGGGTTCGTACCCATATCGAATCGAACGACGATCAAGGACGATGATCATGGCCACCGCTCCCGCCGGCGACACGCCGGCCACTGCCCAGGCGCCGCTGCTGCTGGTCGATGACGATCAAGCCTTCCGCCAACGCCTCGCCACCACGCTCGAACGACGCGGCTTCGTCGTCGTCGCCGCCAGCGGCATCGCCGAGGCGCGGCGTCTCGCGGCGCAGGCGAAGCCCGGCTTCGCGGTGGTCGACATGCGGCTGGAAGACGGCAACGGCCTCGACCTCGTCGCCGATCTGCGCGCGCTGCGGCCCGACGTGAAGATCGTCATCCTCACCGGTTACGGCAATCTTGCCACCGCGGTCGCCGCGGTGAAGACCGGCGCGGTCGACTATCTGGCGAAACCCGCTGACCCCGACGACATCATCAAGGCGCTGACCGTCGGCGCCGGCGAGCGCCCCGAGCCGCCCGCCGAGCCGATGTCGGCCGACCGGGTGCGGTGGGAGCATATCCAGCGCGTCTACGAGCTGTGCGACCGCAACGTGTCGGAGACCGCGCGGCGGTTGAAGATGCACCGCCGGACGTTGCAGCGGATACTGGCCAAGCGCTCGCCGCGTTAGGGCACCTTACCCCCTCAACCCGTCATACCGGCGAAAGCCGGTATCCAGACCGGCCGTCGACTGGATTCCGGCTTTCACCGGAATGACGGCCGTAGATATCGCGCCAGCCTCAGCTAATCTCCGACATCGCCGCCTGCAGATTGGGATCGACAATCCCCAACAGCCGCTGCGCCGCCCGCCGCGCGAAGCGCAGCGTTTCCGCCTTCCGCCGGGCCGCATTCAGCGGCGTCTCGATCGCCGCGCGGAGAACTGCGGCGTCGAAGCGGTCGGCGACGATCAGCCCGGCGCGTTCGGGCAGGAAATAATCCTCCTCGAACACGTCGATCGCGAAGCTGTCGGGCACCGCCCAGAAATAGCGGTCGCAATAGTCGAGATAATCGGTCCACTTCAGGTCGCCGCGCAGATCGGCCATCGACACCTTGATCTCGACGAGCGTGATGCGCCCACGATCGTCAATGCCGATAACGTCGCCGCGCCGCCCGTTGCCGAGCGGCACCTCGCATTGCGAGGCGAAACCCTGCCGATAGAGCAGCCGGCAGACACCGCGGGCAACATCGACAGCGGTGGGCGCGCGGAGATCGTCGGGAATCAGGTCGGCAAGCGTCGCCATGCCGGGAAGATTAGCGGAACGAGAGGGGAACGTCAGCCCGCTTTCGTCGCGCCGCAACCGCGGCACGTCGCCTTAGCGGAAGCGGTAGAAGACGTGGTTGCCGACCGAGGAGATGCGCTGAAGCTTGTGCCAGCCCGGACGGACGCGCGTCGCGTGGAAGTGCGTCGCGTCGGGGGCGATCTCGCGCCAGTCGTCGGCGGCGGCGATCATGGCGATCGCCTGCGCGGTCTTCCACATCTCGCTGTTCGACGGGCTGTCCGGGCGACCGTCCCAGGTGAAGGAGAACTGACCGCGCTGGTAGATGACGCCGCACAGCGACTTGGCGAACTTGCCTGAATCGCGGCGGTTGATGATCACCTGCGCGACGGCCAGCTGGCCCTCGAGCGGCTCACCCTTCGATTCGAAGTAAACCGCGGTGGCGAGGCAGCGCATTTCCTCGTCGAGCTCGACGCTCGGCAGGTCGGCGATCTTGTCGACGAGTTCGCCGAGCGAGCGGACTTCCGGCTTGGCGGCGTCCGACGCGATGATCGAATCATCGTCCGGAATCGACGCGTCGAGGCGCGGGCCCGAGGGCGGCGTGTAGGCAGCCAGCTGGAACTTTGCGCCCGTATCCGGCGTTGGTGCGGCGTAGATTGAGGAATCGACCGTTTGCGTCGCGGCCTCGTCGGCGATCATCTGCGGAAACTTGCCTGCTGCCAGAAGCGCAAGGCTCGCCGCGGTGATCAGTGCGACGCGAACAGGAAAATTCATCAACTCAACCCGCGGTGCAGCGGCCAGTCATCACGTGCGCTCGCAGGAGCGTTAAACTGCGCGTGAACCCCTGAACCCGCCGTCTGGTCTTGGCCCCCGCTAACCCTGCCTGGGAGGCTCGACCCCTTATTGATGGGGTTCCATCGCTTCGGCGCGTTCCTAAATCAACTCATCGTCGACGAACCGTTCCGGATTGGCGGTGTCCAGTTCGATGATCCACAGGTCGGGATCATATTTTTTCTGGCGGTCGAGATAGTCGTCGACAGGTCGTTCATCACCCGCTTCGGCGGCGGCGGCGATGGTCCATGAATAGTCGCCCGATGAATTCATTGTCCGGCTATAGACTTGAATCACACCGTTTCTTTGCCGTGCCAACAACAATAGCTGACCCGCTGTTTCGTCACCCTTCTTGATGACGGTGGCGAAGTCGCCCGCTGCTTGCGCGGCGCGGATCAGCGCGCTCACCCGCAGCTTGGTCGGCAGGCGGGCGCTCAACTCGCCGCTCAGCCGCCGATGACCGCAGCGTAGGCGGGCAGGCTGTTCAGCTCGATGCGCGACCGCATGAAGGTGCCCGTGCCGCGCCCGACCTCCTCGCCCTCCGCATCGATCAGCCGGCTTTCGGCGATCAGCACGCGGCGCGTGCCGCTGACCCAGCGGCCCTCGGCGATCAGCCGGCCCTCATGCACCGGCCGCGTCAGCAGCAGGTTGAAGGCGGTGGTCAGCACGAACATGTCCTCGACGAGGCTGTTCGCCGCATAGAAGGCTGCGTCGTCGAGCATCTTGAAATAGACGGTGCCGTGCGCCGCCCCCGCGCCGTGGAACAGCTCAGGGGTGATGTCGAACTCGATGCGGCTCAGCCCCTCGCCGGTGATGGCGAGCTGCGAGTTGAACTTGTGGTTGATCGGCGCCGCCGCATACAGCGCCTCGAGCGCGCGATGATGCGCGGTCATCGCGAACCGTGCAGCGTCGCGACGCCGTCATCGGCCGGCAGTTCCGTGGGATCGTCGATCAGGCCGAGGCGCACCGCTGCGTCGCCGAAGCGCTTCAAGGTCGCCGCGGCGCCCTCCGGAAACACCACACCCATCATCCGCCCCTCGTTCCAGGCGACGACGGCGGGGAAGCGGCCGAAGCGCGGCAGCTCGGCATGGACGGGGGTGCCCGGCGCCAGCGGCACGTCAATCTGCACCTGAAGGCCGCCCGCCGAGATATTGCGGACGCGGCACGGGAAATGCTGGCGGTTGTAGACGATGGCGCCGGCCAGCAGCACGGTGCGGCGGCGGCCTTCGCGGGTTTCGTGTCCGGTCTCGTCCATTCGCCGCCCCTTCGGCGCTGCGGGTGATTCGCGCTTACGCCGCCCGACTATGCGCGCCGTTCGCTAACATAGCATAAAGCGCGTCGGCCGAGGTCGAGCCGCGCAGCTTCGCGGTGATCGCGCGGTCGCGGAAGGTGCGGCTGACGCAGGCGAGCGCCTTCAGATGGTCGGCGCCGGCGCCCTGTGGTGCCAGCAGCAGGAACACCAGGTCGACCGGCTGGCGATCGAGCGCGTCGAAATCGACGGGCGTGCCGAGGCGCGCGAACAGGCCGAACACCGTGTCGAGGCCTTCGATCTTGCCATGCGGAATGGCGACGCCGCCGCCGAAGCCGGTCGAGCCCAGCCGTTCGCGCTCGGCGATCGTCTCGTGAATGCGCCGCTCGTCGACGCCGGTCAGCGCGGCGGCGCGCTGGGCGAGTTGCTGCAGCAGCGCCTTCTTCGAAGTGACGCGAAGATCGGCGACGACCGCAGCCGGCGCCAGGAAATCCTGAAGATCCATCGGTAATGCTTTTTTACTGTCCAAACCCGGACGCGGCCCGCCCCATAGGCGCAACCGCGTCGCGGGTCCAGCCTTGCCCAATATGGGCGAAGAAGGATCAGGCCTTGGGCTCGACCCAGCCGATGTTCCCGTCCTCGCGGCGGTAGACCATGTTGTGGCGACCGGTCTTGCTGTTTTTGAAGAACAGCGCGGTGGTGTTGCGCAGGTCGAGCATCATCACGGCGTCGGAGACGCTGGCCTCGGGCACGTCGACCTTGGTCTCGGCGATGGTCATCGGCGCGTCGGCCGGTTCTTCCTCGACCGCGGGCGCGCTGAACACCGTGTAGCCAGCGTCGAAGTCGAAATCGTCGCCGCCGCGCGCGCCGTTGCCGCGCTCCGGCCCGGCGGCGTGGCGGTCCTTCAAGCGGCGCGAATAGCGGCGCAGCTGGCGCTCGATCTTGCCGGCGGCCTGGTCGAACGCGAGTCGCGCCTCGCCGCCGCGGCCGGAACCCTTCAGCATCAAGCCGTTAAGCGGAATGAGAATGTCGCAGACGAAGCCATGATCGTGCGGGCCGGGCTCAAGCGTGACGTTGGCGGAGACGGCTCGGGCGAACAGCTTGTCGGTCATATCCTGGACGCGCGTGGTGGCGAGCTCCTTGAAAGCGCTGCCAATTTCGACCTTGTGGCCCGAAACGCGAATGTCCATCGCTGACCTCCTGCTGTTGATGCCTGGTGCGAACGCCCAGGGGACGCCCGCATCCTACATCCAACTTGGGGGGAGGCGAACTTGTTGCAACCCTACGGTAACAACCAGACAGGTTCTTTCAGCTTTGCGATGAATGCGACGTGGCGCTCCAGCTCGGCGGGCGACGCAGCGAACACGCGCGGCTCGCGGAACTGGCGGGTGATCGAGACGGTGGCCGCGACCACCACGTCCTCGACCAGATCGAAGCCGATCTGACGGCCGCCGGTCAGCTCGACATAAACCTGCGACAGCAGTTGCGCGTCGAGCAGCGCGCCGTGGTGAACGCGCATCGAGCGGTCGATGTCGTAGCGCTGGCAGAGCGCGTCGAGCGAATGCTTCGATCCCGGGAATTTGGTGCGGGCGATGGCGAGCGTGTCGGTGGCCCGCTCGATGAAGATCGGCGGCTTGCCGGCGCGCTTCAGCTCGGCGTTGATGAAGCCCATGTCGAACATGGCGTTGTGCGCGACCAGCGGCGCGTCGCCGATGAAGGCGAGAAAATCGCCGACGATCTCGGCAAAGCGCGGCTTGTCGGCGAGGAACGTTGCGGACAGGCCGTGGATGGCCTCCGCCTCGGCCGGCATCGCGCGGTCGGGATTGATGTAGACATGGTAGGTGCGGCCGGTCTCGATGCGGTTGACCAGCTCGACGCAGCCGATCTCGACGAGGCGGTGGCCGTCGCCCGGCGACAGGCCGGTGGTCTCGGTATCGAAGATGATCTCACGCATCGCGGCACTTATCCACGCCGTGGAGTCGCAGGCAATCGACGATGCGATGAACGGCGGCGCGGGTGTCCGCGATCGACACGCCGGTATCGATGACGAAATCGGCGCGGGCGCGCTTGTCGGCGTCGGGCAGCTGCTGCGCGAGGATCGCCTCGAACTTCTCGACCGTCATCCCCGGCCGCGCCAGCACCCGCGCGCGCTGAACCTCCGCCGGCGCCGACACCACCATCGTCGCGTGCACGCCCTTTGACCCGCCCTTTTCGAACAGCAGCGGAATATCGAGCGCGACGATCGGCTCGGCGGCGTTCCCCGCCATGAAGGCTTCCTGCACCGCCCGGACGCGGGGGTGCATGATCGCTTCGAGCTTCGCCAGCGCCTCGGTGTTGCCGAATACCGCCTGCCCCAGCTTCAACCGGTCGAGGCCGTCGAGGCCGGTGGTGCCGGGAAACGCTTCCTCGATCGCTGGCAGCGCCGCACCGCCCGCCGCCTGCATCGCGCGGACCTCGGCATCGGCGTCGAACACCGGCACCCCCGCCTCACGCAGCATTGCCGCGACGGTCGATTTGCCCATGCCGATCGATCCGGTGAGGCCGAGCAGGATCATCGCGTCAGCAGCTCGCGCAGCTCGGCGTCATGGTCGCGCGGCGGGGCGGCACCGTAGAATTTCTCGAACGCCACCGCCGCCTGGCCGATCAGCATCGCAAGGCCGTCGATCGTCGCATGCCCCCGTGTGCGGGCTTCGGCGAGCAGCGGCGTTTCCAGCGGCGCATAGACGATATCGTAGACGACCGCGCCGGGCGGCACATGGCTGAAGTCGAGACCCAATTCGGGCTGCCCCTTCATGCCGAGCGACGTCGTGTTGACGACAAGGTCGAGCACACCGCTGCGGTCGGTCCATTCGAAATCGCTGGGCTGGCGGAAGCTGTCGAGCGTCGCGACGAGGCTGTCGTCGGGCTCATAGCCACCCCGCAGCGCCTTCGCCTTTTCGATGTCGCGGCCGATGATGACGGTGATGAAGCCCTCGCCGTGCAACGCATGCGCTACCGCCAACGCCGCGCCGCCGGTGCCGATGATCCGCGCCATGCGCATCAGCCAATTCTGGTTGAGCAGCGGCCGCAGCGGCTCGAGGAAGCCGGCGGCGTCGCTGTTATAGCCAACGAGCATCCCCGCCTCGACCGCCACCGTGTTCACCGCGCCAATGCGCTCGGCCAGTGGGTCGATGCGGTCGAGATGCGCGATCACCGCCTGCTTGTGCGGGACGGTGACGTTGACCCCGCGCAGGCCCAGCGCGGGCAGGGCGCGGATCGCGTCGCCGAGCTTCTCGGGTTCGACAGGAAAGCGGCCATAGTCGCCGTCCATCCCCAGCTTTTCGAGCCAAAAGCGATGGATCAGCGGCGATTTCGAATGGGCGACCGGCCAGCCGAAAATGCCGGCGGAGGGGGGCAGGCTCATGTCGTCAGCTCCCCGCGGGTGCGCAGATAGTCAAGCACCGCCAGCAGCGGCAGCCCGAGGATGGTGAAATGGTCGCCGCGGATCCGCGAGAAGAGCTGCGCGCCCATGGCCTCCAGCCGGTAGCTGCCGACACAGCCGAGGATCGCGTCGCCCTCGGCGTCGAGATAGGCCTCCAGCCACGCCTCGCTGAACTGCCGCACCTGCAAGGTCGCGGTGTCGGCGACCCGCCACACCGCCTGGCCGTTCTCGGCGATCACCGCCGCCGAGATCAGCCGATGTTCGATGCCGCGCAGCGATCGGAGCTGCGCCGCCGCGCCCTCGCGGCCCACCGGCTTGTCGAGCATCGTGCCGTCGGGCAGCGCCAGCACCTGATCGGCGCCGAGCACCAGCGCGCCGGGGAGCTTCCTCGATAGCTTCACCGCCTTCGCTTCGGCGAGCGCGTCGGCAATCGCGCGCGGACTGGCGCCCTCCGCGGTCAGCGCCGTCTTCACCTCATCCTCGTCGACATGCGGCGCCAGCGCCTCATGCGCGACGCCGGCGGCGGTCAGCATCACGCGGCGCGCGGCGCTGGTCGAGGCGAGCACCAGGGTCATGCCGCGGTGGCACCTTCCTCGGCGCGCTTCTGGTGGAGGTTGATGATCGCCGCCGCCGCTTCCTCGATCGAGCGGCGGGTGACATCGATCACCGGCCAGTCGTTGTCGGCGAAGATGCGCCGCGCGAAGGCGGTTTCCTTCGCCACCACGTCGGGGTCGACATAGTCGGTCTCGGGCAGGGTGCCGAGCGTCAGCAGCCGGTTGCGGCGGATGGCGATCAGGCGATCGGGCGAGGTGGTGAGTCCGACGACCAGCGGCCGCTTCAGCTCGAACAGGATCGGCGGCGGCGGGCTTTCGGGGACCAGCGGTATGTTCGCCACCTTATAGCCGCGGTTGGCAAGATAGATCGACGTCGGCGTCTTCGAGGAGCGCGAGACGCCGGCGATGACGATGTCGGCTTCCTCCCACTCATCCGCGCCCTGGCCGTCGTCATGCGCGATGGTGAAGTGGATGGCATCGACCCGGGCAAAGTAGGCCGCGTCCATCGTATGCTGCCGCCCGACCTTCTGCGTCGCCTCGCGGCCCAGCACCTTCGAGAAACCCTCGATCACCGGGTCGAGCGCCGACACCGCCGGCAGTCCCATCGCCCGGCAGCAGAATTCGAGCCGCGCGCGCACCCCGGCGTTGACCAGCGTGTAGAGGACGACGCCCGGCCGCTGGCCGATCTCCTCCATCACCCGGTTGAGATGGCCTTCGGTGCGCACCATCGGCCAGAAATGCTTGATCGGCTCGACGTCCTCGAATTGCGCGAGGCCGGCCTTGGCAATCGCTTCCAAGGTCTCGCCGGTCGAATCCGACACGAGATGAAGGTGCAGGCGGGTCATGTGGATAAGCCTCTGTGCAAGGCTTAGGAGGAGCGCCCCCATGGAGCAAGCCACCCGTTGCCCAGGATTCGGCGGACAGGGAACTCACGGTTCATCCACAGGTGGACGAGCGATTGTTCCAATCTGTGGATAACGGGGACAGCGGCAGGCGACTCGCGGGGAATCCACGGAGTCGCAGAACGGGTCTTCCTGTTGGCAAGTGCGGGAGGCGCGGATAAACCCCGCTTTGCCCGCCCCCAATCACTACTTCATTCCTATTAGAATCTATCTAAATATTAGATGGGAACGCCCGTGAGCCTGAACCCCGACCGTCCGATGCTCGCCGTGCTGCGTGGCGAACGGCGCGATCCGCCGCCGGTCTGGCTCATGCGGCAGGCGGGGCGCTATCTGCCCGAATATCGCGCGCTGCGGGCGGAAAAGGGCGGCTTCCTCGAGCTGGTCTATGACAGCGACGCGGCCGCCGAGATCACCCTGCAGCCGATCCGCCGCTTCGACTTCGACGCCGCCATCCTGTTCTCCGACATCCTGATCGTGCCGCACGCCATGGGGCAGGGGCTGACCTTCGGCCCCGGCGAAGGCCCGCGCCTATCGCCGCCACTGGCCGATGGCGACTGGTCGAAGCTCACGCCCGAGCTGCACCGCTTCGAGCCGATTTACGAAACGGTGCGCAAGGTCGCCGCCGCCCTGCCGCCGCAGGTTACGCTGATCGGCTTTGCCGGCGCGCCGTGGACCGTCGCGACCTATATGGTCGCCGGGCAGGGCAGCAAGGACCAGGCAGAGACGCGCCGCCTCGCCTATAGCGATCCGGCGGCATTCGGTGGCCTCATCGACCGGCTGGTCAAGGTGACGATCGAGTATCTGTCCGGCCAGATCGAGGCGGGGGCGATGGCGGTGCAGCTGTTCGACAGCTGGGCCGGCACCTTGTCACCCGAGCAGTTCGACCAGTGGGTGATCGAGCCGACGAAGCGCATCGCCGCGGCGATCATGACCCGCCACCCCGGCGTGCCGATCATCGGCTTTCCGAAGGGCGCCGGTGCCAAGCTCGCGGCCTACGCCGCCGAGACCGGTGTCGACGCGGTCGGGCTCGACGAGACGGTCGACCCGGCCTGGGCCGACGCCGTGCTGCCGAAGGGCCTGCCGGTGCAGGGAAATCTCGATCCGCTGGCGCTGATTTCGGGTGGCGAGGCGCTCGACCGCGGCGTCGCCCGCATCCGCGCCGCCTTCGACACGCGGCCGCATGTGTTCAACCTCGGCCATGGTATCCTGCCCGACGCGCCGATCGACCATGTCGCGCGGCTGCTGAAGATGCTGCGGGGATAAGGCGATGGACGGGTTGATCGGCTGGCTGGGCGGTGCCTACCCCTGGGTCAAGGCCGCGCATCTGATCTTCGTGATCTTCTGGATGGCGGGCATGTTCATGCTGCCGCGTTTCCTCGTCTACCATATGGCGGCGGCGCCCGGCTCGGCCGAGGAGGCGCTCTGGATCGAGCGCGAGCGCCGGCTGCTCCGCATCATCATCGACCCCGCGATGGCGATCGTCTGGATCCTCGGGCTCGCCCTCGCCTTCAACATCGGCTTTGCCGGGCAGGGCTGGCTCCACGCCAAGCTGGCGATCGTCTTCCTTTTCTCCGGCTATCACGGCTGGCTGGCCGGGCTGACCAAGAAGTTCGCGCGTGGCGAACGCCCGCTCGCCGAAAGGACGCTGCGCATCGCCAACGAGGTGCCGAGCCTCGTCACCATCGCCGTCGTCATCCTCGCTGTCGTGAAGCCGTTCTAGTCGTTGTCGCCGCGAGCGCTTGCGCCTAAAATCGGCCGAACGGCGTAAGGAAGAGACGATGCCGCGCTTGCCGAGAGCCCCGAGCACTCCATCGATCGGCAAACAGCACGACCCAGCTTCTCAACGAAGCCGGGCGCAGCAGTGGCTCGATGAGAATCGCGAAGCGCTCGAATGGTCGAACGACTATGTAGCGAAATACGGCCTACCGCTGGCTCGATACCGTATGTTCTAAGGCCATTGATCGTCGTTGACTCAAGGCTTCACCAAGCTTAATTCCGCGAAGCAAAGCTCCGGTTCACGGGCTTCTTCCTTTCTTCCGGCCTCCAAATAAGAACAAAAACCGCGCGGCCGGTCCCCCTTCCCAGACCAGGACTCTGTCCGCATGCACTTGCACGACCTGAAGCGTAAATCGCCCGCCGACCTCGTTCAGATGGCCGAGGAACTCGGCGTCGAGAACGCTTCCACCCTGCGCAAGCAGGATATTCTGTTTTCCATTCTGAAGGCGCACGCCGATCTGGGTACCCAGATCACCGGTGCCGGCACCATCGAGGTGCTGCCCGACGGCTTCGGCTTCCTGCGCTCGCCCGAAGCCAATTATCTCGCCGGCCCCGACGACATCTATGTGTCGCCGAGCCAAGTGCGGAAGTTCGGCATGCGCACCGGCGACACCATCGAGGGCGAGATCCGCGCCCCGAAGGACGGCGAACGCTATTTCGCGCTGACCAAGCTCAACACGATCAACTTCGACGACCCCGACGTCGTCCGTCACCGCGTCAATTTCGACAATCTGACACCGCTCTACCCCGACGAGAAGCTGCGCCTCGACACGCTCGACCCGACCATCAAGGACAAGTCGGCGCGCGTCATCGATATCATCTCGCCCCAGGGCAAGGGCCAGCGCGCGCTGATCGTCGCGCCGCCGCGCACCGGCAAGACGGTGCTGCTGCAGAACATTGCCAAGGCAATCACCGACAACCATCCCGAGGTCTTCCTCATCGTGCTGCTCATCGACGAGCGGCCCGAGGAAGTTACCGACATGCAGCGCTCGGTGAAGGGTGAGGTCGTGTCCTCGACCTTCGACGAGCCGGCGACCCGCCACGTTCAGGTCGCCGAGATGGTGATCGAGAAGGCCAAGCGCCTCGTCGAGCACAAGCGCGACGTCGTCATCCTGCTCGACTCGATCACGCGTCTGGGCCGCGCCTACAACACCGTCGTCCCGTCGTCGGGCAAGGTGCTGACCGGCGGTGTCGACGCCAACGCGCTGCAGCGCCCGAAGCGCTTCTTCGGCGCGGCGCGCAACATCGAGGAAGGCGGCTCGCTCTCGATCATCGCCACCGCGCTGATCGACACCGGCAGCCGCATGGACGAGGTGATCTTCGAAGAGTTCAAGGGCACCGGCAACTCGGAAATCGTCCTCGACCGCAAGGTCTCCGACAAGCGCATCTTCCCGTCGATCGACGTCGGCAAGTCGGGCACCCGCAAGGAAGAGCTGCTCGTCGAAAAGGCGACGCTCACCAAGATGTGGGTGCTGCGCCGCATCCTCATGCAGATGGGCACCATCGACGCGATGGAGTTCCTGCTCGACAAGATGAAGGACTCGAAGACCAACGAGGACTTCTTCGCGGGGATGAACCAGTAGCGAACGCGGCTGCACGGATCGCGAGGAACCGCGCAGCGGTTCGTCGCATCCGCGCAGACTCGCGGCAGCGGCCGGCCGGCGGGTGTCCGGCCAAGCCGGACCACCCGACCGACGACGCGGGCTTTGCCCGCGTCCCCCACTTCCCGCCTTCTTCCCTTTCGCGTAAGCCTCGCTGAACACTCACCGGTTCAGGACGCCCCGCACCCCATGCTCGACATCTGGCAGGCGATCGTCGCCGACTTCTCGAACATCACCTCGCCAACCGCGATGAGCGCGTTCATCCAGGTGCTGATGATCGACATCATGCTGGCGGGCGACAACGCCATCGTCGTCGGCGCGCTCGCCGCGGGCCTTCCCGCCGACCAGCGCAAAAAAGTCATCATGATCGGCATCGTCGCCGCGCTGGTGCTGCGCATCATCTTCGCGCTGCTGGTGACGCAGCTGATGCAGATCGTCGGGCTGGTGTTCGCGGGCGGCCTGCTGCTGCTCTGGGTGTCGTGGCGCATGTACCGTGACCTGCACCCGGCGGCCGCCGCCAACAGCGGTTCGCCCGAAGTCGCGGGCGACGAGAATTCGGGCGTGAAGCCGGCGAAGACCTTCGCCGCCGCCGCCTGGGCCGTCGCCGTCGCCGACGTGTCGATGAGCCTCGACAATGTGCTGGCCGTTGCCGGTGCCGCGCGCGACCACCCCGGCATCCTCATCGTCGGCCTGATCCTGTCGGTGGCGATGATGGGCGTCGCCGCCAACTTCATCGCCCGCTACATCGAGCGCTATCGCTGGATCGCCTATGTCGGCCTGATCGTCATCGTCTACGTCGCCGGCAAGATGATCTATGACGGCTTTGTCGACCCCGCGCTCGGGGTCGGCCAGTTCCTGCGGTTCGGCTAGTCGCCGCGCGTTTCCATGTCGTCACCGGCGGGCCGGGCAGCGGCAAGACCAGCCTGATCGAGGCGCTGGCCGCCGCCGGTTTTGCGACGAGGCCGGAGGCGGGGCGCGCGATCATCCAGCGGGAGGTGGCGAGCGGCGGCACTGCGCTGCCGTGGGCCGATGCCGAAGCATATGCGCGGGCGATGCTCGTCGCGGATCGCGACGCCTATGACGGAGCCGCAGCGCTATCGGGTCCGGTCTTCTTCGACCGAGGCTTTCCCGACCTGATCGGCTATCGCCGCCTCGCCGGCCTTCCGCGCGATGCCAAGACTGACGCCGCCGCGCGCGTCTTTCGCTATGCGACGCGGGTGTTCATCGCGCCGCCCTGGCCCGAGATTTACGCGAGCGACAGCGAACGCCGGCAGACGCTCGCCGAAGCGGAAGCTACCTATGCGGTGATGGCGGACGTCTACTCGGCCTGCGGCTACGAGCTGGTCGAGCTGCCGCGCGCGCCGATCGCGGATCGCGTCGCCTTCGTTCGCGCCCTCATCGGCGCCTAAAGAAAAAGCCGGGCCCCGAAAGGCCCGGCTCAAAGAAGCACTCCCACGTGCTTGGCCCGATCCTTCTCATGATTCGGCCGCGTTGGCAAATCAGGGGAGCAGGATCGTCGAGCCCGTAGTGGCGCGCGCCTCGAGATCGCGGTGTGCGGCGGCGGCGTCTTCCAGCGCATAGCTCTGATCGATGCGCACCTTGACCTTGCCGCTCGCCAGCATCTTGAACAGCCGCGCGCTGGCCGCCTCGACCTCGGCGCGGGTGCGGCAATAGTCGAACAGCGTGGGGCGGGTGACGAACAGCGAGCCCTTGCGCGCCAGCAGCCCCAGCTCGAACGCGGTGACCGGGCCGCTGGCATTGCCGTAGGAGATCATCAGGCCGCGCGGGCTGAGGCTGTCGATCGAGGACGCGAAGGTATCGCGGCCGACGCCGTCGATCACCACGCGCACACCCGCGCCACTGGTCAGTTCGCGGACGCGCGGCGCGACCTCCTCCCGCGTGTAAAGAATGACCTCGTCGCAGCCGTTGGCCTTTGCCAGCTCGGCCTTCACTGGGCTGCTGGTGGTGCCGATCACCCGCGCGCCGATCGCCTTCAGCCATTGCACCAGCAGCAGCCCGACCCCGCCGGCCGCGGCATGGACCAGCACCGTCTCGCCCGCCTGCACTTTGGCGCAACGCTCGACGAGGAACTCGGTGGTCAGGCCTTTGAGCAGCGACGCGGCGGCGGTGCGGTCGTCGATGCTGTCGGGCAGCTTCACCAAGGTGTAGGTGCCGACCAGCCGGTGCGTCGCATAGGCGCCGGGCTTCGCGCTGAAATAGGCGACACGGTCGCCGACCGAGAAGCCGCTCACCCCGTCGCCGACCGCCTCGACCACGCCCGCCGCTTCGGTGCCGAGGCCGCTTGGCAGCGGCAGGGGATACAGGCCGGAGCGGTGGTAGGTGTCGATATAGTTGAGACCGATCGCCGTTTGCCGGACCAGCACCTCGCCGGCGCCGGGCGCGCCGATCTCGGCGTCCTGCCAGTCGATGACCTCGGGCCCGCCGGGTGTGGCGAATGAAGCGACGCGTGCGCGAACCATGACGTCAATCCTCCAGCATCTTCTGCATGAATATCAGGTCGAGCCAGCGATCGAACTTGCGGCCCACTTCGCGCATCCGCCCCGCCTCGACGAAGCCGGCGGCGCGGTGGAAGGCGAGGCTGCCCTCGTTTGCCGCATCGACCCCACCGATCATCGTGTGATAGCCCGCGCGCCGCGCTTCCGCGACGATGCCGTCGAGAAGCAGGCGCCCGACGCCCCTGCCGCGCGCCGCGGCGGCGACATAGACGCTATGCTCAACGGTGCGGGCGTAAGCCGGGCGGGCGCGAAACACGCCGTAGCTCGCAAACCCCAGGGTGACTCCATCTTCCTCGGCGACGAGCAGCGGCCAGCCCCCATCACGCTTCGCCGCGAACCATGACGCCAGGGCAGCCGCGTCCCACGGCTCATGCTCGTACCAGGCCGTCGAATTCAGAATCGCGTCGTTGACGATCGCCAGGATCGCCGCGCCGTCTCGCGCCAGCTCACCGGCGCGGACGATCACGCCTTCTTCTGCTTTTCGAGCTGCGCGCCCATCATCGCGTGCAGCAGGTTGATCGCCTTTAGCGGCCGCACCATCACCTTGAAATCATTGATCAGGCCGGCGTCATTCCATTCGATGATGTCGACGCCGTTGATGCCGATGCCGTCGATCTCGGTTTCGAACTCGAGCACCGCGCCGGTGTCGCTGGTGAACTCGCGCGTGTAGCGAAACTTGTCGCTGCCGAGCACGACGAACGCCGCCGACAGATAGGCGTAAGTGATCGCCTTGCCGACCTGCGGCGTGTGCACCACCGGCGAGCGGAACACGCAATCGTCGGCGAGCATGGCGTTCAGCTCGGCGAGGTCATGGCTCTTGGCATAGGCGAACCAGCGGTCGAGATAGTCGCGCTTCATTTCAGATGCTCCGCGAAGAAGGCTTCGGTGCGCGCGTTCGCCTCCTGCGCGCAGGATTCGACACGATCGGTGCCGTCGACGCGCGCGAAGGCGTGGTCGGCGTCATAGTCGTAGAGCGTCACATGGCTGTTGCCAGCGAGCCCTTCGTGGATCTTCGCCTGCGCGGCGGGATCGACGAACTTGTCCTGTTTGGCGATGTGGAGCAGCAGCGGCTTGGCGATCGCATGGCTCTCGTTCAGCCGGTCGTGGATGCCGACGCCATAATAGCTGACCGTCGCGTCGCTGTCGGTGCGCGTCGCGGTCAGATAGGCGAGCAGGCCGCCGAGGCAGTAGCCGACGACGCCGACCTTGCCCGCGGAGCGCTCGCGCACCGCGCGGATCGACGCTTCGATGTCGAGAATGCCCTTGTCGACATCGAACTGGCCGAACAGCTGAAAGGCGCGCTGCAGCTCGGCCTCAACATGGTCGGAGAGTTCGATGCCCGGCTCGATGCGCCAGAACAGGTCGGGGGCGAAGGCGAAATAGCCCTTCGACGCCCACTCGTCGCACATCTGGCGGATGCCGGCGTTGACGCCGAATATCTCCTGCACGACGACGATGCCGGGGCCGCTTCCACCCGCCGGCGGCGCCAGATAGCCGCCGAAGCTGCCCGATCCGTCGAGCGCCTTCACCTCGATGCGTTCGCCCATGCGCGTCTCTCCTTAAAGCAGTGCCGCGCCTTCATGGGCGAGCAGCCAGTCCTTGGTCCTGGGGCCGTCGCCCCCCGAATAGAAGCCGAAGCTGCCGTCGCTTCCGATGACGCGGTGGCAGGGCACGATGATCGGTAGCGGGTTCGACCCGCAGGCCTGACCAAAAGCGCGCGGCGATGAGCCGGTCTTGGCGGCGAGCTCGCCATAAGAGGCGGTGGTGCCCCACGGAATGGCGATCATCGCGTCACGCGCCGCCTGTGCCTCTGGTGTCGCGGCGGGGGCCAGCGGCAGGTCGAAGTCCCGGCGTTCCCGGGTGAAATAGGCGCGCAGCTGGGTGATCGCCTCGTCGAGCAGCGGTGTGCGGTCGGCCTGCGGGCCACCGCGCCACGAGAGCGACGCGATCTGCCCGTCGCGCTCGACGACGGTGATCCGGCCGATGGGGGTGGCGAGGCTGGCGGCGGGCATTGGCGCTCCTTCCCCGCATCCCTAGCAGCCGCTAGACTGGCGGCTCAACCCGCAAGGAATGATGGCCCATGAAGGTGACGATCAACATCGACTGCACGCCGGAGGAAGCGCGCGCCTTCATGGGGCTGCCCGACCTGTCGCCGGTGCATGCCGCCTATATCGACCGCATGACGTCATTTGTGTCGGAAGGGCTTACCGCTGCGGATGTCGAGAAGATGATGCGCTCGTGGATGCCGGGCATGGCCGAGGGCATGGAGCAGTGGCGCAACGCCTTCTGGTCGGCGGCCTCGGGCGGCAAGACGCAGGGCTGACCCGCTGGCGACGCCGGCGACGATCTACGCGCTGTCCTCGGGACGCCCCCCGGCGGGCGTCGCGATCGTGCGCATGTCTGGGCCGCGGGCGCTTGACGCATTGGCGTTGCTCGCCGGCCGACAACCTGAGCCGCGCATGGCGACACTCACCCCGTTGCGCGATCCCGCCGACGGCAGCCTGATCGACCAGGCGCTGGTGCTGAGTTTCCCCGCGCCCGCGAGCTTCACCGGCGAGGATGTCGCCGAGTTGCACGTCCACGGCGGTGTCGCGGTAGTCGAGGCGTTGCTCGCCGCGCTGGGCCGGATCGAGGACTTCCGCCTCGCCGAGCCCGGCGAGTTCAGCCGCCGCGCCTTCGACAATGGCAAGCTCGACCTGACGCAGGCGGAGGGGCTGTCCGACCTGATCGCCGCACAGACCGACGCGCAGCGCCGGCTGGCGCTGGCCCAGGCGGGGGGGCGGCTGCGCGACAAGGCGGAAGGCTGGCGGTCGGCGATCATCGCGCTGCTGGCGTCGGTCGAGGCCGATATCGACTTCAGCGATGAAGGCGACGTGTCGAGCAGCGACCCGGCGCCGGCGATCGAGCGCTTGCGCGACGACATTGGCCGGCTGCTCGACGACGGCCGCATCGGCGAGCGGTTGCGCGACGGCCTCGCCATCGCGGTGGTCGGCGCGCCCAACGTCGGCAAGTCGAGTCTGATCAACGCCTTGGCGCGGCGCGACGTGGCGATCGTCACCGATATCGCCGGCACCACGCGCGATGTCATCGAGGTGCCGCTCAACCTCGGTGGCGTGCCCGCGACCTTGATCGACACCGCCGGCCTGCGTGAAACCGACGATATTATCGAGCGTGAAGGCATCCGCCGTGCGCGAGCGCGAGCTGACGCGGCCGACCTGGTGTTGCATGTCGTCGATCGACCCGAAATGGCGCCGCTTGGGCAGGTGGTGGTCAATAAGATCGATGCGAGCGGGCAGGCGCCGGGGCAACGCGGCGGCGACCTCTATGTATCCGCGAAGAGTGGCGCCGGGGTCGATACGCTGGAGAAATGGTTGGTCGATTGGGCGATATCGGCTGTCCGCACCGATGAACCGCCGCTAATCACCCGCGAACGCCAGCGGCTGGCGCTCGGCCAAGCCGTCGAGCGGCTGGACGACGCGCTGGCCGAGCCTGATCTCGTCCTGCGCGCTGAAAGCCTGCGGCTGGCGGCGCGGTCCTTGGGACGGGTCACAGGACGCGTGGATGTCGAGGATATCCTCGGCGAGATTTTCGGACGCTTCTGCATCGGCAAATGATGTTTCACGTGAAACATGGCTTTTGACAGCCGACCGTGCCGTGACTAGCTAGCCGCCATGCGCGGATATGATGTGATCGTGGTGGGCGGCGGCCATGCCGGCTGCGAGGCGGCTTCGGCTGCTGCGCGCCTCGGCGCGCGCACCGCGCTCGTCACCCACCGCGCCGACAGCATCGGCGTGATGTCGTGCAATCCGGCGATCGGCGGGCTCGGCAAGGGGCATCTCGTCCGCGAGGTCGATGCGCTCGACGGGTTGATGGGCCGCGCCGCCGACGCCGCCGGCATCCAGTTCCGGCTGCTCAATCGCCGCAAGGGACCG
Source organism: Sphingoaurantiacus capsulatus (assembly GCF_042648405.1). Classification (NCBI taxonomy): domain Bacteria; kingdom Pseudomonadati; phylum Pseudomonadota; class Alphaproteobacteria; order Sphingomonadales; family Sphingosinicellaceae; genus Sphingoaurantiacus; species Sphingoaurantiacus capsulatus. The sequence goes on along the minus strand of NZ_JBHRXV010000015.1, from coordinate 4,010 downwards.
GCTGTCCAAGGCCCGCGCGCGCAGACCGATCGCAAGCTGTACCGCAATGCGATGCAGGCGCTGATTGCCGCGCAGCCCAACCTTGAGGTGGTCGAAGGCGCCGTCGAGGATCTGCGGATCCAGGAGGGACGCGTCACCGCCGTCATCCTCGGTGATGGCCGCGAGCTGGCGGCCGGGGCGGTGGTGCTGACCACCGGCACCTTCCTGTCGGGCATCATGCATATTGGCGAAGACCAGCAACCCGGCGGACGCGTTGGCGATCCGGCAGCGAACGGACTGTCTCGCACCTTGCGTGGATTGGGCCTGCCGGTCGGGCGGCTGAAGACCGGTACGCCGCCGCGGCTCGACGGGCGGACGATCGACTGGGCCGGGCTCGACATGCAGCCGGGCGACGATGAACCGGTGGCCTTCTCAGCACTGACCACCAGGCTGGCCAACGAGCAGGTACCGTGCGGCGTCACGCGCACGACGGTCGAAGCGCATGCGGTGATCCGCGACAACATTCACCGCGCGCCGATGTATGCGGGGCGGATCGACGGCGTCGGCCCGCGCTATTGCCCGTCGATCGAGGACAAGGTGATGCGGTTCGGCGACCGCGACGGCCACCAGATTTTCCTCGAGCCCGAGGGCCTCGACGATCCGCTGATCTACCCGAACGGGATTTCGACTTCGCTGCCGCTCGACGTGCAGGCGATGTTCCTCGCCCGCATCCCGGGCCTCGAACGCGCCGTGATTGCCCGGCCGGGCTATGCGATCGAGTATGATTATGTCGATCCGCGCGCGCTCGATGCCACCCTGCGGCTGACTGCGCTCCACGGCCTTTATCTCGCCGGTCAGATCAACGGCACCACCGGTTATGAGGAGGCGGCGGCGCAGGGGTTGGTCGCGGGGCTTAATGCTGCGCGCTTTGCCGGCGCTGCTGAGCCGTTCATTCTCGATCGCGCTGAATCCTACATCGGCGTGATGGTCGATGATCTGACCACGCAGGGAGTGAGCGAGCCCTATCGCATGTTCACCTCACGCGCCGAGTATCGGCTGCGACTGCGTGCCGACAATGCCGACCAGCGGTTGACGGGGCGCGGCATCGAACTCGGCTGTGTAGGTCGGGAGCGTGCTGACGTATTTTCGGCGCGGCTGGAGAAATTGACTGCCGCCCGCCAGCTTGCCAATGAAGCAAAGGCTAGCCCCGCGGCGCTGGCGAAAGCCGGACTGCCGGTTCGCCAGGATGGCGTCGTTCGCAGCGCTTTCGAATGGATGCGCTTCCCCGAGATCGGCTGGCGACGGGCCGCGGAACTTTGGCCAGAACTGCAGAAGGTTCCCCCCGAGATCGCCGAAGCGGTCGAAACCGACGCTCGCTATGCCGCCTATCTCGATCGGCAGGACGAGGATGTCGAAAGCTTCCGCAAGGATGAGGCGCTACGGCTGCCCGGCGATCTCGATTTCGCCGCGGTGGGTGGCCTGTCGAATGAGATGATCGAGCGACTCGCGCGGGCGCGTCCGTCGACCCTGGGGCAGGCGGCACGCATTGCGGGCGTCACACCGTCGGCGTTGACCGCGCTGCTCGCGCACGTGAAGCGCGCCGCATGAGCTACGGTCGCGACGACTTTGCCGTCGAATTCGGTGTTTCACGTGAAACACTGGCCAAACTCGACCGCTACGGCGAACTCCTCGCCGAGTGGCAAGAGAAGATGAATCTCGTCGGGCCATCGACGCTGCCGACACTCTGGGAGCGGCATTTCCGCGACAGCGCGCAGCTTGCCGAGCTGGCACCGACGCTGGGGCACAAGCCGGTGTGGCTCGACATCGGCGCCGGCGGCGGTTTTCCGGGATTGGTGCTGGCGGCGATGGGCGCCGGCGAGATCAATCTGGTCGAATCGATCGCCAAGAAGTGTCTTTTCCTGCGAACCGTCGCGGAAGAACTGGGACTCGCCGATGCGATCGTCCACAATGCCCGGGTCGAATCGATGCCGCGTTTCCGCGCCGACGTGATCACCGCCCGGGCCTGCGCCAATCTCGCGCAGTTGTTCGACTGGGGTCTGCGCTTTGCGGCACCGCCGACGCTGTGGCTGCTGCCGAAAGGCGCGGCTGTCGAGGAAGAGCTGGCGACGGCGCGGACACGGTTCGCGTTCGATGCCGAGCTGGTGCAGAGCCGGAGCGACGCGCGGGGGCAGATCGTGGTGGCGACAGGGGTGAAGCGCAAATGACGACTCGCATCGCAATCGCCAACCAGAAGGGCGGGGTCGGCAAGACGACCACCGCGATCAATCTCGCGACCGGTCTCGCGGCCGCCGGCAAGCGTGTACTGCTGATCGACCTCGACCCGCAGGGCAACGCCTCGACCGGCTTTGGCGTCGACCGCTCGGCGCGCGAGCGCAATAGCTATCATCTGTTGCATGGCGAGGCGACCGTCGCCGAGACGGCGCAGCCGACGCGCGTGCCGAATCTGTTCGTGGTGCCATCGACCGTCGACCTGTCGGGCGCCGAGGTCGAGCTGGTGTCGGTTGACGCGCGCATGCACCGCCTGTCGGCGTCGCTCGATGCCGGCGACGGCGACTATGATTTCATCATCATCGACTGCCCGCCGTCGCTCGGGCTGCTGACGCTCAATGCGCTCGTCGCCGCGGAATCGGTGATCGTGCCGTTGCAGTGCGAGTTCTTCGCATTGGAAGGGCTGACGCAGTTGCTGCAGACCATCGAGCAGGTCCGCAACCGCTTCAACTCACGCCTCGATATCCTCGGCGTGGTGCTGACGATGTTCGATCGCCGCAACAAGCTTTCGGAGCAGGTCGCCGCCGATGTTCGCGCCTGTCTCGGGGCAACGGTGTTCGAGACGGTGGTGCCGCGCAACGTCCGCTTGTCCGAAGCGCCGAGCCATGGGCTGCCGGCGCTGCTCTACGATCATCGCTGCCCGGGCTCTGAAGCCTATATCGCCCTGGCGCGCGAGCTGCTCGACCGGCTCAATCCGCGAGCCCGCGCGGCCTGATTTCCTTGGGGAACGATCAATGAACGACAAGAAGCGAGTCGGTCTCGGCCGCGGCCTCGCCGCGCTGCTCGAGGAGATCGGCGGGCCGTCGAGCAACCATGCGGCGCGCGAGGGCGGCCGGCCGACGCAGGGAGCCACGATCCTGCCGATCGGTGAAATCCGCGCCAACCCGAAGCAGCCGCGGCGTCGTTTCGACGACGCGGCGATGGACGACCTGATCGCCTCGGTTAAGACGCGTGGGCTCGTTCAGCCGATTCTGGTGCGGCCGGTGAGCGGCGACATGTTCGAGATTGTCGCCGGCGAGCGGCGCTGGCGCGCGGCGCAGGCGGCGCAGCTCCATGAGGTGCCGGTCGTCATTCGTCATCTCGACGACCGCGCCGCTTTCGAGATCGCGCTGATCGAGAATATCCAGCGCGCCGATCTCAACCCGATCGAGGAAGCGCAAGGCTATGAACGGCTGCGCGACGAATATGGGCATACGCAGGACGGCATCGCCACCGCGACCGGCAAGTCGCGCAGCCATATCGCCAATCTGATGCGGCTGCTGACCTTGCCGAGCCCTGTGCTCGTAAAGGTGCAGGAGGGCGCATTGTCGATGGGCCATGCCCGCGCGCTGGTCGGTCACAACAGTCGGGCCGATGCGCTCGCCGACCGGATCATCGAGCGCGGCCTGTCGGTGCGCGAGACCGAGGCGCTGGTCGCCGCCGACAGTGGCCGCGAGCGCGTGGCGCGACCGCGCGCCAAGGGCAGCGAGAACGCCGCCGGTGGCTATCGCGATCCGGATACCGTGGCGCTCGAACGCGCGCTGTCGGAATCGATCGGGCTCAAGGTGTCGATCGACGGCGCGGGGCAGACCGGACGCTTGGTCATCGACTATGCCACGCTCGACCAGCTCGACATGCTGGCGCAGCGCCTCAGTGGGGGTCGCTTCTAAGCCACTGTTTCACGTGAAACACGCTGACATGCGCTAGGCTCCGTACCCAATAAGGTTGCGCGGTTTGTTGGTTGTTGATTCAAGGTCTCTGCT
>NZ_JBHRXV010000014.1:0-102260 GCF_042648405.1 Sphingoaurantiacus capsulatus | reverse complement strand
TCTCAGCAGCCCTCATCGCCGCAACCATCATCTACTGGTGCAATTGAGTCCGGAGCCTAGCTGGGCGACGGAGGGGTCATGCCCCACGGCAATGACTTTCTATCGATTACGCCGCGCGCTAGCGGCGGGCGCACCCAGTGTACCCATTCTCACCTCAACGCCGCTCGCACCGTTGGCCAAAGGCCGCCCCGGGGCGACTGCTCGCCCGGCTTCGGCGCGATACGGGCTTACAGATGCCTTGGCCGAAAGTGACCACCGTTGGGGGCATCGGATCGTGCCTGCTTGTCCTTGCTGTGGTCGTCGCGATCATCACCGGCTTTAACGCAGCTTGGGCAGGAATGGCGGGCGCGACTGCGGTCATCGGCGTCGCTATTGTCCTCCTCAGGGCGGATCGCGGTGAATTTCCGGGTGGCATTGAGACCGTGGGAGATCTCGCCAAACGCGCCGCAGCGCTCAACCGTCGATCGCTTTTCACCCAGGGCGCTCGACGCATGCCCAACAGCGAATGGGAAACGCTAGTGGCGATCGCCGCCGATCATTCGACCTTAAATGCGAACGACATCGGACCCGACGCGCATCTGTTCGCGAACACCCTCAAGACGCATCGCACCCGGTCGTAACAAGCGAGGCGCTCACGCATGACGATAACCACCGACGGCCACTGCCTCTGCGGGCAGGTGAAGCTCCGCGTCACCGGCGCGCCGCTGGTCACGATGGCCTGCCACTGCCGCGGCTGCCAGCGGCTGTCGGCGAGCGCCTATTCGCTGAGTTCGCTCTATCCGAGCGCGGCGTTCGAGGTGGTGGAGGGCGCGCCGGTGATCGGCGGGCTGCACGGCGAGAACGGGCAATATTTCTGCCCGCATTGCCTGAGCTGGCTGTTCACCCGGCCGCAGGCGCTGGGCGATCTGGTCAATGTGCGCGCGACGATGTTCGAGAACGCGGCCCAATATCGCCCGTTCATGGAGACCTTCACCCGCGACAAGCTGCCGTGGGCGGCAACCGGCGCGGCGCACAGTTTCCACGAATTTCCGCCGCGTGAGGGCTTTGGGGCGTTGCTGGCGGAACATGCCGCGGCGCAGGAGCGTCGTTGATCAGGGTCGCTCCTCGGCAAAGCGCCGCCAGCGCTTCATGCATGTATGCGGGAAGCGCACCCTGAACTGACGCAACTCGTGGCGCGCCTCCGGGCTCACGCGCGCGGCGCGGGCGAGCCAATGCCGATACCGCGACAGGCTTCCGCGATTTCGATGCTCGATCGCAAGATTGTAGAGGCCGATTTCATCACCCTTCGCGGCCGCACGCCGTTGCAGACGCAGCGCCGCGCGAGGAGGGAGGAAGTCGACGAGAGCGTTCATGGCCGGCGCAAAGTTTCGCGCCGCCAGCAGGCGCAGAATCGGCAGGGCGTGGCCGTTCGTCCGGCCCTCAAGAATCTCAAGCGCGCGCAAGCAGTTCCCAGTGCTGATCCTCGCGGCACGCCATGCGAGCGAGTCTGCATGGGATGGATGCCGTTTGCCAAGCGGCAGCCCGCACGGCCCCGGCGCTTGCTCCCATCGCTGACCCACCATATCTCCACCCCATGCCCGAGCTTCCCGAAGTCGAAACCGTCGTTCGCGGCCTGACCCCGATCTGGGACGGCAAGCGCTTCGCCCGTGTCGAGGCGCGGCGGCCTGATCTGCGCTTTCCGTTGCCGGAGGATCTGGGGCAGCGGCTGGTCGGGGCGACGGTGACCGGGCTGTCGCGGCGGGCGAAATACGGCCTTGTCCATACCGACCGCGGCGACACGATGATCTTCCACCTCGGCATGTCGGGGCGGATGCGGCTCGATCCGCCCGAGATCGGCAGGCATGACCATGTGATTTTCGAAACCGAGGCCGGCCAGGTGGTGGCGTTTAACGACGCGCGCCGCTTCGGCTCGCTCGATTTCGCGCGAACCGAGGCGCTGGCCGCGCATCCGCCGCTGGCGGGACTTGGGCCGGAACCGCTGTCGGGGGACTTCTCGGCGGATCATCTGGAGGCGGCGCTTGCCGGGCGGCTGGCGCCGGTGAAGGCGCTGCTGCTCGACCAGCGGCTCGTCGCGGGCCTTGGCAACATCTATGTCTGCGAGGCGCTGTTCATGGCGGGCGTCCACCCCGAGCGGCTGGGGCAGGACGTGACGCGCGACGAGGTGCGGCGGCTGGTGCCCGCGATCAAGTCGGTGCTCGAATCGGCGATTGCCGCGGGCGGCTCCAGCTTGCGCGACCATGTGCAGGTCGACGGCGAGTTGGGCTATTTCCAGAAGCAGTGGAGCGTCTACGGCCGCGAGGGCGAGAGGTGCGGCACCTGCGCGAAGCCGGTCGAGCGGCTGGTGCAGTCGGGACGCTCGAGCTTCTACTGTCCAAGCTGCCAGCGCTGAGGCGGACATCGGCGGGACGATTCGACCCCGATTCCTCTCGGAAAAACCCCGTGCGCGGTGGTTGACCCGAAGGGGCGCAATCTATATTGAGCCCGCTTTCCCGGCGCCGGTGAGTCTGGCGCCGCGCATGGTCCTGTTTTCCATGCGTGACCGGTTTTCGAGGATTTGGAATGGCCAACACTCCGCAGGCGCGCAAGCGCATCCGTCGCAACGGGCGCCGCGCCGACGTCAATAAGGCGCGCGTCAGCCGCATCCGCACCTTCGTGAAGAAGGCCGAATCGACCATCGAGTCGGGCGTGAAGGATGCGTCGGCCGAGACGCTGAAGGCGGCGCAGGCCGAGATGATGCGCGGTGTTGCGAAGGGCGTGCTCCACAAGAACACCGTCGCCCGCAAGATTTCGCGGCTCGCGAAGCGCGTTAAGGCGCTCGCCTAAGCAATTTTGCTGATTGAAAAAGGGCGCTGCGGCCTGGCCGCGGCGCCCTTTTTCGTGGCTTCAAGCTACCCATCGGGGAACGAATCGGCATCGAATCGCAGAGGCGAAAAAAAGCCCAATTCGCTCATCCATTTGGGCGGAAAATGGCGGAAATCCGTGGGTTGGAGAGTCAAGCGGCATTATTTCGCTTTTGTGAATTTCTAACGCTTGAACCGGTCTTCCGACGCTGCTTAGAGTGTCCAACGGCCACGCGCCACGGCAGGTAACTGCCACGAATCAGTAAAGTCGATGCGCCACTGCATCCGTGGACCCGGAAATATTCGGGCCACGACGCTAAAGGTGTGTCCAGTAACGGATGGGTAGCTTCGCCCCTTTATTGGGGACGAGGCCTTGGCCATTCCCCTTCGCCGGTCGATACGGCACGCACGAGGCGCGTTTATGCTTCGGCGGGCAAGTCATCGCTGCGGGGATTGTGCGAATCGAAGCGGGGGCTTCGGTTCTGTTGGACGAGGGCCGAGTCGCAGGTGCGACCGGCGGGAGAGGGAGTGAGTGTTGACCAATTCGCAGGCCTCGACGCGCGCGACCTCGCTGTTTCTCGGCGACGGCGGCGATGCGCGCACGGCCTGGGAATCGATCCGCACCATGCTCCGCGCCGAGTTCGGCCAGCGCACCTATGATTCGTGGCTGAAGCCGGTCGAGCTGGTCGGCGTCGAGGCCGGCGAGGCGATCCTCGCGCTGCCCACCCATTTCATGGCGGACTGGATCCGCAACCATTTCCTCGACCGGCTGCGCGCGCTGCTGACCGCGCAGCTCGCCGGCGTCCGCTCGATCCGCCTCGTCGTGCAGCCGGTGATTCGCGACCGCGTCGGCCCGGCCGAGACGCTCGAGCCGCAGCCGATCGTGCCGGTGGTGCCCGCCGACGTCATCGGGCTGCCGCTGGAGGAGCGCTACAGCTTCGACAGCTTCATCGTCGGCAAGTCGAACGAGCTCGCCTACAACGCCGCGCGCACGGTGGCGGAGGGCGGCCCGATGCCGTTCAACCCGCTGTTCCTCCACGGCACCACGGGCTTGGGCAAGACGCACCTGATGCACGCGATCGGCGGCGAGCTGCGCCAGCGCAACCGCCAAGCCAAGGTCGCCTATATGTCGGCCGAGAAGTTCATGGTCGAGTTCCTCGCCGCGCTGCGCGCCAAGGACACGATCAGCTTCAAGCAGCGGCTGCGCTCGGTCGATCTGCTCATGATCGACGACGTGCAGTTCATCGCCGGCAAGGATTCGACGCAGGAAGAATTCTTCCACACGATGAACGAGATCATCAGCGCCGGTAAGCGGCTGGTGATCACCGCCGACCGTAGCCCGCAGAATCTCGAAGGCATCCAGGACCGCATCCTGTCGCGCCTCGCCTGGGGCCTCGTCGCCGACATCAACCCGGCCGATTACGAGCTGCGCCTCAACATCCTGATGTCGAAGGTCGAGCGGATGCCCGGCGCCAAGGTCGGCGCCGACGTCATCGACTTCCTCGCGCGGCGCATCACCTCGAACGTCCGCGAGCTGGAAGGCGCGCTCAACCGCGTCGTCGCCTATGCGACCCTGGTCGGGAAGGCGGTCGATCTCGACTTCACCCGGCAGGTGCTCGCCGACGTGCTGCGCGCGCACGAGAAGAAGATCACCATCGACGAGATCCAGCGCAAGGTCGCCGACTATTACACGGTGAAGCTGTCCGACATGATGTCGGCCCGACGCGCCCGCGAAGTCGCCCGGCCGCGGCAGGTGGCGATGTACCTCGCCAAGAAGCTGACGCCGCGCTCGCTGCCCGAGATCGGCCGGCGCTTCGGCGGCCGCGACCACACCACGGTGATGCACGCCGTGAAGCGCATCGACGAGCTGCGCGCCGCCGACCGCGAGCTGGAGGCCGACATCGGCCACCTCTCGCGCATCCTCGATAACTGACGCGACGGGATTCCCTCCCTCACAGGGTTGGGGCGGGATCGACGATGGGCCATGCGCCCGACCGCCGGCGAATGTTCTCCAAGTCCGTCATTCCGGCGAAAGCCGGAATCCAGTCCAGCCGTCATTCTGGATACCGGCTTTCGCCGGTACGACGATGGTGGGGCGTGCGACGGTTTCGCGAACGATGGCTAGCTAGGCACCTTGCGGCCGACCCCCTATGCCTTGAGGCATGAGGGGACCCGCCGCGTTGCTCGATGGCCTGCCGCTGCCGCTGCGCGGGCCGGCGTGGATGATCGTCGCCTGCATCGCCTTCGCGCTGGTCTGGGCGTTGATCCGCGCGGCGAGCGCCGATCTTCACCCCTTCGCGATCGTGTTTTTCCGCAACCTGATCGGCGCGCTGATCATCCTGCCGATCGCCGCGGGCGCGTGGAACCCGGACACCTTGCGGCGCTGGCCGGCGCATCTGCGGCGCGCCGGCTCGGGCGTCGTCGCCACCTACGCCACCTTCTTCGCCATCGCGCACGCGCCGCTCGCCGACGTGCAGGCGATCAATTTCGCAGCGCCGCTGTTCGCCACCGTCGCCGCGGCGCTGTTCCTTGGGGAAAAGCTGCGTGCCCGCCGGATTGCCGCGCTGGTGGTCGGCTTTGCCGGCGTGCTGGTGGTGCTGCGGCCCGGGCATCTGCCGATGACACCGGGGATCGGTGCCGCGATCCTGTCGGCGCTCGCCACCGCCTTCTCGCTGATCACCATCAAGCAACTGGTCGGCACCGACGACCCGCGGCTGGTCGCCGCTTTCACCTTCTTCATCATGTTGCCGATCTCGGCGCTGGTCTTGCCCTTCTACTGGGCGTGGCCGTCGCCGATGACGTGGCTGATTCTCGTCGGCGTCGGCATCTGCGCCGTCGTCGGACAGCTCGCCACCAGCTACGCCTTCCGCGCCGCCGAGGCGACGGCCGTCCTGCCCTATGACTTCATCCGCTTCGGCATCGTCGCGGCCATCGGCTGGCAGGCGTTCGGCGAGACGGTCGATGCGATGACGCTCGTCGGCGGCGCGGTCATCCTCGCCACCAGCATCTACCTCGCCTATCGCGAGCAGATGGCGGCGCGGAGCGTGCGCCCGGCGAGCGAGCCCCCCATCACCTGACGCTAATGCCAGCCGTTCGCTTTCGTCGGCCTCCGTTAGGGTCCGGCGCAAATTCGCATCGCGAGGGAGAGGGATATGAAGCTTTCGGGTTGTTCGGCGGTCGTCACGGGCGGCGCCTCGGGTCTGGGTGAGGCGACGGCGCGCGCGCTGGCGGCGGAAGGCGTCAAGGTCGCGATCTTCGACATGAACGCCGAGAAGGGCGAGGCGGTCGCGGCCGACATCGGCGGCGTGTTCTGCAACGTCAACGTCACCTCGGACGAGAGCGTCGAGGCGGGCTTTGCGAAGGCGCGCGCGGCGCACGGCCAGGAGCGAATCCTGATCAACTGCGCCGGCACCGGCAACGCGGCGAAGACCGCCAGCCGTTCGCGCGAAACCGGCGAGATCAAGCATTTCCCGCTCGATGCCTTCAACATGATCATCCAGATCAACCTCGTCGGCACCTTCCGCTGCATCGCCAAGTCGGCCGCTGGCATGCTGACGCTCGATCCGATGGAAGACGGCGAGCGCGGCGCGATCGTCAACACCGCGTCGGTGGCGGCCGAGGACGGCCAGATGGGCCAGGCGGCCTATTCGGCGTCGAAGGGCGGCGTCGTCGGCATGACCTTGCCGATCGCGCGCGACCTGATGAGCGAGGGCATCCGCGTCAACACCATCCTGCCCGGCATTTTCAACACGCCGCTGATGAACGGCGCGCCGCAGAATGTGAAGGATGCGCTCGCCGCGTCGGTGCCCTTCCCCAAGCGCCTCGGCAACCCGGCCGAATATGCCGGCCTCGCACTCGAGATGTGCCGCAACTCCTACTTCAACGGCGAGGATGTACGCATCGACGGCGCCATCCGCATGGCGCCGCGCTGATGCCGTGAGGCGCCGGGCCACCCGCCCGGCGCCTTAGCGCTTTGTTTACCGTTCCTCTGGCATCCTCACCCCTTGGCGTATGGGGTGCGGGGGCATGCACGACGACAATTTCCGCGATCGCGCGACCGCCTTTGCCGCGGGCGCCGGGTCGGTCGTGCTCATTCTGGCGCTGCTGGCGACCGGCGTCGCCGAGAAGCTCGATTCGGCCGGCACGCTCGCGCGCGAGCAGGCGATCGAGGCGATCGTCCTGTCGGTGCTTGCCGCCTGCGTGACCGCGCTTGCCACCATGCGCGCGCTGGAGCCGATCGCCGGCGCGCTCGACGCCGTGCTGGTGGGCCTGCGCGAAGCGGCGAGCGGCGAACTGCGCGTCGGCTTCGGCAAGGCCGCGGAAGCGGTGCTGCCACATCTGGTCGCGTCGCTCGAAGTGCTGCTGCGCCGGGTGCGCACCAGCATCGACAATATCCAGCGCCTCGCGCTTCACGATCCGGTCACCGACCTGCCCAACCGCGTGCATTTCCGCCGCATCGTCGAGGCGCATCTGCTCGCCGACCCGCGGCGCGGTGCCCTCCTCTTCATCGATCTCGATCGCTTCAAGGCGGTGAACGACAGCCTCGGCCATGCGCAGGGCGATGCGCTGCTCGGCATGTTCGCGGCACGGGCGCGGGTGCTGCTCTCCATCGGCGACGATTCGACGACCCTGGCGCGGCTCGCCGGCGACGAGTTCACCGTGCTGCTGCCGCAGGTCGAGGCGCCCGAGGAAGCGGTGCGTATCGCGCGGCGCATCCTCACCTCGCTCGAGGAGTCGTTCGATCTCGCCGGCCAGTCGGTGGTGATCAACGCCAGCATCGGCATCGCTTCGATCCCCAAGGACGGGCATGACTATGAGACGCTGATGCGCAACGCCGACACGGCTATGTATCATGCCAAGGCGCTCGGCCGGAACCAGCACCACGCCTATTCGGCCGAGCTGAACAAGGCGGCGCGCGACCGGCTGCAGCTCGAGGTGCAGCTGCGCGAGGCGGCGCACGCTGGCCAGTTCGAGCTGTATTTCCAGCCGCAGATCCATGCCGAAAGCGGCGCGCTGGTGTCGGCCGAGGCGCTGATCCGCTGGAAGCATCCGGTGCACGGCCTGCGCCTGCCCGGCACCTTCATCGACGTTGCCGAGGATTCGGGGCTGATCGTCGAGATCGGCGAATGGGTGGTCGAGCAGGCGATCCGCACGGCGGCCGGCTGGGAAGCCGATGGCCTCGACTGCCGCCTGTCCTGCAACGTCTCGCCGCGCCAAATCCAGCGGCCGGGCTTCGTCGCGCACGTCCGCAACTGCCTCGATCGCTACAAGGTGACGCCGGGCAAGATCGAGCTGGAGATCACCGAATCGCTGGTGATGTCGAGCGACTCGGCGACGATCGACACCATTGCGCAGCTGCGCGCGCTCGGCCTCTCCATCGCCATCGACGATTTCGGCACCGGCTATTCGAACCTCGCGCGGCTGAAGAAGCTGCCCATCGACCGGCTGAAGATCGACCGTTCGCTGATCCAGGACGTCGCCTACAGCGCCGAGGCGCGGACCATCGTCAACGCCATCGTCTCCTTGAGCCACGGCCTCGGCTACGACTGCGTCGCCGAAGGGGTGGAGACCTCGCTGCAGGCGGACATCCTCAGCGTCATCGGCTGCGAACTGCTGCAGGGCTATTCGATCGCCGAGCCCGCCGACGAGGCGAGCTTCCTCAGCTGGGCGGCGGCGCGCGCCAGCCGCCCGCGGCAGGTTCAGGCCCTGTCGATCCTGTAGAGGAAGACGCTGAGACCCGCCGGCAGCGCCTCGGGCAACGTCGTTACTTTTTCCCGAACCGCATCACGCCGCGCCCGGTCGAGGATCGCCGCCGGTGCATTCGCATGAAACACGGTATCGGCCCGCGACAGCGCGCGTAGCTGGCGCAGGGTGAGATCGTCCGGATCGTCGCTGGTCAGCGCGATGCTCACCAGCGACGGCACAGCCTCCGCATCTCCGGCGAGCGCCGCGTCGATGGCGGCATCGGGATCGCCCACCGGCGCTAGCGGGTCGAGCGGCGCACCGGGAGTCATCAGATCGTCCCAGAAGCGGCGGCGCTGCTCGGGGGTCGGCAGATGCTCGGCGAGGCCCCGCCGGCGCGCGCCGATGCGGCGGGCGAGGTCACCAAGGCTGGCGGGCAGCAGGGCTTCCAGCCGCTCGCGGAGCGCCTTGGCAAGCGTCGCCGACGCGCCGCCGGTGCCGATGGCGACGATCACCGGCGAGCGGTCGACGATGGCGGGGATCAGGAAATCACAGAGGTCGGGGCGGTCGACGACGTTGACCAACAGGCCCTGCCGCTTGAGGTCGGATGCGGCGGCTTCGGCCGCGTCGCCGGTCAGCGAGACGAAAGCGAGCTGTGCTGAACTGGGATCGGTGGTGACTCGGCCTCCGGCCGCCTCGATCAGCCGACGCTTGGCGTCCGCGGCCGGGCCGGTTCCCAGCAGAACGACCTCGCGACCCGCGAGGTCGATGAAGAGCGGCAGGCGGTCCATCGGACCTAGAATGCCGGATCGTCGGTCACTTCGCTATGAATGCCGCATTCGACCTTGTCCCAGCCGCGCCAGCGGCCGGCGCGCGGGTCCTCGCCGGGCAGCACGCGGCTGGTGCACGGGCTGCAACCGATCGATGGATAGCCCTGCGCCTCCATCGGGTGGCGCGGCAGATCGTGCGCGGCGAAATAGGCGTCGAGGTCGGCCTTCGACCAGCCGGCGAGCGGGTTGATCTTCAGCCGCCCCTCGTCGAGTTCGACCCGCGGGATGCCACCGCGCCCCGCCTGGAAGCCCTTGCGACCCGAAATCCACGCATCGAACGGCGCCAAAGCGCGGCGCAGCGGCTCGACCTTGCGGATCTCGCAGCAGCCGTCGGGGTCGTAGGACCAGCGCAGCCCGGTCGCGTCCTTCTGCGCCAGCAGATAGGGGTCGGGCCGCACCACGCGCAGGTCGGTGAAGCCCAGCCGCTCGGCCAGCTCGTCGCGATAGGCGAGCGTGTCGCCGAACATCTTCTGCGTGTTGACGAACACCAGCGGCACGCTGCGATCGATCGTCGACACGAGGTGCAGCAGCACCGCCGACTCCGCACCGAACGACGACACCAGTGCCACGCGGCCGGGAACGACATCGCGCAGCAGCAATTCCAGCATCGCCGTCGTATCAAGGCCTTCGAGCCGCGCGCCGATCGCCGCCGCCGTCTCGGCGTCGAACGCCGGCGCGGTGTCGATCCGGTCCAGCGCGCGCGCCGGCTCAGCCATGCCGCAGCTTCCAGACCGGCGTCCGTCCGTCCGCCGCGCCCTGGTAGACGGCGTCATAGCGGTTGAGCGCCCGCTCCACCGCCGCGGCGTCGAGCGCCTTTTCTGGCGCGAAGCTGTCGAAGCCGGTGCGGCGCATGAACCACAGCTGGTCGACGAGCACGTCGCCCGCCGCGCGCAGCTCGCCCGTGTAGCCGGCCTCGCGGAGGATGCGGGCCGCCGAATAGCCGCGGCCGTCCCTGAAGCTTGGGAACGCCACTTCGACGAGCCGCAGCCGGTCGAGGAAGGGCAGCAGGCGCCGCACGTCCTCGCCCGCCTCGATGCGGACGGCGGTGGCGTTCGATTGGTCGAGGAAGCCGTCGAGCGTGGTGCCGGGCTCGTCGACCGGCGCATCGTCGCGAAAGCGAAGCTCAACCATAGACCGCCGCCTTGAACGGATCGACGCCGACGCGGCGATAGGTGTCGAGGAAGCGCTCGTCCTTCTCGCGCAGCTCGCGGTAGCGCGCGACGACCTTGTCGACCGCGTCGACCACGCCGTCCTGCGTGAAGCCGGGGCCGATGATCTTGGCGAGGCTGGCGTCTTCCGCCCCCGACCCGCCGAGCAGGAGCTGGTAGTTCTCCTCGCCCTTCCGGTCGACGCCGAGGATGCCGATGTGGCCGGCATGATGGTGGCCGCAGGCGTTGATGCAGCCCGATATCTTGATCTTCAGCTCGCCGAGATCCTGCTCGATCGGCGCCAGTCGTTCGGCGATCCCTTGCGCGACCGGGATCGAGCGGGCGTTGGCGAGGCTGCAATAGTCGAGGCCGGGGCAGGCGATGATGTCCGACGCGAGGTCGAGGTTGGCGCTGGCCAGCTTGGCGTCGCGCAGTGCCTGCCACAGCGCATAGAGATCGCTTTTGCGTACATGCGGCAGCACGAGGTTCTGCGCGTGCGTGACCCGCAGCTCGTCGAAGCTGTAGCGCTCGGCGAGGTCGGCGATGAGGTCGATCTGCGCCGAGGAGGCGTCGCCGGGGATGCCGCCGACCGGCTTCAGGCTGATCGTGGCGATGGCATAGCCCGGCGCCTTGTGGGCGTGGACGTTGCTCTTCACCCACAGCGCGAAATCGGGGTCGCCTAGGTCGATGTCGTCGGCGAGGCCGGTCTCGAAGGCAGGCGGGGCGAAGAAGGCCTCGATCCGCTCGATCTCGGCGGCCGGCGCGTCGATGTCGAGGCCTTCCATCGCCGCCCACTCGGCGTCGACCTGCCGGCGGAATTCTTCCGCGCCGAGGTCGTTCACCAGGATTTTGATGCGCGCCTTGTAGATGTTGTCGCGCCGGCCGTAGCGGTTGTAGACGCGCAAAATCGCCTCCTGATAGCTCAGGAAGTGGTCGGCGGGCAGGAACTCGTTGATGCAGGCGCCGATGATCGGCGTGCGGCCCATGCCGCCGCCGACGAACACCTTGAAGCCCAGTTTGCCGCCCTGCTTCACCAGCTGCAGGCCGATGTCGTGCAGCTGGATGGCGGCGCGGTCGGTGTCGCTGCCGATCACCGCGATCTTGAACTTGCGCGGCAGGTAGCTGAACTCGGGATGGAAGGTCGACCATTGGCGGAGCAGCTCCGCCCACGGCCGCGGGTCGCCGACCTCGTCGGCGGCGGCGCCGGCGAACTGGTCGGACGAGATGTTGCGGATGCAGTTGCCGCTGGTCTGGATGGCGTGCATCTCGACCGAGGCGAGGTCGGCGAGGAGGTCGCCCGCCTCCTCCATCTTGATCCAGTTGTACTGGATGTTCTGCCGCGTGGTGAAATGGCCGTAGTCGCGGTCGTATTTGCGCGCGATGTGCGCCAGCATCCGCATCTGCCGCCCGTCGAGCGTCCCGTAAGGGATGGCGACGCGCAGCATATAGGCGTGAAGCTGCAGATAGAGGCCGTTCTTCAGCCGCAGCGGCTTGAACTGGTCCTCCGACAGCTCGCCGGCGAGGCGCCGGTTCACCTGGTCGCGGAATTCGTCGACGCGGGCGTCGACGATGGCCTGGTCATATTGGTCGTAGCGGTACATGGGTCAGATCACATAGTTGCCGGCGGACGGATCGCGCTTGAGCGCGAGGTCGCCGCGGACGGTGGGGCCAAGGCTGCGGATGCGGTCCTTGATGTGCGCGGGCATCGGGCCGTCGGGGCTTTCGGTCGCTTCGATGACATAGGGCGCGTTCACCCGGCGCGCCGCTTCCTCTTCGGCGGCGACGGCTTCCGCGCCCTCGCCGACATCGACCGCGTCGGCGACGAAAAGGCTCCACCCTTCGCCGGTCCACCAGACGACGGCGCCCGAGCCGAGATCGTTGCCGGTGACGATCCTCATGCCAGCGCCTCCGCGCGGGCGGCGTAGTGCGAAAGAATGTCCTCGCAGTCGCCGAGCATCGCGACCTCGCCGATGACGAGCACGGCCGGGCTGCGCACCTGCTTGCGCTCGACCGCGCCGCCCAGGTCCGCAAGGAGCGTGCGGAAGGAGCGCGAGTCGGGGAGGGTACCGCGCTCGAGGATAGCGACCGGCGTCTCGGGCGACAGGCCGTCGGCCATCAGCTTGTCGGCAATCGCGCTCGCCGTCGCGACGCCCATATAGACGACCAAGGTGCGATCCGGGCCGGCGAGGCCGGTCCAGTCCTGCTCGCTCAATCCCTTGCACTGGCCGGCGACGAAGCTGACCGTCGAGGCGTGGTCGCGGTGGGTGAGCGGCACCATCGCGGCGGCGGCGCAGCCGAGCGCGGCCGACACGCCCGGCACCACCTCGACGGGCAGGCCGGCGGCGCGCACCGCTTCGACTTCCTCGCCGCCGCGGCCGAAGATGAACGGGTCGCCGCCCTTCAGCCGCACGACGATCGCGCCGGTCTGGACGTGCGCGACGACCAGCGCGTTGATCGCCTCCTGCGGGAGGGTGTGCCGCGAGCGCGACTTGGCGACCGAGATGCGCAGCGCGGTTTCGGGCGCGAGGTCGAGCACGCGCTCGTCGACGAGGCCGTCGTGGACGACGACGTCGGCTTGTCCCAGTGCGCGCACCGCCTTCACGGTCAGCAGGTCGGGATCGCCGGGTCCGGCGCCGACGAGAATGGCGCGTCCGCGCGCCTCGGGGTCGAGCTTGGTAGCCATGGAGGAAGCCTTCCGATCAGGCCCGATCAGATGCGCCCCTCTTCGCGCGAGGCCAACGAAGGCTTTCTTGACCGAGGGTTAGGAGAGCTTGTTGAGGTGACGCGGTGTAGTCCCTCTCCCGCTTGCGGGAGAGGTTAGGTGAGGGTGTGCGAGCGTCAGCGAGCCCATCGCCGACGGCGGCGAAGCGGACAGGCCGGCACACCCTCACCCTCCCACCGCTGCGCGGCGGGCCCCTCCCTCTCCCGCAAGCGGGCGAGGGGGAAGGGCGGCGCGGGTTAGAGGATGAACTTCGACAGGTCGTTGTCCTTGACGATCTCGTTCAGCTGCTTCTCGACATAGGCCTTGTCGACGACGACCTTCTCGCCGCCCAGCTCGGAGGCGTCGAACGACACGTCCTCAAGCAGCTTCTCCATCACCGTCTGCAGCCGCCGCGCGCCGATGTTCTCGACGCGGTCGTTCACGTCGGCCGCCATCTTGGCGATCGACTCGATGCCATCGTCGGCGAATTCGAGCGTGACGCCCTCGGTGCCGATCAGCGCGATATACTGCTTGATCAGCGACGCCTCGGTGTCGGTGAGGATGCGCTTGAAATCCTCCTCGCCAAGGCCACTCAGTTCGACGCGGATCGGCAGGCGGCCCTGCAACTCGGGCAGCAGGTCGGACGGCTTCGAGGTGTGGAAGGCGCCGCTGGCGATGAACAGGATATGGTCCGACTTCACCGGGCCGTATTTGGTCGCGACCGTAGTGCCCTCGATCAGCGGCAGCAGGTCGCGCTGCACGCCTTCACGCGACACCGAGCCGCCGCGCACGTCGGACACCGCGATCTTATCGATCTCGTCGAGGAAGACGATGCCGTTCTGCTCGGCGGAACGCACCGCCTCGCGCACCACCTCGTCCTGGTCGAGCCGCTTGTCGCTTTCCTCGGCGACCAGCACCTCCCACGCCTGCTCGACGCTCATCTTGCGGCGCTTGGTACGGCCGCCGAAGGCTTTGCCGAACATGTCGGACAGGTTGATCATGCCGACCTGGCCGGGCTGCATGCCGGGGATCTCGAACGGCATCTGAGTCCCTGAATCCTCGACCTCGATCTCGATCTCGCGGCCCGCCAGCTCCTTGTTCACGAACTTGGCGCGGAAGGCGTTGCGCGTCGTCTCCGACGCGTCCTTGCCGACGAGTGCGTCCATCAGCCGGGCTTCGGCGGCCGTCTCGGCGGCTTCCTTGACGCCGGCGCGCTTGCCCTCGCGGACCAGCCGTATCGCCTCCTCGACGAGGTCGCGGACGATCGAATCGACATCGCGCCCGACGTAGCCGACCTCGGTGAACTTGGTCGCCTCGATCTTGATGAACGGCGCGTCGGCGAGCTTCGCCAGCCGCCGGCTGATCTCGGTCTTGCCGCAGCCGGTCGGCCCGATCATCAGGATGTTCTTCGGATTGACCTCGTCGCGCAGGTCGCTGTCGAGCTGCTGGCGGCGCCAGCGGTTGCGCAGCGCCACCGCGACGGCACGCTTGGCGTCCTTCTGCCCGACGATGAAGCGGTCGAGCGCGGCGACGACGGCCTTGGGGGTCAGCGCGGCGGGCGTAGCGGTATCGGTATTGAGGGGGGTCGCGTCGTTCACCGCTCGGACTCCAGCGTTTCGATGGTCACATTTTCGTTGGTGTAGACGCAGACATCGGCGGCGATCTTCATCGCCCGGCGCGCAATCTCCTCGGCGTCGAGCGTGTCGATGTCGATCAGCGCGCGCGCGGCGGCGAGCGCGTAATTGCCGCCCGAACCGATCGCGGCGATGCCGTCGGCGGGCTCCAGCACATCGCCATTGCCGGTGAGGATCAGCGTCACGTTCTTGTCGGCGACCGCCATCATCGCATCGAGGCGGCGCAGATAGCGGTCGGTGCGCCAGTCCTTGGCCAACTCGACGCTCGCGCGCAGTAGCTGGCCGGGCCAGCGCTCGAGCTTGGCTTCGAGCCGGTCGAACAGGGTGAAGGCATCGGCGGTCGAGCCGGCGAAGCCGCCGATCACCGATCCGTCGGCGCCGAGGCGGCGGACCTTCCGCGCGTTGGCCTTGACGACGGTCGAGCCGAGCGAGACCTGGCCGTCGCCGGCGACGACGACCTTGTTGCCCTTGCGCACGGAAAGGATGGTGGTGCCGTGCCAGGTGGGGAGTTCGGACATGGAGGGATGCTGTCCTTCAACGAGGGTGGACCAGCGATATAGGATGGCGTCGCGCCGCTTCAAATGCACAGCCGGTCGACGATTGCGGGGGACGATGCGTCGGTCTCTCGTAACATGAGCGGAGAGTGAGCCCATGCGTACCGCCATCGCGACCAACCGCTTCGGCCTCGGCCGGCGGCTCGACGACCGCATCGACGACCCGCGCCGCTGGCTGCTGGGTCAGCTGGAAAGCTATGATCCGCGCCCTGCCGTCATCGCGGCGCTGCCCGGCGGCAACGCCAATGCCGCCGCCTATCTCGACCTGGTGGTGGCGCGGCAAGAGCGGCGGCGCGCCGCCGAAAGCGGCATGCCCGCCGAACCCGCCCCGATGCGCGGCGGCCCGCGGGACGCCTATCTCGACCAGGCCACGGCCCGCCTTGGCCATGCGCTCACCGCACCGGCGCCGTTCGTCGAGCGGCTGGTGCATTTCTGGGCCAATCATTTCGCCGTCTCGGTTGACCGCAACATCATCCTCGGGCTTGCCGGCAATCTGGAGTTCGAGGCGATCCGGCCGCATGTATTGGGGCGCTTCTGTGACATGTTGCTCGCGGTCGAGCGGCATCCGGCGATGCTGATGTACCTCGATCAGGTGCGCTCGGTCGGCCCCGACAGCCGGGCGGCGACGCGCGCCGCGCAGCCCGAGGCGCGGCAGCGCGGCCTCAACGAAAATCTCGCGCGCGAAATCCTCGAGCTGCACACGCTCGGCGTAACCGGCGGCTACGCCCAGACCGATGTTCAGGAGCTTGCGAAAGGTCTTACCGGCTGGACGGTAGCCGGCTTGCGCGGTGCCGGCGGCACACCCGGCACCGTGCTTTTTCGCCCGGTCGTCCATCAGCCCGGGGAGCGGACCCTGCTCGGCAAGCGATACCCGGCCGCCGGCGAGGCGCAGTCGCGGGCAATGCTGCTCGATCTCGCGGCGCATCCGGCGACCGCGCGCCATGTCGCCACCAAGCTCGCCCGGCATTTCGTCGCCGACGAGCCGCCGGCGGCGCTGGTCGACCGGCTGGCGAAGGCCTTTCAGGCGAGCGGTGGCGACCTTCCCACCGTCTACCGCGCACTGATCGACGCGCCCGAGGCATCGGCGGCGACCGCGCCCAAGTTCAAGTCGCCGTGGGACTGGACGGTTTCCAGCCTGCGCGCGCTCGGCGTGCGCGAGGCGAACCGGCGGGCGGTGCGCACCGTCGCCGCGCTGGGCCAGCCGGTCTGGCGCCCCGGATCGCCTGCCGGCTGGGGCGACGTGACCGCCACCTGGGCCGGGTCGGACGCACTGATGAGGCGCGTCGAGGTCGCACAGCAGCTGGCCATGCGCCTGCCCGATATCGATGCCCGTGCGCTGTCGCCGCGGTTGTTCGACGGCGCAGTGTCATCGACCACCACCGCCGTGCTCGCTGGCGCCGAAAGCCCCGCTCAGGCGACCGCACTGCTGCTCGCCGCGCCCGAATTCCAACGGAGGTGACCATGCCGAGCCGCCGATCCTTTCTCGCCGGCGCGGGCGCCGCGCTGCTGCTGCCGCCGCAGCTGGCGCTGGCCGCCGCCGCCACCGACCGCCGGTTCGTCTTCCTGCTGCTGCGCGGCGCGATGGACGGTGTAGGCACCGTTATTCCCTATGCCGATCCGGGCTATGCCGCGGCGCGGCGTCAACTCGCGATCGGCGCGGGTGAAGCGATCAAGCTCGACGGAATGTTTGCGCTGCATCCGGCGATGACCCGCACCGCGCAGCTATACCGCGGCGGCGAGGCGCTGTTCGTCCACGCCGCCGCGACGCCCTACCGGGACCGCTCGCATTTCGATGCGCAGAACCTGCTGGAGACCGGGGCAGCGACGCCGCATGCGCTCCGCAGCGGCTGGATGAACCGGCTGCTGGCGATGCTGCCCGATGCCGACGACCGCGGCCTCGCCCTATCGCCGGCGCTGCCGCTGATTGCGCAGGGGCAGGTGCCGGTGACGACGCACGCGCCCTCGGCGCTGCCCGGCGTCACCCCCGATCTCGTCGCCCGCGTCGGCCGGCTCTACGGTGACGACATGTTGCTGCAGCCGCTCTGGCAGAAGGCGGTGGCGGCGCATGGGCTCGACGCCGGCGGGGCGGCGGCGGGCCTTCCGGCGCTGGCCAAACTTGCGGCAAGCTTCCTCGCCAAACCCGACGGCCCGCGCCTCGCGGTCATCGAGTCCGATGGCTGGGACACCCATGCCGGGCAGGCGGCACGCCTCAACAACCAGCTCGGCAAGCTCGACGAGGCAATCGGCGCGTTGCGCGACGGGCTCGGCGCCGCTTGGGCCGATACCCTGGTGATTGCGGCCACCGAGTTCGGCCGCACCGTCGCGGTCAACGGTACGGGCGGCACCGACCATGGCACCGGCAGCGCCGCAATCCTCGCCGGCGGCGCGGTGCGCGGGGGCACGGTCGTTGCCGATTGGCCGGGGTTGGGCGCGGCAGCGCTGCACGAAGGGCGTGACCTTCGCCCGACCGCCGACCTCTATGCGATGCTGGCAGGTTCCCTCGGCGAGCATCTGCGGCTCGAACCGGTGCACCTGTCGCGCGAACTGTTCAAGGGCAGCGCCCGGCCGATGGAGGGCCTTGTCCGCGCCTGACGTTTTTGCTGAACGAACCCCCCTTGCGCTTCCTTGTTGCAGCGCACAAACTCCGGGACGGAGAGGGTTTTCCAGCGGATGCAAGGGGCGCAAGCGTTTGATGAAATGGGCTTCGACGGCGATACGCCGCGCGACGCCTATCACCGCATCAAGCGCTGGCTTGACGACGCGCCGCCCGAATATCTGCAGACCCGCCGCGCGCAGGCCGAGCTGTTCTTCCGCCGCATCGGCATCACCTTCGCCGTCTATGGCGACGCACAGGCCGACGAGCGGCTGATCCCCTTCGACATCATCCCGCGGGTGATCGCGCGATCCGAATGGACGCGCCTCGAAAAGGGCCTCGTGCAGCGGGTGAAGGCACTCAACGCCTTCCTCGCCGACGTGTACGGTCCTCGCGAAATCCTGCGCGCCGGGCTCCTTCCCGACGAGCTGGTGCTGCGCAATCCGCAATATTGCTTGGCCGTCATCGGCAAGCAGCCGCCGCACGGCGTGTTCACGCATATCGCCGGCATCGACATCGTCCGCACCGGCCCGGACGATTTCTACGTGCTCGAAGACAATGCCCGCACGCCCTCCGGCGTCTCCTACATGCTGGAGAACCGCGAGGTCATGCTGCGGCTGCTGCCCGAGCTGTTCGACCGTCACCGCGTCGCGCCGGTCGACGATTACCCTGAGATGCTGCTGTCGACGCTCAGCTCGGTGGCGCCGCCCAACTGCAAGGGCGAGCCGACGATCGTCGTGCTGACGCCGGGCTTCCACAATTCGGCCTATTACGAACACAGCTTCCTAGCCGACAAGCTGGGGGTCGAGCTGGTCGAGGGCAGCGACCTGTTCGTGCGCGGCGATATGCTGTTCATGCGCACCACCGAAGGGCCAAAGCGCGTCGATGTCGTCTACCGCCGCGTCGACGATGATTTCATCGATCCTTTGGTGTTCAACCCGGGCTCGGTGCTCGGCGTGCCGGGGCTGATGAGCGCCTATGCCGCCGGCAACCTCACCATCGCCAACGCGCCCGGCACCGGCATCGCCGACGACAAGGCGGTCTACAGCTACATGCCGGAGATCGTGCGCTTCTACACCGGTGAGGAGCCGATCCTCGCCAATGTGCCGACCTGGCGCTGCCGCGAACGCGACGCGCTCGGCCATGTCCTCGACAATCTGAAGGATTTGGTGGTGAAGGAGGTCGACGGCTCGGGCGGCTACGGCATGCTCGTCGGGCCGCATGCCACCACCGCGCAGATCGAGGATTTCGCCGCCAAGCTGAAGGCGACGCCGGAGAAGTTCATCGCGCAGCCGACGCTGGCGCTCTCGACCTGCCCGACGCTCGTCGACGAGGGCATCGCGCCGCGCCATGTCGATCTGCGACCCTTCGTGCTGACCGGCGCGAAGGGCAGCCGCATCGTGCCGGGCGGCCTTACCCGCGTCGCGCTGAAGCCCGGATCGCTGGTGGTCAATTCCAGCCAGGGCGGCGGCACCAAGGACACCTGGGTGCTCGATGATTAGAAACCAGGCGAGAGCCGCCGCGGCAAAGCCGCGTCGTCGGACGGGCATCACTGCCCGCCGGCCGGCTTTGCGCCTGTCGGGGCGCGGGCACGCGCCCTCGCGGCACTGCAGCCATGCTCTCTAGGACCGCCGGAAACCTGTTCTGGCTGGGGCGCTATATCGAGCGCGCCGACTTCATATCGCGCCTCACCGACGCGACGTTGCGCCTCGCGGCGCTGCCGTCGAGCTATGGCGGCGATGTCGGCGCGTGGCGCGGCGCATTGACCGCGGCGGGGGTCAACATCGCCTATGCCGAACGCTATCCGGTGCTGGAGGAAGCGAGCGCGCTGCAGTTCCTGTCGCTCGACCCCGACAATCCCTCGTCGATGCGCCATTGCCTCGAGCGCGCGCGCAACAACGCCCGCGCGGTGCGCACCGCGCTGACCGTCGAGACCTGGGAGGCGATCAACGGCGCCTGGCTCGACCTGCAGCGCTTCGGCACGCAGCTCGATTCGCGGCCGACGCTCAACCGGCTGCTCGAGGCGGTAAAGGCCGCGGCGCTTGCGTTCGACGGCGCGGCGCATCGGACGATGCTGCGCGACGACGGTTACTGGTTCATGCGCCTCGGCGCCGCGATGGAGCGCGCCGACAACACCGCCCGGCTGCTCGACGTCAAATATCATCTGCTGCTGCCGCGCGACGAGCCGGTCGGCGGCAGCCTCGACTATTTCCAGTGGACGACGATCCTGCGCACGGTCTCGGCGCTCACCGCCTATCGCCATGTCTATCGCGACAGCGTGAAGCCGTGGCTGGTCGCCGACCTGCTCATCCTCAACAAACGCATGCCGCGCTCGCTTGCCGCCTGCGTCAGCGACATCGTGCGCTATCTCGATCGGCTGGCGGAGACCAGCGGCCGGCGCGGGCCGGCGCACCGACAGGCGGTCTCCGCCGCCAATCGGCTCGCCACCGCGAAGATCGACGCCATCTTCGCCGCCGGGCTGCACGAGTTCATCAACAGCTTCCTCGCCGAGAACAACCGCCTCGGCGCCACGATCAGCGAACAGTATCTGTTCTGATGCGCATCCACATCGATTACCGCACCACCTACCGCTACGAGTTCGTAGCCAGCGGCATCGTGCAGGCGCTGCGGCTGCGGCCGAGCGACCATGATGCGCAGCATGTCCGCCACTGGCGCGTCGACGTCGACGTGGACGGGGTGACGCGGACGAGCAGCGATCCCTTCGGCAACCGGCTCGACATGTTCTACGCCGACGCGCCAACGATGGCGCTGACCATCGCGGTGGTCGGCGAGGCCGATGTCAGCGAGGTGGTGGGGCTGGTGAAGGGCGCGCCCGAGCCGTTGCCGCCCGCCATCTTCCTGCGCACGACGCCGCTGACCCGCGTCGATCCCGCGCTCATCGACCTCGCCGAAGGCGCGCGCCGGCCCGAGGTGCTGCCGACGCTCCACGCGCTGATGGCGGCGATGCACGAACGCATTTCCTTCGACACGGCGGCGACCGACGTGGCGACGGCGGCGACCGATGCGCTCGCCTCGGGGCGCGGCGTCTGCCAGGATTTCGCGCATATCTTCAGCGCGGGGGCGCGCCACCTCGGCATCCCGGCGCGCTACGTGTCCGGCCATCTGGCGCGGCCCGAGCGGCAGGAGGCGTCGCACGCCTGGGCGGAGGCTTACGTGCCCGATCTTGGCTGGGTGGCGTTCGATCCGGCGAACGGCATCTGCACCACCGATAGCTATTTGCGTGTCGCGGTCGGGCTGGACTATCTCGATGCCGCGCCGGTTCGCGGCGCGCGTCGCGGGGGCGGCGCGGAGGCTTTGGATGTGACGGTGCAGGCGGTGGACGCCATGCGGCAGTCGCAGAGTTGACCGGGGAGACGCGGGGGCGTGACCTATTGCGTGGGGATGCTGGTCCGCGAGGGGCTGGTGATGATCGCCGACACCCGCACCAACGCGGGCGTCGACAATATCTCGACCTACCGGAAGCTGCGCCTCCACGGCAATGACGGCAAGCGGCTGATCGCGGTCGTCTCGGCGGGCAGCCTGTCGACGACGCAGGGCGCGATGCACCGGCTCGCGCAGGGCGTCCACAATCCCGAGACGGGCGAGGACGACACGCTCGACAGCGTGTCCAACATCTATCAGGCGGCGCTCGCCGCCGGGCGCGCGCTGCGCGAGGCGCGCGACGGCATGGTCAGCCTCGAGCAGCAGGACGTGAACTTCAACGCCAGCCTGCTGGTCGGCGGCTCGATCGACGGCGAGCGCACCCGGCTGTTCCTCGTCTATTCGGCGGGCAACGCCATCGAGTGCGGTCCCGACACGCCCTATCTCCAGATCGGCGAGAACAAATATGGCAAGCCGATCATCGAACGCGCGCTGACCTACGACACCGACATGTACGAAGCGCTGAAGATCGGGCTGATCTCGTTCGATTCGACGATGCGCGCCAATCTCGCGGTCGGGCTGCCGCTCGACCTGCTCGTCGCGCGCGCCGGCCAGTCGAAGGCGGAGCTGGTCCACCGCATCGACCATAACGACGCCTATTTCCATGACCTGTCGCGGCGCTGGTCCGATGCGCTATCGCACGCGCGCGCCGAAATCCCGACGCCGCCCTACGGGCCGGGGCCGCTCGATCTGCTCTCCAAGAAGTAACTAGTGGCGCGGATCGCTCGCCCGGCGGCCGCCGAAGCGGGCTGACGCGCTGGCGCGGCGCTCGCCGGCCATGCCGGCGTCATAGGCGAGGCGCAGCGCCTCCGACAGATTGGCGACGCCGAGGCGGTCCATCATGTCGGCGCGGTGCATCTCGATGGTGCGCGGGCTGACGCCCAGGTCCTGCGCGATGATCTTGTTGGGATGGCCAGCGACGAGGCCCTGCAACACCTGCCGCTGGCGCGGGCTCAACTGACGCAGGCGTTCGCGTGCGGCATCGCCGCGGCGGTCGGCGGCCGCCTGCAGCGGCACCACGGTCGGGCCACCCGGCTGCTCCATCGCCCGGTCGATCGCCGCGACCAGTGCGTCGGGATCATAGGGTTTCTCGATGAAGTCGGCGGCGCCAGCCTGGATGGCGCGCACCGCGGTCGGCACGTCACCATAGCCGGTCAGCATGATGATGCGGAGCGGCGAGGTGCGTTCGCGCAGGCGCTGCAGCACGTCGAGCCCGGAGAGGCCCGGCATGTTGAGGTCGAGCACCGCGCAGCCCGGGCCTGCAACATCCGCGTCGCGCAGGAAGGCCTCGCCTGAATCGAAGTCGCGCGCGTCGTAACCGGCCGCCCGCAGTGCCCAGCAGGTGGCCTGCCGGACGGCGGCGTCGTCATCGACCACGAAGATGCGCCCGCGCGACATTATTTCAGATACCCCAGTTGGCCGAGGCTCGCGTGCCCCTGCCTTCCGATGACGATATGGTCATGGACGGCAATGCCGAACAAGCCCGCGGCGGCCATCATTTCGCGCGTGATGTCGATGTCGTCCTGGCTCGGCCGCGGATCGCCCGACGTGTGATTATGGACGAGGATCAGCGCGGCGGCGCCGAGGTCGAGGGCGCGCTTCACCACTTCGCGGACATGCACCGGGGCGGTCTGCAGACTGCCCTCGCTCATCACCTCGTCGCGGATCAGGACGTTCTTGTTGTTGAGGAACAGCACGCGGAAACGCTCCACGGCTGCGAACGCCATGTCGGCGTGGAGATAGTCGAGCAGCGACCGGCTCGAGGCGAGGCAGGGCCGGTCCTCGATGGTGCGCTTCAGCGAGGCGGTGACGGCGGCGCGAAGCGCGGCGATCGCGCGGCGCGCCTCCTGCGGCACGCCGAGGCGGGCGAGATCGGCGACCGTCGCCGCCATCGCGCCGCCGAGCGAGCCGGTCTCATCGAGCAGGCGCTTCGCAACGTCGGCGCTGGTCGCGCCGCCGCCGGCCGCTTCGAACAGCTCGGTCAGCACCGAGGCGTCGGGATCGACGGCGGGTGAGCCGACGAGGCCGAAGCTGCGGGCAACGGAGAGAACGGACGCCATCTAGCGCACCTCGATCAGGCTCGCCGGGCGCGGGCCGCGGGCGCTTCGACGAGCGCCCCCGACGCCAGCGCGGCGAGTACCGGGTAGGACCAGAACACCTGCCCCAACGCATAGGCGTTGGGGACCACCGTCGGGTCGGCCATCCGGGCGATGTGAATGACCGTTCCCACCAGGTGGAAGCCGGTCGCCCACAGCGGCCAGAAGCGGTCGGTGACCAGCGCCAGGGCGCCGAGCCAGCCGAGCAGCAACAGGTCGACCGCGAGGATGCCGTACTCCGGCGAGGCGAAGAGGGTGGACTCGACCAGCGGGGACGCGGCGGCTGCACAGAACAGCACAATCGCCGTCGCCCGCTCGGGCCATTCGCCCTTCCACAACGCCACCCCGATCGTGCCGAACATCACGACGGTAAAAAGCAACTGCAGCAGATTCATTCAGGCAAGCCTTTGTCGCGCAAGGACCTAGCATGTGCCTGCCCCCAACTGCCGTCGCTTCGGTCAGGCGGCCTCGACGGCGGCCAGACCGGCGCGAGCGAACTGCGGCTTGTCGACCCAACCGCCGAAGTTGAGCGGACCAAGGCCCATCTGCTTCTGCGTGATCGAGAGCTGCTTGTGCGTCTCGACGATCTTGCGGCGGGCCTCGCCGAGCGCGGCCATCGTCTCGATCGCGCGCTCGACAGCGCCTTGGCCGACGAGGGCCGACAGGCGGGCGTCTTCGCGAACCGACGGCATCAGGCCGGCGAGCGCGGCAGTCTTCGCCAGCGCGGTGTCGATGGCGGTCTCGGCCGCGAACAGCTGGTCGGCAACCTGGCGAGCGATGTTAACGCGATTGTCGGTCATAGCAGTCTCCCATCCCGCCGAAGGGGTCGGCAGGTCATCTGGCTGAAAAACTTGGCTTATTTTCCGGGCTACGCCCGGACTAGGAGAGCCGAGCCAGCGAGGCGAGACCGGAAAGGATGGCGCCGAATGCGAGAGCCGAGCCAATGGCGATGGCCAGCACGACCCCGATACGGGCACCAATCGTCAGATCATTGCGGCCTCCCCAAGCCCGAACCGGGGAAACCGTTTGACCGTGGCGGCCCCAGAAGGGATCCGCGGAGCGGTCGAACGCGGCCACCGATTCAGCGACACGGCGAGCCCGGAGGCTTTCCGCATCGGGAAGTCGGTAGAAATCGCGTTCCTCATCGGTCGTATGCCCCGTGTCGTTGTCGGGGTTCAGCATGACCGATGCGTCGGGAGCGGCAACGTACGACGGTTGATATACGGGCGATTGATAGGGTGCCCCCGCCTCATGCGCGGCGAGGCGGAGGGCCGCCTCGGTACGGTTGGTGACATTGAGGGTCCGCAGTGCCGAGCGCAGGCGCGCATCGACCGAGTGGGGGGAGATGCCCAGCTCGCGCGCGATGTCCTTCGACGACATGTGCCGATAGACGAGGCGAAGGCATTGCTTCTGCCCCTCGGTAAGCTTGCCCAAGCGGTCGGTGTCGCTCGCTGCTGCTGCCGCCATCGCGTCCTCGAAAAACCTGCCCGTCGGGCCCCCGCGGCCGACATCAATGTCTATAGCGTGAAAACTCGACTTTAGCGAATCGGATCGCGTGGGGTGATTCGCGCCCAGACCGGCAGGTGATCGGAGCCGATCCGCGCCTTGGCGCTGTGGTGGACCCCAACCTCCTCTACCTCGATCTCCTCGCTGACGATGATGCGGTCGAGGCGCGCCAGCGGATGCTTGGCGTGAAACGTCGGCCCGGTCGACAGCACGCGGTGCCGTTTCGAAAAATCGCGCAGGCACCCTTGCGCCTCGCGCCACTCGTTCAAATCGCCCATCATCACCGTCGGCAGCCGGTCGGGCATCGCCTCGACCTGGCGGAGCAGGTCGCGCACCTGCTTGCGCCGCCACAGCCCCGACAGGTCGAGGTGCATGCCGACGATGCGCAGCGGCGCGCCGCGCACGCAGATATCGGCGACCACGGCCCCGCGCGGCTCGAGCGCCGGCAGCACCAGCGGCTGGAAGCGGAGGATCTCCACCTCCTTCTTCACCAGCACCGCGTTGCCGTGCCAGCCCATGCTGCCGTGGCGGATGTCGAAGGGCACGGCCTTGTAGTCGCTGTGCTCGGCCAGCATCGTCGACGGAATCGCGCTCGCCCGCGCGCCGAAGCGGCGGTCGCACTCCTGCAGTGCGATGACGTCGGCGTCGATTTCGGCCAGGACCTCGAGGATGCGGTCGGGCCGGCGGCGGCGGTCGGCGCAGATCGCTTTACGGATATTGTAGCTGGCGGCGAGGATCATGGTCGTTCGTGGTTACGGCTGGCAGGCCGGTCGGTTCCGGCGTATCTCCTCGCCGATGGTGGGGATGCGACTGGCACATGACAATGGCGGCCGATCGCCGGCGGCGGAAGCCGACCGGCTGGACGGTCTCAGCCTGCCCGCCTGGACCTATCGCTCGCAGCGTTTTTTCGACTTGGAGCGGGAGGCGGTATTTCGCCCGTCGTGGCAGCTCGTGTGCCATGTCAACGACGTGCCGGCGGCGGGCGACTATCACCGCTTCGATTTCCTCGGGGAGTCGATCGTCACCGTGCGCGGCCGCGACGGGGCCGTCGCCAGCTTTCACAATGTCTGCCGCCACCGCGCCGCGCGCCTGCTCGACGGCGACCGCGGCAATTGCGGCGGGCGCATCACCTGTCCCTATCACGCCTGGACCTACGGCCTCGACGGCAAGCTGATCGGCGTGCCGCGCCGCGCCAGCTTCGGCGAGGTCGACTGGGCGGCGCATCATCTCGCCAGCGTCGAGCAGGAGATCTACCTCGGCTTCGTGTTTGTCCGCCTCGCTGACGATGGGGGCCTGAGCGTTGCCGAGATGATGGCGCCCTATACCGACCAGCTCGCGCCCTACCGCTTCGAGGAATTGGTGCCGCAGGGCCGCGTGACGCTGCGCCCGCGCGAGGTAAACTGGAAGAACGTCGCCGACAATTATGGCGACGGCCTCCACATCAATATCGCCCATCCCGGCCTGACCCGGCTGTTCGGCAAATCCTATGGGCTCGAAGCGATGCCCCACGCCGACAAGATGTGGGGTGATCTGCAGGACGCGCCGTCGCGCAACTGGTCCGAACGGCTGTACCAGAAGCTGCTGCCGGAAGTGCCGCATCTGCCCGCCGACCGCCAGCGCCACTGGATGTATGTGAAGCTCTGGCCGAACGTCGCCTTCGACATCTACCCCGACCAGGTCGATTTCATGCAGTTCGTGCCCGTCTCCCCGACGGAGACGGTGATCCGCGAGATCGCCTATGTGCTGCCGGGCGATGAGCGCCGTGAAATGCGCGCCGCGCGCTATCTCAACTGGCGGATCAACCGTCAGGTGAACGCCGAGGATACCGACCTGATCGCCCGCGTGCAGGCCGGCATGGGCTCGTCGAGCTACACCACCGGCCCCTTGAGCGACGACGAGGTCTGCCTGCGCAGCTTCGCCCGCCGGATGCGTACCGCCATCCCAGAAGCCTGCCTGGAGCGCGAGCCGGCGTGACAACCGACATTCTGATCGTCGGCGGTGGCCACAACGGCCTCGTCTGCGCCGCCTATCTGGCGAAGGCGGGGCTGAAGGTGACCGTGCTCGAACGGCGCGGCGTCGTCGGCGGTGCGGCGGTGACCGAGGAATTCCACCCCGGTTTCCGCAATTCGGTGGCGAGCTACACGGTCAGCCTGCTCAATCCCAAGGTCATCGCCGACCTCGAGTTGCACCGCCACGGCCTCAAGGTCGTCGAGCGCAAGCTGTCCAACTTCTTACCGGTCGACGAGGGCAATTACCTGGTCACCGGCGGCGGGCGGACGCAGGCAGAAGTGGCGAAATTCTCCGAGCGCGATGCCGCGCGGCTCGACGATTATGCGAACCGCCTCGACGTCATCGCCGACGTGGTGCGCGACCTCGTCCTCCGCACCCCGCCCAACGTCGTGGACGGGGGCTGGCGGCGCGCGCTGCCCGAATTGATCGGCGCGGCCGCGCTGGGCAAGGATTTGTCGGCCCTCGACATGACCGCCCGGCGCGACCTGCTGGCCTTGTTCTCGCAATCGGCGGGCGACTATCTCGACGGCTGGTTCGAAAGCGACCCGATCAAGGCGGTGTTCGGCTTCGACGGTGTCGTCGGCAATTATGCCAGCCCCTATACGCCGGGCTCGGCCTATGTGCTGCTCCACCACCTGTTCGGCGAGGTGAACGGCACCAAGGGCGCGTGGGGTCACGCGATCGGCGGCATGGGCGCGATCACCCAGGCGATGGCGAAGAGCGCGGCAGCCGCCGGCGCCGACATTCGCACCGATTCAGCGGTCAGGGAGCTGATCGTCGAGAAGGGCCGCGTGGTCGGCGTAGTGACCGAGAGCGGCGAGGCGTTCCGCGCCCGCGCGGTCGTCGGAAATCTTCACCCGAAGCTGCTCTATGAGCATTTGCTCGACCCCGCGCTGCTTCCGCAAGACTTCGCCGAACGCATAGCGCGCTATCGCTCAGGTTCGGGGACGTTCCGCATGAACGTGGCGCTTTCCGAGCTGCCGCGCTTCACCTGCCTGCCCGAACAGGGCGATCATCTGACCGCCGGCATCATCATCGCCCCGAGCCTCGCTTACATGGACCGCGCCTTCATCGACGCGCGCCTTCACGGCTGGTCGCAACACCCGATCGTCGAGATGCTGATCCCCTCGACGCTCGACGACAGCCTCGCCCCGCCGGGGCAGCATGTCGCGAGCCTGTTCTGTCAGCATGTCGAGCCGAAGCTGTCGGGCGGCCGCTCGTGGGACGATCATCGCGAGCAAGTCGCCGATCTGATGATCGCGACCGTCGACCGCCACACGCCGGGGTTCAAGGCGTCGGTGCTCGGCCGCCAGATCAACTCGCCGCTCGATCTCGAACGTACCTTCGGCCTCGTCGGCGGTGACATCTTCCACGGGCAGCTGAGCCTCGACCAGATGTTCTCGGCGCGGCCCGTGCTCGGCCACGGCAATTATCGCGGGCCGCTGCCCGGCCTTTATATGTGCGGCGCGGGCACCCATCCGGGCGGCGGCGTCACCGGCGCGCCGGGCCACAACGCCGCGCGCGAGATCATTCGGGACGTGCGGGCGCGGCGCGTCTGATCATCGGCCACGCGACAACCGTCACCGCGATCAGCACCGCGGCAAAGATCAGCGCCTGCGTTCCGGCTTCCAGCGCCACCCCCAGGCTGAACAGCATCGCCAGGACCGCGACCACCCGCACCATGAGGCGACGGTTCGCCGGCATCTCGCCGCTCATCCGCAGCAGCGCCAGACTGCAGTAGAGATAGACCATCAGCGACAGGATCACCGCGAGATTGATCATCAGACCGAACTGCTCGCCCAGCGTCGGCGAGGCGGTCGCCAGCACCGCCACCGTCATCAGCGCCGCCATCGCCAGCAACGCGCGCGTCGAGGTGCCATGGGCCGACCGCTGCGCCAGCCAGCGCGGCAGGAAGCCGGCCGCCGCCGTCCAGCGCGTCGTCTCCGCCGCCACCAGCACCCATCCGTTGAGCGTGCCGAGCGCCTTGGCCGTCGCGCAGGCGGCGACCAGCGCCGCGGCGGCCGGCCCGACGATGCGCGCCACAGCATCGGCGAAAGGCGCGGTCGAGGCCGCCATGCGATCGGCGGGCAACAGGCCCATGATGGCGGCAAAGGCGGCGATATAGACGACTGCCGCCAGCGCGACGCCGCCCACCGTCGCCAGCGGCACATTGCGGCCCGGGTTCTTCACCACGGCGGCGGCGACGTTGGCGCTCTCCATCCCGAGGAAGGCCCAGAACACGATCGCCACCGATGTACGCACGGCTTCGCTTGGCGCGCTGCCGCTGACGTTCCACGCCGCCGCGAACAGCGCGGGGTCGAACCACAGCCAACCAAACACCCCGACCGCGACGATCGGCACCAGCCCGACAATAAGCGTCAGCCCGTCGAACCGCCCCGCGAAACGCACCCCGACGATGTTGATGATCGTCGCCACCCAGATCATCGCGGCCGTCGTGACCGCGCCCGGCCAGGTGCCGCGCAGCGCCGGAAAGAAGAAGGCGAGATAGCCGGTGACCGCCACCGCGATCGCGATGTTCCCGATCCACGCGTTCAGCCAGTAGAATTGTGCCGTCTGAAACCCGACCAGCCGACCCAGCTGCTCACCGACCAGCCCCGCCAGCCCATCGGCGCCGGGCCGCAGTACCGCCAGCCACCCGAACACCGCCGCCAGCAACAGCGCGCCCACGGCAGCCACCGCCCAGCCGGCCAGACTGATCCCGCCGATCAGCGCCAGCGACGCGGGCAGCAGGTAGATGCCCGACCCGATCATATTGCCGGCCACCAGCATCGTCGCCAGACCAAGGCCGAGCTTGTCGCGATTGTCCCCCATGGACGGAAGGTGGCGCAGGCCGGGGGCGAAGGCAAACGCCGTTGCGATCGATGGCCGACGGCTCCAGTTTCAATGACGTCGAGGCGGGGAGGGGCAAATGGCGTTTGAGCCTTTCGGATATCGGTTCGTGGTGGACTCGACGATGTCGCGCGCAGACGCGAAGATAGCGATTTCCGCTCGTCTCGTCGGGTGGTTCGATGTGAAAGACGGCGCGCGAGGCTGGATCGCGGGACCTTACATTTGCCTGTGGCGACAGGTGACCAGCGGCGGACCGATGGTTGTTGCGAAGATATCCGGAACGGCGACGGGTACATCGGTACGGGGGCGAGCAGGCTCGAACCTCAACGGTCTCCTGATCGTTCCCTTTCTCGCGGCCTTCGTCATCTTCATGGTCATTGAGGCCCTGCTCGAAGGCGAAAGGCCCGACGGCGTTAGCCTGATCTTCTTTTTTGTGATGGGACCCTTTCTCCTTTGGATGGCCCACAAGGATCGCCGCGCGGCTGATCCGCTCGTTCGCTTCCTGCGCGATACGCTTTCTGGCGAGGCGAGCCCGCGTTTTCGAAAATCACGTCCGCAGGCCATCGCGACCGGCGAAATCTCCCGGTCGCTTACAATGGACGTCAACGGCGATCGCTCTGACAAGGCAGCGGATGCCGCAGCGGTTCAGGAGGCGCTGGCACGGCTCGAAACCGACGACTTCCTCATACTGAGCGCCGCCGATGAAGACTATGTGCAGACATTGGCGACGGAGGACGGTTTCATCTTCGAAAAGCGCGAAGGCAGCCCGCCGCAGCAGTACAAGGCGCTGTGGCGCGACGGTGCATCCGCCGCGCGGGAAACCCTGACGGTCGACGAGATACTCCTGGCGCTGCTCGCCTATGCCCTTGAGACGCCGATGCCGGAGCCGCTTGGCTGGGAGCCGATCGACACCTAGGCGCATTTGCGGCCCAACTGTGCCAAGCTGCCCCCCAATGGCGCGTGTTGATCCCCTGTGGCGGTCCGACGAGATCAGCTTCTATCGCTTCGACCATCCGGTCGAGCATGAGGACCAGCCCTATGAGGCGCGCGCGGATGCGTTTCGCGCCAGCTTCGTCGACGCCGGCGCCTTCAACCTCGAGGTTGGCGAGGGCCGTTGGCGGGTCGGCACCGGCGACGTGATGCTCAGCCACCCCGGCATGGGCTATCGCGCCAGTTTCGAGGGGACAGGGTTCAACGATACTTGCCTGTCGCTGATCTACCTCGCCGCCGAGGATGAGCGGTTCGATCGCGTGCAGAGCTGGGCGCGGGGCGGGCGCCGGGTGATGCCGGCGAGCAACCGGCTGGGCTACCTGCGCTGGCTGCTGCAAAACGCCCATGCGAAGCGCGCGCCGATGCTCGCCGAATATGTAGCGAGCGAGATTTTCCGCGAACCCGACGCGACGCCCGCCGACCTGTTCCGCGAGCAGAAGTTCGGCTGGTACGCCGAGCGCGTCCACGCGGCGCGCGAGCGGCTCGACGCCGCGTTCGATGACGCGCACAGCGTTTCGGCGCTCGCGCGCTCGGTCGGGATGAGCGCCTTCCACTTCACCCGCGTGTTCACGCAGTTGGTGGGGCGGCCGCCGCACCGCTATCTGACCGAGCGGCGGCTGACGGCGGCGCGGGCGATGCTCGAACAGGGACGCAGCGTCACCGACACCTGCTTTGCCTGCGGCTTCAACGAGCTAAGCCATTTCAGCCGCAGTTTCAGCCGGCGCTTCGGTGTGTCGCCGTCGCGGCTGGGGCACTGACTTTAGCAGGAAAGCGCAAGCGCGCCGCCGTCCGCCCCGGCTAGGCCGGGGGCATGAACAGGATCAGAACAGCAGGCGCCGCCTTCGTGCTGGCGCAGATGGCCGGGGTGGCGCACGCCGATCCGGCCGAGGATATTCGCACCATCGCCGCGCTCGATACCGCCTATCAGGCGGCGGTCGAGCG
Organism: Sphingoaurantiacus capsulatus; assembly: GCF_042648405.1. Classification (NCBI taxonomy): domain Bacteria; kingdom Pseudomonadati; phylum Pseudomonadota; class Alphaproteobacteria; order Sphingomonadales; family Sphingosinicellaceae; genus Sphingoaurantiacus; species Sphingoaurantiacus capsulatus. Next base: position 70,443 of record NZ_JBHRXV010000014.1, on the reverse strand, counting down.
CAACGACGCCGAGGGCATGGCGGCGATCCTGCACAAGGACATGATCCTCGTGCTCGGCGACGGCTCGGTTCACACCCGCGAGGATCTGCTCAACGCCGCCCGCACCCGCCGCACCGTATATGAACATCAGGTCGAGGATCGCGGCACGCAGACGGTGCGCCTCTACGGCGACAAGACCGCCGTGGTCACCGCGCTGCTCTACATCAAGGCGGTGCGCGCCGGGCTGCCGGTCGAATTCCGGCTGTGGTTCAGCGACACCTATGTGCGCACGCCGGAAGGCTGGCGCTACGCGTTCGGCCAGGCCTCGACGGCGCTGCCTGCCAAGCGATGAGGGCGGCCGAAACGGCGATCTGGAATGACTATTGGCATTTCGACCGCCTCTCCTCCTTCGACGACGCCGGGCCGACCAACTACGCGCAAGAGATCGCCGCCGGCTGGCAGGCCTTCTTCGAGGCGCTGCCCGATGGCGCGGCGATCCTCGATCTCTGTACCGGCAACGGCGCCATCGCGGTAATGGCCGCGGCCGCTGCCCGACGTGCCCGCAAGTCGTTCCGCATCGCCGCGGTCGACGCCGCCGACGTGAATCCCTACCGGCATGTGAAGCAGCATCGCGACGACCTCGCCGCCATCGACTTCCGCCCTGCAACGCCCATCGAGCGCCTGCCCTGGCCCGCCGCCAGCTTCGATGCGGTCGTCAGCCAATATGGCATCGAATATTCGGACCTCTCGCTGTCGGTCCCCGAATTGGCACGAGTGATCGCGCCCGGCGGCAAGGTGCGGCTGGTCGTCCATGCCGCCGAGGGACCGGTGGTGCAGCGGTCAGCGCGCGTCGTCCCCGAAATCGACTTCCTGCTCCACGACATCGATCTGGCGGGCGCGGCACAACGCTGCCTGCGCGCGGTCGCGGTGGTCGAACGAAGCCTCAACCATTCGCTGCCCGCGCAAGCCGCCGCCCGCGACAGCGTGGCGGCCTTCCAGCATGCGCTCCGCGAAACCGCCCGCCGCGCGCCGATCGCGGCCGACCGGGCGTTGCTCGCGGAGGCCGGCGAGACGCTGACCCTGCTCTACCAGCGCCGCCGCCAATATGATGTCGCCACGGCGATCGGCCTCGTCGAAGAAATCCGTACCGAATGGCGCCACCACCGCGCCCGCCTCGTCGCGCAGATCGATGCGGCGATCACCCGCGAGGGCCGTGCGGACCTCGTGCTCAGGTTGAAAGCGTTAGGGGCGCGGCAAGTCAGCGAAGCGGATCAGGCCGGGCCGGACGGGCTGATGGGCCATTGCATCGAAGCGAGTTTCTGATCGCCGTAGGCGGCTCAGTTAGAACGCGAATTTTGACCTGAAAGGGTATTCTGCCTCTCGAAGGCATAAAGATTGTCTGGGTCGATCGAGATGGTCGCCGCAGTGTCGTCGCCCCATGCGCTGGCAATGTAGAAATTAGCTTCTCGCGTTCTGCCGCCTTGCCCCGGGTAATAGCCGGGCATCACGAATGGCTTAAAGACGATGAAGTCATCTTTGACCACCCACCGGCCCGCATGGGTCTTCGCGACACCGGATTCCAGAAAAGTATGAGAGAAGGTGCCATCGACATGGAGACGTAGCGTCTCTGGGTGGCCGGGAATGTTGCTACGGTAGGTGCCCGCCGCGTCCTCAGCGTCCAACGAACTGCACGCCGGCAGCGTGCATAAGAGCGCCAGCCACGCCATGGCCGCCCTCACCGCAGCTTGTCCGCAAAAATAAACGCCACCGCCCCGATCATGCACACGAACGCCGCCGCGTGATTCCACTTCAGCTTCTCGCCGAGCCACAGCACCGCGAAGGCGGCAAAGACCAGCAGGGTGATGATTTCCTGCATGATCTTGAGCTGACCCACGGTGAAGCCGCTGGCGAATCCGATCCGGTTCGCCGGCACCACGAAGCAATATTCGATGCCGGCGATCAGCCAGGAGATGAGGATCACCTTCCACAGCGGCGCGTCGGGGAATTTCAGGTGGCCGTACCAGGCGATGGTCATGAAGATATTGGAGGCGAGCAGCAGGGCGAGGGTCGGCATGGAAAGCTCCGGTTGGTCGCCCGCATCTTGCCCGTGCGGCGCGGCGGCGTCTCGCGTTTCGTGGCGAACCCGCTATAGGGCGCGGCCATGAACACGTCCCTCGCGCGGCCGGATCGGCGCACCTTCGCGATCATCTCGCATCCCGATGCCGGCAAGACCACGCTGACCGAAAAGCTGCTGCTGCACGGCGGCGCCATCCATGCCGCCGGCGAGGTGAAGGCGCGCGGCCAGAACCGGCGCGCGCGCTCCGACTGGATGAAGATCGAGCAGCAGCGCGGCATCTCGGTCACCTCCTCGGTGATGACCTTCGAGCGCACGCAGGGCGGACACACCACCACGTTCAACCTGCTCGACACGCCGGGGCACGAGGATTTCTCGGAGGACACCTACCGCACGCTCACCGCCGTCGATTCCGCCGTCATGGTGATTGACGCGGCGCGCGGCATCGAGGCGCAGACGAGGAAGCTGTTCGAGGTCTGCCGTCTGCGCGACGTGCCGATCATGACCTTCGTCAACAAGGTCGACCGCGAGGGCCTGTCGCCGTTCGCGCTGCTCGACGAGATCGCCGACAAGCTGGCGCTCGACGTTTGCCCGATGGTCTGGCCGATGGGCATGGGTAACGAGTTCGTCGGCCTTTACGACCTGACCACGCACCAGGTTCTGCTGCCCGGCGGCGAGACCCGCCAGATGAGCGGCTTCGACGATCCGCAGCTCGACGTGCTGTTGCCCAACGGCCGCGCCGCCGCCTTCCGCGAGGAGGCCGAGCTGGCGAGCGCCGGCTATGCGGCGTTCGACGTCGACAGCTACCGCGCCGGCAACCTGACGCCCGTTTATTTCGGATCGGCGCTGCGCGAGTTCGGCGTCGATGCGCTGATCGATGCGCTGGAGGCGCACGCCCCGCCACCGCGCCCGCAGCCGGCCACCCCGCGCGCGGTGACGCCCGACGAGCCGACCGTTGCCGGCTTCGTGTTCAAGGTGCAGGCGAACATGGACCCGCAGCACCGCGACCGCGTCGCGTTCATGCGGCTCTGCTCGGGCAAGTTCAAACGCGGCATGAAGCTGAAGCAGATTTCGACGGGCAAGGTGATCGCCGTCCACAGCCCGATCTTCTTCTTCGCCCGCGAACGCGAGCTCGCCGAGGAAGCCTGGCCGGGCGATATCATCGGCATCCCCAACCACGGCGCGCTGCGCGTCGGCGACACCTTGACCGAAGGCGAGGCGATCACCTTCACCGGCATCCCCAATTTCGCGCCGGAAATCCTGCGCCGCGTGAAGCTCGGCGACCCGACCAAGACCAAGCAGTTGAGGAACGCGCTCAACGACATGGCGGAGGAAGGCGTCACGCAGATCTTCCGGCCGCTGATCGGCTCCAACTGGATCGTCGGCGTCGTCGGCCAGCTCCAGCTCGAAGTGCTGATCTCGCGCCTGCAGGCCGAGTATAAGGTCGACGCCGGCTTCGAGCCGTCGCCGTGGGAAACCGCGCGCTGGCTGTCCGCCGACGATCCGGCGAAGCTGGAAGCGTTCATGGCCGACCACCGCGCCGCGATGGCCGAAGACCGCGACGGCGCGCCGGTCTACATGGCCCGCGACGCGTGGGAGCTGAACTACACCTCGCAGCGCAACCCCGACATCCGCTTCACCGCGACGCGCGAGCGTCATTAGCAACCCCTCGCCCGCTTGCGGGAGAGGGAGGGACCCGGCGCAGCCGGGAGGGTGAGGGTGTGCCGCCCTCGCGGCTCGGTAAGCGACGGCGCCAAGCTGGCTGCCGCTCGCACACCCTCACCTAGCCTCTCCCGCCGGCGGGAGAGGGACTAAGGGCTATCGCGCGCTAAACAATATCTCCGCTTGCGATGCGTAGCGCTCCCGCATTGCAGCCGCTATAGGGCGGGCGTCATGCGCAGCGCCCAAATCACCCGCAACACCAACGAGACGCAGATTTCGGTCGAGCTCAACCTCGACGGCACCGGCGTCTACGAGGTTTCGACCGGCATCGGCTTTCTCGACCACATGCTCGAGCAGCTCAGCCGCCACTCGCTCATCGACCTCAAGGTCAAGGCGATCGGCGACCTGCACATCGATGCGCACCACACCACCGAGGACAGCGGCATCGCCATCGGCGAGGCGGTGCTGAAGGCGCTCGGCGACCGCAAGGGCATCACCCGCTACGGCCACGCCTATGTTCCGATGGACGAGACGCTGACCCGCGTCGCGCTCGATATTTCGGGCCGCCCCTATCTTGTGTGGAAGGTCGAATTCACCCGCGACAAGCTCGGCGACATGGACACCGAGCTGTTCAAGGAGTGGTTTCATGCCTTCGCCGGCTCGGCGGGCGTCACCTTGCACGTTGAGAATCTCTACGGCGCCAACTCGCACCACATCGTCGAGAGCTGCTTCAAGGGGCTAGCCCGCGCGCTGCGCGCCGCGGTGACGCTCGATCCGCGCAAGCTCGACAGCGTGCCGTCGACGAAGGGCACGCTCGGCGGCGTCACCGCCTGATGGCTGAGCGGCTGGCGATCGTCGACTACGGCGCCGGCAATCTGCGGTCGGTCGCCAAGGCGCTGGAGACCGTGGCCCGCGACATGGGGCGCGAGCTGCAGGTCATCGTCACCGCTTCCGCCGACACCATTGCCGCCGCCGATCGCATCGTGCTGCCGGGCGTCGGTGCCTTCGGCCAGTGCGCCGCGGCCTTGCGCGCGCTGCCGGGTATGGAAGCGGCGCTCGAACGGCGGGTAATCGAGGAAGGCACACCCTTCCTCGGCGTCTGCGTCGGCATGCAATTGCTCGCCCGGCGTGGCAGCGAGCATGGCTCGCATCGCGGGCTCGGGTGGATTCCCGGCGAGGTGGTGCGGCTGGCGCCCAGCGATCTGCTGCTGAAGGTGCCGCACATGGCGTGGAGCCCGGTGCGGTTGACGGCGGAAGGGGCCGCGCATCCGGCGCTGTCGAAGCTCGACGATGGCGGCCAGGCCTATTTCGTCCACTCCTACCATTTCGTGCCCGCCGACGGCACGCAGTTGCTCGGCACCTGCGATTACGGCGGCGAGGTCGCGGCGATTATTGGGGGGGGTAATATTCTCGGCGTGCAATTTCACCCGGAGAAAAGTCAGGCTTACGGCCTCGCCTTCCTCCGTCATTTTCTGGAGTGGCGGCCGTGATCATCTTTCCCGCGATCGACCTGAAAGCTGGCCAGGTGGTGCGCCTCGCCGAAGGCGACATGGCGCGCGCCACCGTCTACGCCGACGACCCTGCCGCGCAGGCGAAGAGCTTCGCCGACCTTGGCGCCGAGTGGCTGCATGTCGTTGATCTCGATGGCGCGTTCGCCGGTGAAGGCCGCAACGTCGGCGCGGTCGAGGCGATCCTGAAGGCCTTCCCGGGCAAGGTGCAGCTTGGCGGCGGCATCCGCAGCCGCGACAGCATCGAACGCTGGATTTCGTTGGGCGTTCAACGCGTTGTCATGGGCACCGCCGCGCTCGAAGACCCCGCACTCGTCCGCGCCGCCGCCGCCGCCCACCCGGGCCGGATCGTGGTGGCGGTCGATGCCAAGGGCGGCATGGTTGCGACGCGCGGCTGGGCCGATGTCTCGACGCTCGCCGTCGCCGATCTGGCGAAGCAGTTCGAGGACGCCGGCGTCGCCGCGCTGCTGTTCACCGATGTCGGCCGCGACGGGCTGCTGAAGGGCGTGAACCTCGAGGCGACGGTCGAGCTGGCCAAGGCCACCTCGCTGCCGGTGATCGCCTCGGGCGGCGTCGCCGACATCGGCGATATCGAAGCGCTGAAAGCGAATGCGCATCACGGCATCGAAGGCGTCATCTGCGGGCGCGCCATCTATGACGGCCGACTGACGCTTGGCGACGCGTTGCGCGAGGCAGCCTGATGCCGGCGAACGTCCGCGTTATCCCCTGCCTCGACGTGGCCGACGGCCGCGTGGTGAAGGGCGTCAATTTCGTCGACCTCGTCGACGCCGGCGACCCCGTCCAGATCGCGCGCGCCTATGACGCGGCGGGCGCCGACGAACTCTGCTTCCTCGACATCACCGCAACGCATGAGAACCGTGGCACCTTGATCGACGTGGTCAGCCGCACCGCGGAGGCCTGCTTCATGCCGCTGACGGTCGGCGGTGGCGTGCGGTCGGCAGACGACGTGCGCACGCTGCTGCTGGCGGGCGCCGACAAGGTGGCGGTCAATTCGGCCGCCGTCGCCAACCCCGAGCTGATCCGTGAACTGGCGCTGCGCTTCGGCGAGCAGTGCATGGTCGTCGCCATCGACGCCAAGCGCGTCAGCCCCGGCAAATGGGAAATCTTCACCCACGGCGGGCGGCGCGAGACGGGCATCGACGCCGTCGAGTTCGCCAAGCGGATGGCGTCGCTCGGCGCCGGCGAAATCCTGCTGACCAGCATGGACCGCGACGGCACCCGCCGCGGCTTCGACCTCGAACTGGTGCGCCGGGTGTCAGACGCGGTGCCGGTGCCGGTGATCGCGTCGGGCGGGGTCGGTCACCTCGACGACCTCGTCGACGGCGTGCAGCTCGGCGGCGCCAGCGCGGTGCTCGCCGCCTCGATCTTCCATTTCGGTCAGGCGACCGTCGCGCAGGCGAAGGCGCATATGGCCGCCGCCGGCATCGCCGTCCGCCAGTGACCGAGACCGTTCGCGACCTCGACCGGCTGCTTCGCGAGATGCGGGCCGAATTGGCGCCGGGTTCCTACGGCTATGTGACGCTGGAAGCGATCCCGGCGGGGCTCGACCCGCTGCTAATCTTCCGCGAGGCGGAAGGGATGACGCTGGTGCTGCCGTGGGATCAGGCCGCGCCGTTCGACCCGATGTTTCCGTGCCGGCTGATCACGCTGACGGTCAATTCCGCGCTAGACGCGGTGGGTTTCATCGCGGCGGTCGCGGCGCCGCTCGCTGCCGCCGGCATCAGCTGCAACGTCGTCGCCGCCTATCATCACGACCATCTGCTCGTCCCCGCCGACCGCGCCGACAAGGCACTGGCATTGCTGAAGGCGATGGCAACCGACGCGGCAGCGCGATAGGCTGGCGCGATGACGCTCACCGAACTCTACGCCATCATCGAAGCGCGCCGCGGCGACGACCCGGCGACCTCCTACGTCGCCAAGAGCTTCGCAAAAGGGCGTGCCAAATTGGCACAAAAGGTCGGCGAAGAAGCGGTGGAAACGGTTATCGCCGCGATCGAAGGTGATCGCGACGCGATCATCTCTGAATCCGCCGACCTGATCTTCCACCTCCTCATGCTCTGGTCCGACGCCGGCATCGCGCCTGCCGACGTGACGGCGGCGCTCGAAAAGCGGCGCGGCACCTCGGGGCTGGAGGAAAAGGCCAACCGCAAGGAGCCCGGCTGACCATGCCGATCGACGCCACCGCGCCCTACGACGACGGCAATATCTTCGCGCGCATTCTGCGGGCCGAGCTGCCGTGCCGGAAGGTATACGAGGACGATGTCGCGCTCGCCTTCCACGACATCAACCCGCAGGCGCCGGTGCACATCCTGGTGATCCCGAAGGGGCGCTATGTATCGTGGGCGGACTTTTCGGCGGCCGCGAGCGAGGCGGAGATCGCCGGTTTCGTGCGCGCGGTGGGCAAGGTCGCGGCCGATCTCGGCCTCGTCGAGCCCGGCTACCGGCTGCTCGCCAACGTCGGCCAGCACGGCCATCAGGAGGTGCCGCACCTCCATGTCCATCTGTTCGCAGGGCGACAGTTCGGCGCAATGCTGCCGCGCTGACAGCGCTAGCGCTTGACCAAGGCGCTAAATAAAGGCCACTTCGCAGCCATCATAAAAAAGAGGCGGGAAGGGGCCGCCTTGTCTCGGAGGGAACATGTTCGGGCGAGTTAAGCCACTCGATCAGATTCTGGCGACCGCGGAGAAGAAATCTCTTCACCGCACGCTGGGCGCATTCCAGCTCACCATGCTGGGCATCGGTGCCGTCATCGGCACCGGCATCTTCGTGCTGACCGCCGAGGCCGCGCAGAAAGCGGGCCCCGGCATGATGCTGTCGTTCGTCATCGCCGGCGTCGTCTGCGCCGTCGCCGCGCTCTGCTATGCGGAGATGGCGTCGATGGTGCCGGTGTCGGGCTCGGCCTACACCTACAGCTATGCCGTGATGGGCGAGCTGCTGGCGTGGATGGTCGGCTGGGCGCTGATCCTCGAATATGCGGTCGCCGCGGGCGCCGTGTCGGTCGGCTGGTCCGGCTATGTCGTCGGCCTTATCCAGCACAGCTTCGGGATCACCATCCCCAAGGAGTTCGTGCTCGGGCCGTTCGACGGCGGCATGATCAACCTGCCGGCGATGTTCGTCGCGGGCCTCGTCACCTGGCTGCTGGTTATCGGCACCAAGGAATCGGCGACGGTCAACGCGATCCTCGTCGTCATCAAGGTGACCGCGCTCACCCTGTTCATCGTGCTGGCGGTGCCGGTGATGAACATGGAGAATTTCACGCCCTTCTCGCCGCTCGGCTTCGGCGGCATCTCGGCGGCGGCGGCCTCGATCTTCTTCGCCTATGTCGGCTTCGACGCGGTCTCGACTGCGGCGGAGGAGACCAAGAACCCGCAGCGCAACATGCCGATCGGCCTGATCGGCTCGCTCGGTTTCTGCACCATCTTCTACCTGCTGGTGTCGGCAGGCGTGATCGGTTCGGTCGGCTCGCAGCCGATCCTCGGCGCGGACGGCGCGGCGCTCGAGCCGGGCAGCCGCGAGTTGGCGGCGCAGTGCGCGGCGATGGGCGATTCGGCCGTCGTCTGCTCGAAGGAAGCGCTGGCGTGGACGCTGCGTGAAATCGGCTGGCCGCAGATCGGCAATCTGCTCGGTCTCGCCGCGGGTCTCGCGCTGCCGTCGGTCATCCTGATGATGATGTTCGGCCAGACCCGCATCTTCTTCGTGATGAGCCGCGACGGTCTGCTGCCGCAGGCCTTCTCGAAGATCCACCCGAAGTACAACACCCCGCATGTGATCACGGTGATCACCGGTATCGCGGTGGCGCTGTTCGCGGCCTTCTTCCCGGTCGGCCAGCTGGCGAACATCTCCAACTCGGGTACGCTGTTCGCGTTCGCGGCAGTGTCGATCGCGGTGTTCATGCTTCGCCGCAGCGACCCGACGCGCAAGCGGCCGTTCCGCACGCCGGTGATCTGGCTGACGGCGCCGATCGCGGTGGCCGGCTGCGTGTACCTGTTCTTCAGCCTCGACGAGAAGAGCAAGCTGCTCTTCGTCATCTGGGCGGTGATCGGGCTCGTGGTCTACTTCGCCTACAGCCGCTCACGCAGCCATGTCGGCCGCGGCATCGTCGATGTTCCGGAAGCGGAAGTCGGCGATCTCAGCCCGCCGGTTCCGGGCACGCGCGACTAAACGCGCAAAGCCCAAGGGCAAAGGAAAGGGGAGGCCTCGCGGCCTCCCCTTTTTCTTGTCTGCCCCTCGCCCGCTTGCGGGAGAGGGAGGGGCCCGCCGCGAAGCGGTGGGAGGGTGAGGGTGACCGGCCGCCGAAGGGCTCGCTGGCGCTCGCACACCCTCACCTAACCTCTCCCGCAGGCAGGAGAGGGACTGAATCAACCCGTAACCTTGGCGGCGAGCGCCTTCAGGTCGGCTTCGGGGCGCGCGCCATAGTGCGAGATCACTTCGGCGGCGGCGATGGCGCCCAGGCGGGCGCAGTCGGCGAGCGGGCGGGCCTGCGACAGGCCGGCGAGGAAACCCGCGGCGAACAGGTCGCCGGCGCCGGTGGTGTCGACGATCTTCGAGACCGGCTCGGCGGGAACGGCGATGGTGCCGTCAGGCGTCACGACCAGCGCGCCCTTCTCACTGCGCGTCACCACCGCGATCGGCAGCTTGCCCTGAATGGCGGCGATGGCGGTGTCGAAATCGTCGGTCTGGTACAGCGACTTGATCTCGACCTCGTTGGCGAACAATACGTCGACGTTGCCGTCGGCGAGCATCAGGAAGTCGTCGCGGTGCCGCTCGACGCAGAAAGCGTCAGAGAGGGTGAAGGCGACGCGGTTGCCCGCCTCGCGCGCGACCTTCAGCGCCTTCGCCATCGCGGCGCGCGGCGCGGGCGGATCCCACAGATAACCTTCGAGATAGGTGATCCCGGCCTGACGGACGAGCTCATAGTCCACGTCGGCTTCGGTCAGGTCCTGGCTGGCGCCGAGGAAGGTGTTCATCGTCCGCTGCGCGTCGGGGGTGACGAGGATCAGGCAGCGCGCGGTCGGGTTGCCGCTATTGGCGAACGGCGTGAGATAGTCGACGCCGGCGGCGCGGATGTCGTGCGCGAACACCTGGCCGAGCTGATCGTCGGCGACGCGGCCGATGAAGGCGACCTGGCCGCCGAGCGCGGCGATGCCCGCCGCGGCGTTGGCGCCCGAGCCGCCCGAGACTTCGCGGCCCGGCCCCATGACGCCATAGAGGCGCTCGGCCTCGGCGGCATCGATCAGGCGCATCGAGCCCTTGTCGAGACTCTGCGCGGCGAGGAAGGCATCGTCGGCAGTGGCGATCACATCGACGATGGCATTGCCGATCGCCAGCACGTCAAGCGGCTTGGTCATGAGGTCCCTCACTCGGAAAGTCAGCGCGCTCCGTAGCGGCGGGCGACTTGACCCGCAACCGCGCATGGCGCTTCATGCGCGTCATGACCCGCGCTGTCGCCCTGCTGTTGCCGCTGCTGCTGCCCGCCTGTGCCGCGGCGGTCGTTCCCATTCCGCTGCCGGCCCCGGCGCCGAAGACGCAGAGCTTCACCGTCATCGGCCGCGCGCCGGCCGAAGTCGCCGCGATGTTCGGCAAGCCGGCGCTCGACCGCACCGAAGGAACGGCGCGGCAGCTGCAGTTCGCCAACGCCAATTGCGTGCTCGACGTCTATTTCTATCCGGACAAGCGCAGCGGCAAGGTCGCCGCCACCTATGCAGAGGCGCGAACGCCCGCCGGTCAGGCGTCGGAAACGGCGGCCTGCATCGACGGACTGACGCTGCGCAGCTGATCGGCGGCCCAGTCGGCCGCTTCGCGCACCACCTCATCCTCGTCGGCGCACAAAGTCTCCACCTTCGCCAGCAATGACACGTCGCCGCTGTTCCCGGCAGCGATCAGCGCGTTGCGGATCATGCGGTTGCGCCCCACGCGCTTGATCGGCGATCCGGCGAACACGGCGCGGAAGGCCGCGTCGTCGAGATCGAGCAGGTCGGCGAGCGGCGGGGACACCAACTCGCCGCGTGGCTGGAACGCCAGTTCGCGCGCGGCCTGGGCAAACTTGTTCCAGGGGCAGGCGGCCAGGCAGTCGTCGCAGCCGTAGATGCGGTTGCCGATGGCGCGGCGGAACTCGTGCGGGATCGGCCCCTTGTTCTCGATGGTCAGGTAGGAAATGCAGCGCCGCGCATCGAGCCGATAGGGCGCCGGAAAGGCGTCGGTCGGGCAGGCGGTCTGGCAGGCGTCGCAGGTGCCGCAGCTCGGTAGCTTCGGCGCGTCCTCGATCGGCAGCTCCAAGGTCGTGTAGATGGCGCCGAGGAACAGCCACGAGCCATGATCGCGGCTGACGAGGTTGGTGTGCTTGCCCTGCCAGCCGAGGCCGGCGGCCTCCGCCAGCGGCTTTTCGAGCACCGGCGCGGTATCGACGAACACTTTCACGTCACCGCCGGCGTGGGTGACCAGCCAGCCGGCGAGCTGCTTCAGCCGCCGCTTGATCAGGTCGTGGTAGTCCTGCCCTAGCGCATAGACCGAAATGGTGCCGAGGTCGGGCCGGTCGGCGTGACGGAACGGGTCGACGCTTGGCGTGTAGGGCAGGCCGAGCATCACCACCGAGCGGACCTCGGGCCACAGCCCCTGCGGCGACGACCGCCGTGCCGCCGTCTCCGCCATCCACAGCATGTCGCCGTGGCAGCCCTCGTCGAGCCATTGCCGCAGCCGCTCGCCGGCGCGCGGTGCCGCGTCGGCGCGGGCGATGCCGAAGGCGGCAAAGCCCAGTGCCTCGGCCTCGGCCTTCAGCCGGTCGCGCAATTCATCGTTGGCGGTCATGCTTCGCGCCCTCTAGCATGAATGCACGGTTGGTAGCGCGGGGATGCATGGACGCAGCGGTCGAGGCTCGGGGGTTGGTGAAGCGCTTCGGCGACCGGCCCGTGGTCGACGGCGTCGACCTGACGGTACCCAAAGGCGCGATCTTCGGCTTCCTCGGCCAGAACGGCGCCGGCAAGACCACGACGCTGCGCATGCTGCTCGGCATCCTCGAACCCGATGGCGGCGAGCGGACCTTGCTCGGCGAGGATCGGCCGCTCCGGTCGGCGCACCGCGTCGGCTATCTGCCCGAGGAGCGTGGCCTCTACCCGGCGATGAGCGCGCGCGAGGCGATCGCCTACATGGGGGCGCTGCGCGGGCTGCCGTGGGCGGAAGGGCGGCGGCGCGCCGATGAACTGCTGACCGCCAACGGGCTCGGCGCACACACCAAGTCCAAGATCCGCACGCTGTCGAAGGGCATGGCGCAGAAGGTGCAGCTGCTCGCCACCATCGTGCACCAGCCCGATCTGGTGGTGCTCGACGAGCCCTTCTCGGGGCTCGACCCGGTCAATCAGGAGGCGCTCGAGCAGCTGATCCGCGCCGAGCGGGCGCGCGGGGCGACGATCCTGTTCTCGACGCATGTGATGGCGCATGCCGAACGGCTCTGCGACGAGCTGGTGATCATCGCGCATGGGCGAACGCGCTTCACTGGATCGGTCGACGTGGCGCGGCGGACTTTGCCGACGCGGGTGTCGCTGGCGGTCGAGCGGCCGCTCGCCGATGCTGCGGTCTTGCTGCCGCCGGGCTTCGGCGACGACGGCGCGGGCAGCTATCGCTTCGACCTGCCCAAAGCGGGCCTCGAACCGGTGCTGCGCGGCGTGCTCGATGCCGGCGCTGGTGTGCGCGACCTACATGTCGAGCGGCCGAGATTGCACGACGCGTTCATGGCGATCGTCGCCGATGAGGACGCCAAATGATCGGCGCCATCTTCACCATCGCCCGGCGCGACTTCCTCGCCACCGTGTTCACCCGCGGCTTCCTCGTTTGGCTGCTGATGCCGCTGATCGGCCTCGCCATCGGCCTCGTCGCCGCGACCCTGTCGGCGGGTGGGACGCGCGCGCCGCGCAGCATCGCGGTGATCGAGGTGGGCAGCGGGCTGCAGCCGTGGCTGGAGCGCAGTGTCGAGGCGGCGAAGACGCGGGCCACCTATGCCGGGCTGCGCGACCGGCACCGGGCGGTGCACGCGGGCCAGCCGCTGCCCGCCGAGCTGGCGGTGCTGCCCGAGGACCTGCCGACGGCGAAGGTCGCCGAGCTGGCGAAGCCCGGCGCGCTGGAGGCGCTGCGCGACCGCACCGACCTCGACCTCGGCGAGCTGGGCGCGCCGCTGCCGATGCGCTGGCAGCCACCGGCGCTGGTGTTCGTGGCGGGGGCCGGCGACCCGGATGTGCAGGCCGAACGGCTGATGCGCCGCGACCGCGATGCCGACGCCTCGCGCCGCTTCGATGCCGTCCTGCGGCTGGATGCCAAGGGCGAGCGGCTGCTGCTGGCGCCGGGCGCCGACCCCGATGTCGATGCGGTGGCGCGGCTGGTCAACGACGCCCGCGAGGCGCGAGTGCTGGCGGCGGGCAGGCTCGACGGGCGGCTGGCTCAGGCGCGCGAAGTACGGCGGCCGCTGACGGTGGAGGCGGCGCCGGCCGGCCTGGCGCACGGCGACCGCGATTCGCGGGCGGCGATCGGCCAGGCGGGCGCCGTCATCATCTTCATGCTGATCGGCCTGCTCGCGGGCGTGCTGCTGTCCAACATGGTCGAGGAGAAGGCGAACAAAGTCATCGAGGTGCTGGTGGCGAGCGTGCCGGTGCCGGCGATCTTCGCGGGCAAGCTCTTGGCGATGCTCGCGGTGTCGGCAATCGGCGTGCTGCTGTGGGGGTCGATCGCCGGGATGGGTGCGGCGTGGATCGTCACGCAGGTGCCGGCGGCGCTGGTGCCGACGCCGGCGGTCGGCTGGCCGATCTATCTGGCGCTGTGCGTGGCATACCTCGTTACCGCCTATCTGCTCTACGGCGCCATCTATCTCGGCATCGGTTCGCTCTGCTCGTCGATCCGCGAAGTGCAGTCGCTGTCGATGCCGGTGACGATCGTTCAGATGGTGGTGCTGATCGGCGTGATCTCGGGCGCCGACAATCTCGACGGCGGCTGGGCGAGCGTGATGGCGTGGTTCCCGCCGTCGTCGCCCTACATGATGGCGGTGCGCGCCGCGGCCGAGCCGGGGCTCGGCGTGCATGCGCTGGCGATCCTGTGGCAGTTGCTGGCGGCGGGGGTGGTGATCTGGTTCGCGGCGCGGCTGTTCCGCAGCGGCGTGCTCAACTCAGGGCCGGCGCCGACCCCGCTCGAACTCTGGCGGCGTCAGAAGTCCAGCTTGTCGTAGTGCGCCGGCGGCGCGAGGCCCTCCATCCGCTCGGCGAGCAGCGGGCGGAAGGTCGGCCGCGACTTGATCGCCGAATACCATTGCTTGGCCTCGGCATGGCCGGTCCAGTCGACGCCGTTCAGATAGTCCGCGACCGAGATATGCGCGGCGGCGCAGATGTCGGCGAGCCCGAAGGTCGGGCCACCGAGCCAGCGGCGATGATCGAGCAGATATTCGATATAGTCGAGATGGACCTCGACGTTGCGGCCAGCCTGCCGCAGCAGGGTAGCATCGGGCGAAGCGCGGTGGACCAGCCGCTTGTACATGCGCTCCTGCAGCAGCAGCACGCCGACCTCGGCATAGAATTTCTGGTCGAACCACGAGACGAGCCGCCGCGTCTCGGCGCGGTCGATCGGCCCGGCGCCCAACAGCGGCGTGCGCTCGACCGTCTCCTCGAAATATTCGCAGATCGCCGAGGAGTCGATCAGCACCGTGGTGTTGTTCGGCGCGGCCAGCACGGGCGTCTGCCCGGCCGGGTTCATGTCGGTGAACTCGTCGCGCCGGTCCCACGGCAGCTCGCGCAGCAGCTCGTGCGGGATCGCCTTCTCGGCGAGCGCGAAGCGCACTTTCCGCGAGAAGGGACAGAGCGTGTATTGATAAAGCTGCCACATGATCGAGCGCACCATAGCGCGCGCGAGTCACGGGGCAATGGTCGCTAACTGCTCGGAAGCGTTGCAACCAGTTTCTTTGGCGCCACCGTGCGGTAGCTCTCGTCGAGCCAGCCGAGAAGCAGGTCGGGATCGACCTCGGTCTTCGCGTCCAGTTTGCAGGTGATCCAGCCGCTCTTGCCGAGGCCGTAGCCGGTCGGCGCGGTGAAGTCCCAGATCAGCGCGAACTCGCGGCTGGCGGGCAGCTTCATCGAGAAACTGATGCCCTCGTCGTTCCTGAACAGGAACAGGAAGACCTTGCCGCGCACCTTGAACGCGCTCTCGCCCCACGGATGATCCTCATGGGTCTCCGGGTAGGCGAGCGCGGCGGCGCGCAGGCGGGTTTCGAGGGCGGCGAGCGACATGGGGAGAGAGGATACTCGCCTCACCCTCCATCGTCATCCCCGCGAAGGCGGGGATCCAGCCCAAGCAAAATGCGCCAGCGAAGCTGGCACGTTCTCGTTGTGGACTGGGTCCCCGCCTTCGCGGGGATGACGGGCGGTGGCTACTCCGCCGCCACCGCCACCGGATCGACTAGCGGCTCCTTCAGCCGGGTCAGCATTTCCTTCGGGCAGACCTGCCAGAAATGGTCACGGGTGCGATCCCAGTCGGACAGGATTTCGGCCGCCCATTTCGAATCGGTCTCGCCGACGTGGCGGGCGATGAGGCCGCGGAGCTTGTCCTCCCAATGCGCCGCGCCCAGCCGCTGCCAAGTGACGCTGTCGGGGTTCACCCGCCGCTCGAAGTCGCCGGCAGCATCGTAGATGAACGCCATGCCGCCGGTCATGCCCGCGCCGAAATTGTCGCCGACGCTGCCCAGGATGACCGCGGTGCCGTTGGTCATATATTCGCAGCCGTTGGCGCCGCAGCCCTCGATCACCGCCGTCGCGCCCGAGTTGCGCACCGCGAAGCGCTCGCCGGCCTGGCCCGCGGCGAACAGCTCGCCGGAGGTCGCGCCGTAGAGCACGGTGTTGCCGATGATGGTGTTCTCCTGGCTCGCCTCGCGCAGCGGCGACGAGACGAGCGGGCGAACGACGATGGTCGCGCCGGACAGACCCTTGCCGACATAGTCGTTCGAATCGCCGAACACCTGGAGCTTGAGCCCCTGCACCGCGAAGGCGCCGAGTGACTGGCCGGCCGAGCCGCGCAGCCGTACCTCGACATGGCCTGGGGCGAGCCCCTTCATCCCGTACTTGCGGGTGATTTCCGACGACAGGCGGGTGCCGACGGCGCGGTGGGTGTTCCGCACCGTGTAGGCGAGCTGCATCTTCTCGCCGCGCTCGAACACCGGCTGCGCGTCGCGCAGCATCTCGGCGTCGAGGCTGTCGGGCACCTCGTTGCGATGGGTATCGATCGCGAAGCGCCGCATGTGATCGGGCGCGTCGACCTTGGCGAGGATCGGGTTGAGGTCGAGGTCGTCGAGATGCTCGGCGCCGCGGCTGACCTGACGCAGCAGCTCGGTGCGGCCGATCACCTCGTCAAGGCTTTTCACGCCGAGCTTGGCGAGGATGTCGCGCACCTCCTCGGCGATGAAGCTCATCAGGTTAATGACCTTCTCGGGCGTGCCGGTGAACTTCTCGCGCAGCGCATCGTCCTGCGTGCAGACGCCGACCGGGCAGGTGTTCGAATGGCATTGCCGCACCATGATGCAGCCCATCGCGACGAGGCTCAGCGTGCCGATGCCGAACTCCTCGGCGCCGAGGATGGCGGCGACGACGATGTCACGGCCGGTCTTGAGGCCGCCATCAGTGCGCAGCTTCACCCGATGCCGAAGCCCGTTGAGCGTCAGCACCTGGTTGACCTCGGTCAGCCCCATCTCCCACGGCGTGCCGGCATATTTGATCGAGGTCTGCGGCGAGGCGCCGGTGCCGCCGACATGGCCGGCGACGAGGATGACGTCGGCGTGGGCCTTGGCGACGCCCGCCGCGACGGTGCCGATGCCCGCCGAGGAGACCAGCTTCACGCAGACGCGGGCGCGCGGGTTGATCTGCTTCAGATCGTAGATGAGCTGCGCCAGATCCTCGATCGAATAGATGTCGTGGTGCGGCGGCGGTGAGATCAGCGTCACGCCCGGCGTCGAATGCCGCAGCCGCGCGATCATCTCGGTGACCTTGAAGCCGGGCAATTGCCCGCCCTCGCCGGGCTTGGCGCCCTGCGCCACCTTGATCTCGACCTCCTCGCAGGCGTTCAGATATTCGGCGGTGACGCCGAAGCGCCCGCTCGCGATCTGCTTGATCGTCGAATTGGCGTTGTCGCCGTTGGCGTAGGGCGAGAAGCGCACCGAATCCTCGCCGCCCTCGCCCGACACCGCCTTCGCGCCGATGCGGTTCATCGCGATGGCGAGCGTCTCATGCGCCTCGGGGCTGAGCGCGCCCAAGGACATGCCCGGCGTGACGAAGCGCTTGCGGATTTCGGAGATCGATTCGACCTCCTCGGCCGGGATCGGCTTGTCGGGGTAGTTCAGCTCAAGCAGGTCGCGCAGATAGACCGGCGGCAGGTCGCGGGTGCCGCGGCTGAACTGCAGGTACTGCGAATAGCTGTCGTTGGCGACGGCGGTCTGGAGCAGGTGGATGAGGTTCGCCTGATAGGCGTGCGTCTCGCTGCCCGCGCGGTAGCGGTAGAGGCCGCCGATCGGCAGCGCCAGCGCGGCGGTGTCGAACGCCTTTTCGTGGCGCATCATCGCGTTCAGATGCAGCGACGCGAAGCCCTCGCCGGAAATCTTCGCGGGCATGCCGGGGAAGAAGTCGGCGACCAGCGCGCGGCTGAGGCCCACCGCCTCGAAATTATAGCCGCCGCGGTAGGAGGAGATCACCGCGATGCCCATCTTCGACATGATCTTGAGCAGGCCGTCGTCGACCGCCTTGCGGTAGCGCGCGACGCAGGCGTCGATCGAGAGATCGCCGAACAGGCCGCGCGCGTGGCGGTCGGCGATCGCCTCCTGCGTCAGATAGGCGTTCACCGTTGTCGCGCCGACGCCGATCAGCACCGCGAAATAATGGGTGTCGAGGCATTCGGATGAGCGGATGTTGATGCTGGCGAAGCTGCGCAGCCCCTTGCGCACCAGGTGGGTGTGCACGCCCGCGGCGGCGAGGATCATGGTGATGCCGGCGCGGTCGGCGCTGACCCGCTCGTCGGTCAGAAACAGCTGGCCCTGACCCGACCGCACCGCATGTTCCGCCTCGGTGCGGATGCGGGTGATGGCCTCGCGCAGCGCCTCGGGGCCGCCGGCGATGTCGAAGGTGCAGTCGATGACCGCCGCCTGCGGGCCGAACTGGTCGAGCAGCCGCTGCCAGTCGCGGTTGGTCAGCACCGGCGAATCGAGCACCATCACGCCCTGTTGCCGCGCGTCGCGGTCGAGGATGTTGGCGAAATTGCCGAAGCGGGTCTTGAGGCTCATCACCCGCGTTTCGCGCAAGCTGTCGATCGGCGGATTGGTGACCTGGCTGAAATTCTGCCGGAAGAAATGGCTGAGGCAGCGGGCGTTGTCGGAGATGACGGCCAGCGGCGCGTCGTCGCCCATCGATCCGATCGCCTCCTTGGCGTCCTCGACCATCGGCGCCAGCAGCAGCTCCATGTCCTCCATGGTCAGGCCGGCGGCGACCTGGCGGCGGCGCAGCTCGTCGCGCGTGTAGGCGCTCGCCGGCTCGGGCGCATCATGGCCGGGGATGTCGGCGAAGGTCCGGAAGCCTTCGACCCAGTCGGCATAGGGCTGCTCGGCGGCGATACGGTCCTTCACCGCGCGGTCGTCGTAGAAACGGCCGGCGTCGAGATCGACGGCGATCATCTGCCCCGGCCCGAGGCGGCCCTTCTTCGTCACCGTCCCCTCGGGCACCACCACCATGCCGGCTTCCGAGCCGACGATGAGCAGATTGTCGTTGGTCAGCGTGTAGCGCATCGGGCGCAGCGCGTTGCGGTCGAGCCCGGCGACCGCCCAGCGGCCGTCGGTCATCGCGAGCGCGGCGGGGCCGTCCCACGGCTCCATCACGCTGGCGAAGAAGGCGTACATCGCGCGGTGCGCGTCGGGCATGCTGGTGTCGTGGTTCCACGCCTCGGGGACGAGCATCAGCTTCGCCGTCGGCGCGTCGCGGCCCGAGCGCACGATCGCTTCGAATACTGCATCGAGCGCGGCGGTGTCCGACGCGCCGGCGGGGATCAGCGGCTTGATGTCTTCGCTGTGCTCGCCGAACGACAGCGCCGCCATCTTGATCTCGTGGCTCTTCATCCAGTTGGTGTTGCCGCGGATCGTGTTGATCTCGCCGTTGTGCGCGAGGCAGCGGAACGGCTGCGCCAGCCACCATTGCGGGAAGGTGTTTGTCGAATAGCGTTGATGGTAGATGGCGACGCGCGAGATGAAGCGCTCGTCGTTGAGGTCCGGGTAGAAGACCGCGAGGCTCTCGGCGAGGAACAGCCCCTTGTAGATGACCGAGCGGCTCGACAGCGAGCAGATGTAGAAGCCGTTGATTTGTGCGGCGATCACTGCCTTTTCGATGCGGCGGCGGATGAGGAACAGTTCCTTTTCGAACTTGTCCTGCGCCGCGCCGCCGTCGGGCAGCGGCCCGGCGATCATGATCTGCTCGATCTCGGGGCGCGTCAGCATCGCCTTCTCGCCGATCACCGAGGTGTCGACGGGGACCTGCCGCCAGCCGTAGATCGAATAGCCGAAGCCGATGATCTCGCTCTCGACGATGCTGCGGCAGGCCTCCTGCGCGGCGAGGTCGGTGCGCGGCAGGAACACCTGGCCGACGGCGAGCAGGTTGGGCTTCGGCTTGTGGCCGGCGCGGTCGATATGTTCGTGGAAGAAGCCGACAGGGATGTCGACGTGCAGGCCGGCGCCATCGCCGGTCTTGCCGTCGGCATCGACCGCGCCGCGGTGCCACACCGCCTTCAGCGCGTCGATCGCCGCCGACACGACCCGGCGCGACGCCTTGCCGTCGGTCGCGGCGACGAGGCCGACGCCGCAGGCATCGCCCTCATATTCCGGCCGGTACATGCCCTCGCGGGCCAGCCGCTCGCGCTCGAATTCGGTGTTGATCATCGGCAGGGACCTACTTCGCCAGCAGCGGCTTCAGCTCGCGCTCGATCTCGGGCGCGAGCGCTTCCATCATCGACTTCATCCGGCGCGGCATTTCGGTCTGCATGAGCGCCATCGAATCAGCCATCACCGCCGGCACCTTCTCCAGCACCAGCTTGCCGAGCGGCGAGCGGTGGAAGGCGATGAGCTGACGGAGCTCATCGACACTGAAATGCTTCGCATAGGTCTCGACCGATCGCTCCTCGATCAGCGGGACCAGCTCGGTCATGAGGATCTCGAGCTGCGTCGCCTGCTTGCCCCCCAACCGCGCCAGCGCGGCATCCCAGGCGGCGGGATTGCGCGACCGCTGCAACCGCATCTGCGGGTTCTGGTCGATATAGGCGCCGAGCGCCTTGCCCGACCGCATGTCGGCGAAGGTTTGCTGCATGCCTTGCTGCAACTGGCTGCGCGTGTCGCTGAGCGCGACCAGTTCGCGGGCCGCGGCGAGCGCCTCGGCACTGGGCGCCGCGATAGCCGGCGCCGCGACCAGCAGCAGCGTGGCAACAATGGCGCGGTGAAGGCCGGCGATCCGCATCAGGCCGCCTCCGCCCGCGGCTTCGCCGGGGCCTTTACCTTCAGATATTGGTGCATCGCCTCGGCGACGTCGCGACCGTCGCGGATCGCCCAGACGACGAGGCTGGCGCCGCGGACGACGTCGCCGGCGGCGAACACCCCGTCGACGCTGGTCTGCATCGTCTTGTGGTCGACGCGCAGCGTGCCCCAGCGGGTGACGCCGAGCTCGGGCGCGCCGAACATTGCCGGCAGCTCCTCGGGATCGAAACCGAGCGCCATGATCGCGAGGTCGGCCTCGATGCGGAAGCTCGAGCCCGGCTCCGCCTCCGGCGCGCGGCGGCCGCTCGCGTCGGGGCTGCCGAGGCGCATGCGGTGCGCGCGGACGGCGGTGACGCTAGCGTCGCCGTCGAAGGCCTCGGGTGCCGATAGCCATTCGAAGGTGACGCCTTCCTCCTCGGCGTGGCGGACCTCGGTGCGCGATCCCGGCATGTTGGCGCGGTCGCGGCGGTAGAGGCAGGTGACCTCGCGGGCGCCCTGGCGGACGGCGGTGCGGACGCAGTCCATCGCGGTGTCGCCGCCGCCGATTACTACCACGCGCTTGCCCTCGGCGTTGAGCGTGCCGTCGTCATAAGCGGGGACGGCGTCGCCGAAGCCCTTGCGGTTCGACGCGGTCAGATAGGCGAGCGCGGGGACGATGCCCTTGAGGCCGACGCCCGGCGCGCCGATGTCGCGCGCCTTGTAGACGCCGGTCGCGACCAGCAAAGCGTCGTGGCGCTGGCGAAGCTCGGCGAGCGTCGCGTCGCGGCCGACCTCGAAGTCGGCGTGTAAATGGATGCCGCCCTCTGCGAGCCGCTCGACGCGACGGCCGACGACTTCCTTTTCGAGCTTGAAGCCGGGGATGCCGTAGGTTAGCAGGCCGCCGGCGCGATCGTGCCGGTCGTAGATATGGACCTCATAGCCCTTTACGCGCAGCAGCTCGGCGGCGGTGAGGCCAGCGGGGCCGGCGCCGATGATGCCGACCGACTGGCCGCCGCGGTCGGCGAGCACCTCGATCGGCCGCACCCAGCCTTCGGCCCAGGCGGTATCGGTGATGAACTTTTCGACCGAGCCGATGGTGACGGCGCCGTGGCCCGACTGCTCGATGACGCAATTGCCTTCGCAGAGGCGATCCTGCGGGCAGATGCGGCCGCAGATCTCGGGCATCGTCGAGGTGCTGTTGGAGAGTTCGTACGCCTCCTGCAGTCGCCCCTCGGCGGTCAGGCGAAGCCAGTCCGGAATGTGGTTATGGAGCGGGCAGTGGACCTGGCAGAAGGGCACGCCGCATTGCGAGCAGCGCGAGGCCTGTTCTTCGGCTTTCGCCAGAATGTAGGGGCGCGCGATTTCGAGGAAGTCGCTGGCGCGCGCCTCCGCTTCCCGCTTGGGCGGGTAGGCCTGATCGACCTTCGTAAAGCGCAACATTGTGTCGTTTGCCATGGCACAATCCCGTAAAGATTGCGCAGGCATATAAGCGGCGGTGTCGGTGAGTCACGCGAAAACCGACATGAAATGACCGGCCTGGTACTATATCTCGACGGAAACGCTAGTTGCGAAACGTTCTCAGCGTTTGAGACCAGATATTATGTTCCGATTTGGTACTATGTGGGCGATGCGAAGTGTAACCGGCAGGGCAACAACCCCTCACCGCGGTCAGCAACTCACCGGCAGAGTCAGTAGAGCTGCGGGTCCTGCGTGGCGTTCTGGCCGGGATTGAAGCGGCCTTGCTTGCGGTAGCGCACCAGATAGGCCGGTGCGATCGCCTCGAGCGGCGCCGGACGGATGCCGAACGCCTCTAGCCCCGCCGCGCCCTCGGCGACGACATTGTCGTGCTGAAGCATCTTCCACTGGTCGCTGGTCAGCGGCGCGCCCGGCAGCCAGCCGGTGAACGCGGCGAGCTTTGCCGCTATGCCGTCGGGCACATCGACCAGCGGCTTCTCATAATAGGTTTGCGCGGAAATCCAGGTCAGCAGCTCGCGCATCGACCAGCTCTTGGGCCCACCGAGTTCGAAGATCTTGCCGCCGAAGCTTTCCGGCGCCTCGACCGAAGCGACGATGGCGCGCGCCACGTCGAGCACATGCACCGGCTGAAAGCGGGTGTTGGGCGCGACGACCGGCATCGCGAACGGCAGCCCGCGGATCAGCGCGGCGAAGCGGTTGATGAACTGGTCCTCGGGGCCGAACAGAATCGACGGGCGCAGGATGGTCGCCTGCGGGAAGGCGGCGCGCACCGCGGCCTCGCCCTCGCCCTTGCTGCGCGCGTAGTCGCTTTCCGATTCGGCGTTGGCGCCGATCGCCGAGACATGGACCAGCGCGCGGGCGCCGGCGGCCTTCGCGGCTTCCGCGACGTTGCGCGCGCCCATGACATGGATGTCGTCGAAGCTGGCGGCGCCCTCGGTCAGGATCCCGACGAGGTTGATGACGCCGTCGGCCTCGTGGCAGGCGGCGTGCATCATCGCCTTGTCGCGGATGTCGCCGGCGAACAGCGCCACCTGGCCGACGCCGCCGAGCGGCTTCAGATAGGACGCTTGGTGAACGTCGGACACGACGACGCGCAGCCGGATGCCGCGCTTCGCCAGCTCCTGCACCACATAGCGACCGATGAAGCCGGCGCCGCCGACGATGGTGATCAACTTGGCCATGCTATCTGCAACCCTTGGGGAAATCGTGCGGCTCTCATGGCGCTATTGCACGCCGTTGACAACCACGCGCGAGGGCCTTACGTCGCGGCCTCCCCTGCCCCATCCGGGCAGGCCGACCCCGTGCCCAGGTGGCGGAATTGGTAGACGCGCTAGCTTCAGGTGCTAGTGCCGGTAACGGCGTGAAGGTTCGAGTCCTTTCCTGGGCACCATTCCTGCTTCGCTATCGGTCGCGAAGCCGAATAGAGCGTGGTGGCATTTCCGGCGTCATTTATGGATGACGTCCTTCCGGCATTATCTGCTCGCTTTTGCGATGTAGTGTCGACGCCGGCCAGCGTTATGGGCGTGAAAGCGGTATTTGGGCCGCTCAGCTCTCACATGATTTGCTTTGGCGGGCGCGGCGAGCGCGGGAGTTCCGCTTACTATGCTGTCGCAAAAGGGGCGGCCAAGAAGGCGGCAGAAAAGCCCTATGCCATATTCATTGGCGGTGGTTCCGGCGTGCGCGGCGATCTGGGCGGGCGGGTACTGAACTTCGCTCGCGTTTCCGCGCTCTTT
Organism: Sphingoaurantiacus capsulatus; assembly: GCF_042648405.1. Lineage (NCBI taxonomy): Bacteria > Pseudomonadati > Pseudomonadota > Alphaproteobacteria > Sphingomonadales > Sphingosinicellaceae > Sphingoaurantiacus > Sphingoaurantiacus capsulatus. Next base: position 46,497 of record NZ_JBHRXV010000014.1, on the reverse strand, counting down.
GGTGATACGGCCACCTTTGTTAGCGATGCCGAGGCCGCACGGCTTGCACAATGGCCAGTCGCAGTGGCGCTCCATGACGTCTGGTCCTTTGAGGGCGCGCCGCACCTGATTTCCGATTTGGGCTTCTCCGATCGCAAGATTCTCGCAGGCGCCCAAGACGGTATCATTCGGCCCGAAGGTAAGGTCGAAGCTCTTTGGGAGGCTCATGGGTGCCGACCGCGAGGATGATCCCCCTGGTGCTGGCCCGCTCGGCTTCCGAAGAAGCCGCGGCCAATATCACGTTGTTGAGGTCGACGGCCGCTACCGCTTTCCCTGCTGTCATTGCCCTACCCTGCAACGCCTGAACTCAGGCCCATCAGACCGGGCCGGCGCGACAATGACAAGTTGGACGTTACCAAGCGGTTGCGCCCGAGGGTTACGCGGCGTCGCCGGCGCGGCGCGCCTCCAGCGCGTCGCTCGCCAGCAAGGTGCGGTCGCGGCCGGCGCGTTTCGCCGCGTAGAGCGCGCGGTCGGCGCGGTCGAGCAGCGACGGGATGCTCTCGTCGGGCGCCCGCCATTCGGCGACGCCGGCGCTGGCGGTGATGGCGATGCGCCGGCCGTCGAGTTCGGTCGGCACGCCGATGGCGCGGCGCAGGGTGTCGGCGGCGCGCAGGGCGCCGTCGGCGTCGGTTTCGGGGAGCAGCACCACCAGCTCCTCGCCGCCGAAGCGCGCGACGAGGTCGCTCGACCGGCAGGCGCGCACCGCTTCCTCGGCAGCGCGGCGCAGCACGGTATCGCCGACGCCGTGACCGTAGGTGTCGTTGACCGATTTGAAATGATCGAGGTCGACGATGATCAGGCTGACCGGGTGGCCGAGGTGGCGCGCTCGCTCGAATTCGGCGGCGGCGGTTTCGAGGAAGCGGCGGCGGTTGGCGATGCCGGTCAGGGGATCGGTGCCGGCGAGCGCTTCCAGCCGATCGTTGGCGTCACGCAGCGCCTGCGTCCGCTCGCCGACCAGCGCCTCGAGCCGGGCGGCGCGGTGCTGGAGCATGCGGGTGCGCAGCAGCACGATCGCGGCGATGGCGGCCATGGCCAGCAGCAGCGCCGCGATGCGCGCCCAGGCGGTTTCGTACCAGCGCGGCTCGACCGCAATCGCGGCCGTCGTCTCGATCGCGCGCGGAAACAGCCCACCGACCTCGGCGCGCAGGCGGAGCGTGTAACGGCCGGCCGGCAGGTTGGTGTAGGCAGCGGCGGGCGGCGTGCCGAAGGGGACGCGCACCCAATCGTCGTCGAACCCGTCGAGGCGGTAGGAATAGCGGGTGGCCGCCGGCGCGCGATAATCGAGCAGCGCGAAATCGGCGCGGAAGCCCTTGCGCGTGGCCGCCAGCTCGAGATCGTCGCCGGGACGGGGCAGGCCGGCGAAGGGCTGCTCGACGCCGTCGACGACGAGGTTGGTGATGGCGATGACCGGCTTGTCGGTCGGCGGCTTCGCAGCGGCGGGATCGATGACGGTCAGCCCGCCGAGGCCGCCGAACATCAGCGCGCCGTCAGGGGCGCGGGCGGCGGAGCGGTGGATGTAGCTGTCGATGCGCAGGCCTTCGCGCGGGCCGAGGTTGCGGACCTGCAAGGTGTTGCCGTCGACCAGCGCCACGCCGTCCGAGGTGCTCGCCCACACCCGCTCGCCCTCGGTCAGGACGGCGTTGACCTTTTCGCTGGCGAGCCCCGCGACGACGCGGCGGAAGCGGTAGGGCGCCGACAGGCTGTCGAGCCGGCCGAGCCCGCCGAAGGTGCCGAACCACCAGCGGCCCTTGGCATCGCGCACAATCGACCCCGAATAATCCTGCGGCAGGCTGCGCGCGTCGGCGGGGTCGTTGCGCAGATTGGTGAAGCCCGCCTGCCCGGGGCGCGCGATGCTGATGCCGGTAATCGTCGAGAACCAAGTTTCGCCGCCGGGCATCGAGGTGATCAGGCGCACCTGATTGCCGGCGAGGCTGCGCTTGTCGGCGGGGTCGTTCACATATTGCTGCAGTTGGCGGCTGCCGGTCGAATAGCGGAACAGCCCGTCATAGGTGCCGATCAGCATGTCGGCGCCATCCGCGGCCATCGACAGGACCAGCTTTGAATCGAGCTCGGGGATCAGCGAGCCGGTGACGGCGAAGCTGTCCGGATCGATGCGCGCCACCCCCTGCGAGCCGGCCCACACCTTGCCGTCGGGGCCGATGGCGAAGGCCTGCACGTCGCGCTCCGCCTGCTCGCCGGTCAGTCGCACGCGGCGGATGGTGCCGGCCTTCTGGTCGAGGATGTCGACGCGGCCCATGCCGAGGCCGAGCCAGATGCGCCGGCGCGGGTCGATCCACACCGCGTGGACATTGGGATCGGACAAGGTCGCGGGGTTAAGCGGCGACGATAGCAAGGACATCACCACGCGCCCGCCGGGATTGTAGCGCGCCGCGCCGACCTCGGTGGCGATCCAGATATTGCCCGACCGGTCCTGCAGCAGCGCGCGGGTGATGTCGCCGGGCAGCGACGCCTGCATCGCCGGGTCATGGGTGATCCGCCCGGCCTCGCCGGTCGCCGGGTTCCAGGTGACGACGCCGCCGCCGTCGGTCGCCGCCCAGATCTCGCCGCTGGCGGTTTCGAGGAAGTCGCGCACGGTGCGTCGCCGCGCCAGCCCCTCGGTGCCCGACAACTGCGGCACGAGCTGCGGCCGCAACTGCGCGTCGAGATAGAGCAGCCCCGACTGGCCCGAGCCGACCCACAGGCGCCCGGTGCTGTCCTGGCGCAGCGCCCAGATCTTGTCGGCGAGGATCGCGCCGGCGGTGCCGGGGGCGGTGACCTTCTCGAAGCGGGCCGACCCGGCGCGGCGCAGCAGCAGCCCCGCGTTGGTGCCGAGCCAGAGGTGGCCGCGATTGTCCTCGAGCACCGAGAAGCTGCGCGGGTCGAAGCTTTTGTCGGCGCCTGGTGCGCCGGCGACCGGTGCGATACGGCGGGTCTTCAAGTCGATGCGGTCGAGCCCGCCTTCGGTGGCGATCCAATAGGCGGCGCCGCCCTTCGCGGGCGCGAGCGCGAAGATCTTGGCGTGGGCGCTGCCATGGTCGCCGACCGGCAGCCGGTCGAAGCGCATCGTCGCGGGGTCGAAGATCACCACGCCGCCGGCGTTGGTGCCGATCAGCAGCTTGCCGTCGGGCAGCGGCGCGATGGCGCGGACGTAGCTGTCGGGGAGCTGCTTCGGATCGAGCGCGGCCTGCCGGTACACCTGCATGCGGTAGCCGTCATAGCGGACCAAGCCGCCGAAGGTGCCCATCCAGACGACGCCGCGCCGGTCCTGAACGATCGAAGTGACGGTGCCGTGCGGCAGGCCGTCGCGCACCAGCACATGTTCGAATTGCGGAATGTCGAAGGCGCGCCACGGGTCGGTGGCAGCAAGCGCCGGCGCAGCGAACGCCAGCAGCGCCGCCTGCACCCCCATCACCAGCACTCTCAACCAATCACGCATGGACGGCCGGTCACCTGCTTCGATCCCGCCCCGCGCTCCGTATAGGAAGCGCCTCACCAAGGTGTAAACCCGCTGCGCCGTCGCAGTGTCAGCGCGGGCGGCCTCCGACCAGCGGCACCACCTTGTCGACCGGCAGCGCCTCGATGGTGCCGCGATGCCCCTCGGTGCGGGTGGCGGCGAACATCGAGTTGAGCACCGCTTCCTCCGCCGCCTCGGTCACCGCCTGGAAGAGCGGCGACATCAGGTCGTTGGGCAGTTCGGTCGCGGCGGCCGGCGCCGATCGCTTCGCCGGGGTGCGGCGCACGTCGGGGTGTGTCGAGAAAGCGACGGCATAGTCGCCCGACCCGTTGCTGATCGGCGAGCCGGTGCGGCCAATGCCGATGAACGAGCGGTCGGCGAGCCGGGCGAGGTTGCGGTCGGACAGCGGCGCGTCGGTGGCGATGACGAGGATCACCGAGCCGTCCGCCGAAGTGCGCGTCGTCTCGGAGAAGGATTCGCGGCCCAGCGCCTTGTCGACGGGCACGCCGGCAATGGTCAGCGATCCGCCATAGTTGCTCTGCACCAGCACGCCGACGGTGTAGCCGCCATATTGCGGGGTGAGCTTGCGCGAGGCGGTGCCGATGCCGCCCTTGAAGCCGAACGCCACCGTGCCGGTGCCGGCGCCGACCGCGCCTTCGGGTACCGCGCCGCCCTTGGCTGTGGCGATGGCGGCCTTGGCATGATCCTTGGCGACGCGGCGCGCGCGGATGTCGTTGAGGAACCCGTCGTTGGTCTCGCCGACCACCGCGTTGACCGATCGCACTTCCTCGTTGCCCGGCTGCGCCAGCGTCCACTCCACCGCGCCGGCCGCGGCCTCGGGCACCGACAGGGTGTTGGTCATCATCACCGGCGTCTCCAGCTCGCCGAGCTCGATGACCTGCGTGCTGCCCATGAACTTCCCGAACCCGTTCGCCACCGCGAACCCCGCCGGCACCTTGTCCTGAAACAAGTTTCCGCCGTGCGGCAGCACCGCGGTGATGCCGGTATTGAGCGCGCGGCCTCTCCTCAGCGTGACATGGCCGACGGTCACGCCCGCCACATCGGTGATCGCGTTCAGCGGACCCGGCTGGAATAGACCGACGACGATGCCCGTGTCGCGAGCGCGGGGAGCGGCGTGCGCGGTCGTCGCCGCGGCGAGGGCGAACAGCGCGAGGAGGGCGGGATGGTTCATGCGCGAAGGCTAGGCGGAGGGTCGCCGCGTCTCAACCTTAAAGCGAGCAGGGTCAGCCGCTGTTGCGAAGTCCCGCGGCGATGCCGTTGATGGTGAGGTGAATGCCATCGCGGACGCGGGCGTCGCTGTCGCCACCGCGGTGGCGGCGGATCAGCTCGATCTGCAGATGGTTGAGCGGCTCGATATAGGGCAGCCGCAGCTTGATCGAGCGGGCGAGCGCCGGCTGCTTTTCAAGGAGCGTCGACTGGCCGGTCAGCTCCAGCAGCTGGTCGCGCGTGGTCAGCCAGCCGTCGCGAATCTGCCCGAACACATGCGCGCGCAACTTCTCGTCAGGCACCAGCTCGGCGTAGCGCGCCGCGACTTCGATGTCCGACTTCGCCAGCACCATTTCGAGATTGGAGAGCGTCGCCTGCAGGAACGGCCAGCGCGCGACCATCTCGGCGAGCAGGCCACGGTCGGTGCAGCCCGCGAACGCCTGCCCCGCGCCATACCAGCCGGGCAGCATCACCCGCGCCTGCGCCCAGGAGAACACCCAGGGGATGGCGCGCAGATCCTCGATCCGGTCGGACTTGGTGCGCGACGCCGGGCGCGAGCCGATCTTCAAATCGGCGATCTCGGCGATCGGGGTTGCGGCGCGGAAGAAGTCCTTGAAGCCTGGCGTCTCGTAGACAAGGCCGCGATAGGCGGTGAACGCCGCGCCGCTGATGTCGGCGAAGGCGGCGCGAAAGCGCGCGAGGTCGGCGTCGGCGACCGGCGGCGGCCCCAGTGTCGCCAGCACCGTCGCTGCGGCCATCGTCTCGAGGCTGGCGGCGCCGACTGCCGGGTTGCCGAACTTCGAGGCGATGACCTCGCCCTGTTCGGTGATGCGGATGCGACCCTGCACGCTGCCCGGCGGCTGCGCGCGGATGGCGTCGAACGCCGAGCCGCCGCCGCGCCCGACCGCGCCGCCGCGGCCGTGGAACAGCTGCAGCCGCACGCCGGCCGTTGAGAACACCTCGACCAGCGCCAGCGCACCCTCGTGCAGCGACCAGTTGGACGTGAGGTAGCCGCCGTCCTTGTTGCTATCGGAATAGCCGATCATCACTTCCTGCAGCGCGCCCCGGGCGGCAACGAGCGGCCTGATCTCCGGCAGCGCCAGATAGGCTTCCATGACTTCCGGCGCGGCTTCGAGATCGCCGATCGTCTCGAAGAGCGGCACCGACATCACCGGCGATGGCTGCCCCGGCCGGTAGAGCCCGACCTCCTTCAGCAGCAGATAGACCTCCAGCATGTTGGAGACGCCGCTGGTCTTCGAGATGATGTAGGTGGTGATGCAGGCCGGGCCGAAGGCGGCATGCGCGTCGGCGGCCGCTTTCAGGATGGCGAGTTCGCCCTGCGTCTCCTCCGAATAGTCGGCGAAGGGATTGCCGAGCAACCGGCCATGGCCAAGCTCGCGGCGCAGCAGCGCGATGCGCGCGTCTTCGTCGAGCGCCGCATAGTCGGCCTCGACGGCGGCGACCTTCAGCAGCTCGGCGACAACGCGCAGATGCACGTCGGCGTTCTGGCGCAGGTCGAGCGTCGCGAGGTGGAAGCCGAAGGTGTCGACCGCGGCAATCAGGTCGTCAAGCCGGCGGTCAGCCATGCCGCCGTTCGCCGCCAGCGAGGCGCGCACCGTCTGAAGATCGGCGCGGAAGTCGTCGGCGACGGCGTAGGGCTGGGCGGCGACGGAGGCGGGGCGCGGCGGCAGGTCGCCGATCAGCTTCTCGTAGGTCGCGGCCAGCCGTGCATAGAGGCCGGTGATGGCGCGGCGATAGGGCTCGTCCGACCGCTGCGGTGAATCGTCGTGCGAGACGGCGGCCAGCCCTTCGAGCGCCGCCGAGACATGCGCGAGACCGGCGGAGATCGACAACTCGCCGCCCAGCTCGTGCAACTCGTCGAGATGATGGCCGATCGCCACCTTCGCCTGCTCGCGCATCGCATGGCGTAAAGTGTCGGCGGTGACGTTCGGGTTGCCGTCGCGGTCGCCGCCGATCCAGTTGCCGGGCTTGAGGAAGCGCGGCAGCCCGGCGACGCCGAGCGCGGATTCCCAGCGCGCATAGAGGCGCGGCAGCACGGGAAGGAAGGTGGTGCGGAAATAGGAGAGCGCCGTCTCGATCTCGTCGGGCACGCCGATCCGCACGCCGCGCAGCGCGCGCGTCTGCCACAGGATGGCGATGGCGCTGCGCAGCTCCGCCTCGATATCGGCGCGGTCGGCGGAATCCTCGGCCACGTCGAGCGCCGCTATCGCTTTCACGATCGCCGCCTCGCGGTCGATGATGCTCTTGCGCCTGACCTCGGTCGGGTGCGCGGTCAGCACCGGCGCGACCAGTGCCTCGCCGAGCAGCGCCGCCACCGCGCCGCGATCGACACCCTGCCCGGCCAGCTCGTCGATGGCGGCGGCGAGCGTGCGGCCGGAGGCGGCGGGGCGCAAATGCCGGTCCTCGGCGATGTTCGCCAGCAGTGAGAAGATCAGGAAGCCGCGCACGAAGCGCAGCGTATCGTCGAGGCTCAGCGCGGCGAGATGATGCTCGAGATGCGCTTCCTGCGCCTTGCCCTCGCGATGGACGGCGACCGAGGCCTTGCGGATCGCCTCGATACGTTCGTAGACCGGCTGACCGTCGAGGGCCCGGATCGCGTCGCCGAGCAAGCGTCCGAGATAGCGCACGTCTTCGCGCGCCGCGTCAGCCGAATCTGCCATTGAGAAACCTCAGGCTTCGAGTTCGGCATCCCAATAGAGGTAATCGCGCCAGGTTGCATGCAGATAGTGCGGCGGAAAGGCCCGGCCATGCTCCTGCAGCAGATGCGTCGACGGCTGTTCCGGCCGGGTGCGCAGCGCCATATGCGCCTCGGCCGGCGTGCGGCCGCCTTTTCTGAGGTTGCAGGGGGCGCAGGCGGTGGCGACATTCTCCCAGGTGGTGCGGCCGCCATAGGCGCGCGGCACGACATGATCGAAGGTCAGGTCGTCGCGAACGCCGCAATATTGGCAGCTGAAACGGTCGCGCAGGAACAGGTTGAAGCGGGTGAACGCAGGGTGGCTCGCCGGCCGCACATATTGGCGCAACGCAATGACCGAAGGCAGCCGCATCGCGAAGGACGGCGAGCGGATTTCCCGGTCATATTCGGCGACGATGTCGACGCGTTCGAGGAAGGCCGCCTTGACCGCGGTCTGCCACGACCAAAGCGAAAGTGGATAATAGGAAAGCGGCGTGTAATCGGCGTTCAGCACCAGCGCCGGGCATGCATCGGGCGGGGACAGAACATTCGGGTGATACATGCGCTTGCCGTCCCCTCGCTGATGGGACGGCCGGCAGAACCTCAGGCCCTGTCACACTCAAGGCGGCCCCGCGGCCGTCCAGATCCGATAATCGACGCGCTTTTTTACAACACATCGTGTTTCGCAGTCATGACACTACTTTATCTAGTTCTCGTCAAGCGATCCGCACGGTCAAAAAGGTAGTGTCGGAGAATCTGACAAAGTGTAGAATCACTTAGCGCCGATTCCTCGCCACCCATCTGATTCCCGGCGATAATGTTGAGTTGGCACATATGGTGCTTTAAGGGACGCCAGACCTTGTTGGGGAATTCGTTGTGAAGCTTGGGTTTCTGGTTCTGGCAGCGGGCGCGATGCTGAGCGCGGTGACGGCGAACGCCGCGCCGTTCACTTTTGCGCAGTTCGAGCAGAAGTCCACCGCCGACACGATCCGCGTCACCAACGGTACCGGCTCGACCGGCTCGTTTCAGACGATCGGTGCCCCGCTGGTCAACTTCTCCTTCCTGCTGCCCGGCCTTCAGGAGGCCGGTCTCGGCATGCAGGACGCGATCATGAACGTGTCGGGCAATATCACCACGCCCGCCAACATCATGAATATCCCGGGTCCGAAGCCGATCTTCCAGCTGATCGACAGCGGCACGATCTCCTTCACCCGCACCACGCCTGCGCCCAAGGGGCCGGGCAACGGTACCGGCACCAACCTGCTGACCATCAGCTTCACCAACGCGATGCTGACCGGCACGCAGAACGGCACCTCAGGATCGCTGCTCGCCTCGACGCCCGATTCGGTGATGACCTTCACCTCGGACTTCATGTCCTTCGATCACGCCATCGCGCTCGATTTCGCGATCGCGCTGACGTCGATCAGCGGTGGCGGCCTCAACCGGACCTCGACGCTGGACAGCCTGCGCGCGTTCACCGCGGATTCGACCGGCAGCTTCTCGTCGGATCCGGCGCCGATCTCGACGGTGCCCGAGCCGGCCGCGCTCGGCCTGATCGGCCTGGGCCTCGCCGCCGTCGGCCTGCGCCGTCGTCGCAAGGCCGCCTGAAGCCCTTTTCCTGACGCGTCGGCGGCGGCACAGTCGCCGCCGTGATCGTTACCCGCTTCGCACCGTCACCAACCGGGCGCCTGCACCTCGGCCATGCCTGGTCGGCGTGGCAGGCGTTTCGCTTTGCACGCGACTGCGGCGGACGCTTTCTGCTGCGCATTGAAGACATCGACCCCGGCCGGTGCCGCGACGAATTCGTTGACGGCATCGTCGAAGACCTGGTCTGGCTCGGCCTCGACTGGGACGGGCCGGTACGCCGCCAGTCCGAACATCTCGCCGACTATGCCGCCGCGCTCGACCGGTTGAAGGCGATGGGCCTCGCCTACCCCTGTTTCTGCACGCGCAAAGCGATCGAGGCGGAGATCGCCGCCAGCGGCAATGCCCCGCACGGGCCCGACGGGCCGATCTATCCGGGCACCTGCCGCCATCTGACGGCCGCTGAACGCGATGCGCGGATGGCGGCCGAGCCGCATGCGTGGCGGCTCGACATGGCGGCAGCGGTTGCCCGCGCCGGCCCGCTCACCTGGCACGACAATCGCGCCGGCACCATCGCCGCGACGCCGGAACTGTTCGGCGACGTGGTGCTGGCCCGCAAGGACGCGCCGACCAGCTATCATCTCGCGGTTGTCCACGACGACGCGCTGCAGGGCGTCACTGACATCGTCCGCGGCGAAGATCTGTTCGCCGCCACCCATGTCCACCGCTTGCTGCAGGCGCTGCTCGACCTGCCGACGCCACGCTATCATCACCACGCGCTGGTCCTTGACGCCGAGGGCAAGCGCCTCGCCAAGCGCGACCGCGGGGCGACGATCGCCGACCTCCGCGTCACCGGCGCCGACCCGCGCGGGATCATCGCGGGGCTGGAAGCACGGGTCGCAGACCCCATTTTGCAGATGACAGCGGGCGAGCCGCCCGACAGAGAGGGTGCATGAATACGTTCATCATCGTGCTGATCGTGCTCGCCGCGATCACGACCGCCGTCGTGCTGGTGCGCGGCATCATCAACATGGCGCAGGGCAAGGACATCGGCGGCAAGCAGTCGAACAAGCTGATGAGCTACCGCGTCGCCTTCCAGCTGCTCACCATTCTGCTCGTGCTGGCGCTGTTCCTGCTGGCGCGCGGCGGCGACTGACATGGTCAAGCTCAACAAGATCTACACGCGCACCGGCGACGACGGCACCACCGGCCTCGTCGACGGATCACGCCGCCCCAAGCATGATCTGCGCATCGAGGCTTACGGGGCGGTCGACGAAGCCAACGCCAGCCTCGGCCTCGTCCGCCTGCACAGCGGGCCCGAGGATGACCAGCTGCTCATGGTCATCCAGAACGATTTGTTCGACCTCGGCGCCGATCTCGCGACGCCGGGCGACGACTTCAGCACCGAGAAGGCGCTGCGCATCGTGCCGGCGCAGGTGGCGCGGCTGGAGGCGGAGATCGACGCGATGAACGCGACGCTCGAGCCGCTGAAGTCGTTCGTGCTGCCCGCCGGCACGCCGGCCGCCGCCGCGTTGCACCTGTCGCGCACCATCGTCCGCCGTGCCGAGCGGCTGGCCGTCGCCGCCGCCGAGCGCGAGCCGATCAACCCGCAGGCGATCGCCTATCTCAACCGCCTGTCCGACCATCTGTTCGTCATGGCGCGAGCGGTGAATGCGCGCGCCGGCGGCGACGTGCTGTGGGTGCCCGGGGCCAGCCGCTAGCGGCGAACCGCACCTCACCCCCTCATTTTGTGCAGCGCGGCGCGGTTGACTGCCCTTCCCCGCTGACGCAAACGAACCCGCGAATTCATTATCGGCCCGGAGGGAGCGCATGAAGGTTCTGGTGCCCGTCAAGCGGGTGGTCGACTATAACGTCAAGGTCCGGGTGAAGCCCGACCAGTCGGGCGTCGAGCTCGCCAACGTCAAGATGAGCATGAACCCGTTCGACGAGATCGCCGTCGAGGAAGCGGTGCGCCTGAAGGAAAAGGGCATCGCGACCGAGGTGGTGGTCGTATCGATCGGCGTCCAGCAGTCGCAGGAGACGATCCGCACCGCGCTCGCGATGGGCGCCGACCGCGGCATCCTCGTCACCACCGACGTTGCCGTCGAGCCGCTGGGCGTCGCCAAGCTGCTGGCCAAGATCGCCGCTGAGGAAGCGCCGCAGCTGGTCATCCTCGGCAAGCAGGCGATCGACGACGATTCGAACCAGACCGGCCAGATGCTCGCCGCGCTGCTCGGCTGGGCGCAGGGCACCTTCGCCTCGAAGGTCGAGCCGTCGGGCGACAAGGTCACCGTGACCCGCGAGGTCGATGGCGGTCTAGAGACGGTCAGCCTGAAGCTGCCGGCCGTCGTCACCACCGACCTTCGCCTCAACGAGCCGCGTTATGCGTCGCTCCCCAACATCATGAAGGCGAAGTCGAAGCCGATCGCCACCAAGACGCCCGATGATTATGGCATCGATGTCGCGCCGCGCCTCACCACGGTGAAGGTCGCCGAGCCGGCGAAGCGTTCGGCGGGCATCAAGGTGAAGACCGTCGACGAGCTGATCTCCAACCTCAAGAATGCCGGAGTCATCGCATGAGCGTTCTCGTCTTCGCTGATCATGACAACGCCAGCCTCGGCGACGCCACGCTCGCCGCGGTGACCGCCGCCGGCCAGCTCGGCGGCGATGTCCATGTCCTCATCGCCGGCAAGGGCGCGCAGGGCGCCGCCGACGCCGCCGCCAAGGTCGCGGGCGTGTCGAAGGTGCTGCTCGCCGACGATGTCGCCTACGAGCATGCGCTGGCGGAGAATGTCGCGCCGCTGATCGAGGGCCTGATGGCGAATTACGACGCCGTCGTGGCGCCCGCCACCAGCCGCGCCAAGAACATCCTGCCGCGCGTCGCCGCCAAGCTCGACGTCGCGCAGATTTCGGAAGCGGTCGGCATCGTCGACGCCTCGACCTTCGAGCGCCCGATCTACGCCGGCAACGCCATCGCGACGGTGAAGTCGTCCGACGCGAAGAAGGTGATCACCGTTCGCGGCACCGCCTTCGCCAAGGCCGCCACCAGCGGCGGTTCGGCGAGCATCGAAAACGTCTCGGGCACCGGCGACGCGGGCGTGTCGACCTTCGCGGGCGCCGAGCTCACCAAGAGCGAGCGCCCCGAGCTGACCTCGGCGAAGATCATCGTCTCGGGCGGCCGCGCGCTCGGGTCGGCCGATGCGTTCAAGACGGTCATCGAACCGCTCGCCGACAAGCTCGGCGCGGCGGTCGGCGCTTCGCGCGCCGCGGTCGACGCCGGCTACATGCCCAACGACTATCAGGTCGGCCAGACCGGCAAGATCGTCGCCCCGCAGCTGTACATCGCCGCCGGCATCTCGGGCGCGATCCAGCATCTCGCGGGCATGAAGGACTCGAAGGTCATCGTCGCGATCAACAAGGATGAGGAAGCCCCGATCTTCCAGGTCGCCGACTACGGCCTCGTCGGTGACCTGTTCACCCTCGTCCCGGAAATGACCTCGAAGCTCTAATCGGACTCAGCGGCGGCGCATCCGCGCCGCCGCTGCATCCACCACGTCGAGCGCGCCCGACAGATAGGCGTCGAACTCGGCATCGGTCACCGTCCGCCCGTCGAGGAAGCGCCGCAGCCGGAAAGGGTTCGCCCCCGGCGCATTGGTGCCCTGATCGGTCAGCGTCGCGGACAGCACCCCGGAAGCCGCCAGCACCGGCTCCGCCGCCGCCTCATATTCCCCGCTCGGGTAGCAGAAATGACGGAAATGGCCGGGCGGCAGCCCCGTCCATTCGGCCAGCCGCACGCGATTCTCCTCAAGCTCGCCCGCCAGCAGATCGGCTGCCGCGCGGTGTCGATGCGTGTGCAACTGCACGTCCATGCCGCGCCGAGCGCAGTCGCCGACCTCGGCGGGGGTCATCTCGTGGAACTGCCGCGTCTCCCACCAGTCGAGCGGCACGCCGAACTCGACCGACAGCGCCCGCATCGCATCGGCGCGCGCTTCGGGCGGCAGCGCGTCGATCGCGGCGATGCGATCCGGCACCCCGGCGGGATCGCGCCCGGTGCGCGCATGGAGATAGTCGATCGCCTTGTTGATCACCGGCAGGTCGCGCCCGACGTACCAGCTCGCCACATAGACGGTCGACGGCAGGCCCAATGCCTCGAGCGTCGGCAGCATGTGCGTGTGGGTCGAGGCCCAGCCGTCGTCGATGGTGATCACCACCGCATTGTCGGGCAGCGTGCCGGCGGCGAGTGCGGCGACCGCCATATCGAGCCCGAGCACCGGATAGCCCGATCGCCTCAGCCGCGTCATCCGCGCGTCGAACTGTTCGGGCGGCATGAACAGCCGGTTGCCGTACTGGAAGCCGGGCGTCGTCCACAGGCCGTGGTAGCAGAGGATGCGCAGCTTCGAGGCGCTGGCCTTTCGGGCGAGCGCGAACAGGCCCACCCCTCTCGCCGTCGACAATAGCGCCTGCTTCATACTCCGCTCCTTAACCGGCCCGGGCTCGACACGAAACCATCGATGGCTAAGACAGGAGCGATGGGCCAGGCCGCACCGACGATCGCACCCGCGCGCAAGCTGCTGACCGCCGCGCGCAAGGCGGCGACGGCCGCGGTGCCACCGGAGGGCGTGGCAGCGCTCGCGGCGCTCAAGAACGAGGTCGCGGCGCTGCGCCCGCCGAGCCACTATCAGTCCTTCGGACCCGCCATCGCCATCGCACAGGGCGTCCTGCTCGGCCTCGGTCCCGAGGCCTTCGCCGGCGCGCACGCGCTGGCGATGATCGACGCGATCGAGGCGTTCGCCGCACGCCAGCCCGCCGGCGGCTATCCGCCCTCGATCCTCGACCGCTTCGCGCTGTCCTATGATCGCATCCTCGCCAAGATCGCGGCGGCCGACTGGGACGGCTACGACCGGCCGGGTGATCTGTTGTGGAAAGATCTCGGCCTCGCCACCCAGCGGCTGATGCCGGGCGGCGCGCGGGTGATCGAGCCGGAGGCGCATCTGCCCCGCTCGCTGATCTGGCGCGGCGGCGCCGGGCAGGCGATCCGCGCCGCGCGGCTGCTGGCCGGCGGGACAGGGCCCTATCTCTGCCTTCATACCCACGCCTATGAGCTGGAGGAGTTCAACCCGGCGGGTTGGGAAGCCACCTTCCACCGGATCGCCGATCTGCTGCGGCAGCGACCGGCGCTGAAGGGCGTGTTCGTCGGTGGCTGGCTTTACGACCCCGGTCTGCCGGCGGTGACGCCGCGCCTCGGCTTTCACCGCGCACTGACCCTCCCTCGCGGCGCCGCCACCTATTTCTACCAGCGCGACGGCGCCGACAGTCTCGCCTTCGCCAAGTCGGAGACGCGACGGCAGGCCTTCGAGGAGGGCCGCTACACGCCCGAACAGCATATGCTGGTCTGGCCGCGAAAGCCGCTGCTCGCCTGGGACGCGGCGACGCGCACTTGAGCGATCGCCCGCCGCCGCCTAGTCAGGCGCGGCAACGACGGCAGGGGCGAAGGCGATGAAGACGATCGGCGTGATTGGCGCAGGGCTGATGGGCAACGGCATTGCGCATGTCGCGGCGCAGGCCGGCTATGATGTCATCCTGTCCGACGTGGCCATGGACCGCGCCGAAAAGGGCCGGGCCAACATCGAGAAGAACATGGCGCGGCAGGTGTCGAAGGGCACGCTTTCGGAAGCCGACATGAAGGCGGCGCTCGGACGCCTCACGCTCACCACGGACACCGGCCGCTTCGCCGACGCGGATTTCGTCATCGAAGCGGCGACCGAGAGCGAGGCGCTGAAGCTGAAGATCTTCGAGAGGCTGAAGCTGGCACCAGCGACGATCCTCGCCACCAACACCTCGTCGATTTCGATCACCCGCCTCGCTGCCGCCACCGACCGGCCCGACCGCTTCCTCGGCCTGCATTTCTTCAATCCGGTGCCGCTGATGGCGCTCGTCGAGATCATCCGCGGCCTCGCCACCGCCGACACGACCGTCGCGGCCGCGCGGGGCTTTGCCGCCAAGATCGGCAAGACCGTCGTCGAGGCGCAGGATTCGCCGTCGTTTATCGTCAACCGCGTGCTCTGCCCGATGCTCAACGAGGCGATCTTCGCGCTGGGCGAGGGCGTCGGCTCGGTCGAGGACATCGATAATGGCCTGAAGCTCGGCGCCAACCATCCGATGGGTCCGCTGACCCTCGCCGACTTCGTCGGGCTCGACACGCTGCTGGCGATCATGCGCGTGATGCACGAGGGTTTCGGCGACCCGAAGTATCGCCCGGCGCCGCTGCTGGTGAAATATGTCGAGGCCGGCTGGTACGGCCGCAAGTCGGGCCGCGGCTTCTACGATTATTCGGGCGAGACGCCGGTTCCGACGCGCTAGCGCAGCTCTTTGCGGATCATAGGCTTCAGCCCGCTCCACACCGCATCGACCGCGCAGACCTTCACGTCGACGAAGCCCATCGGCAGCGCCACCGTGCGGATCACGTCCTCGGTGATGTCGGTGTCGACCTTCGCCGCCTTCTTCAGCAACCGCGGCGTGGCATCGATCTCCGCGGCGACGCTGGCGGGCATGTCCAGCCGCCACGTCCGCTGCCCGTCCTTCGCGCCGAGCTTCTCGCCCAGCGGTGTTCCCGAACAGCCCGCGTTCATCGGCTTTCCCCAACCTGACTTTCCCGGGCCACATCACCCCGCTATAGGCGCGATCACGATGAACGATCACAGCCCCGCTCCCGCGATGCTCGCTAAGACCGAAACCTTGGTCGAGGCGCTGCCCTATCTGCAGAAATACGCCGGCCAGACCTTCGTGGTGAAATATGGCGGCCATGCGATGGGCGATCCCGAGCTGGCGAAGGACTTCGCCGAGGATGTGGTGCTGCTGAAGGCGGTCGGCATCAACCCGATCGTCGTCCACGGCGGCGGCCCACAGATCGGATCGATGCTGAAGCGGCTGAACATCCAGTCGGAGTTCGTCGACGGGCTGCGCGTCACCGATGCCGCCACCGCCGAGGTCGCCGAGATGGTGCTGGGCGCGATCAACAAGGAGATTGCCGCCTGGATCAACCGTGCCGGCGGCACCGCGGTCGGCATTTCGGGCAAGGACGCGCACCTCGTCACCGCGAGGAAGGTGACGCGCACCACTCGCGACCCCGGTTCGGCGATCGAGCGCGAGATCGACCTCGGCTTCGTTGGCGAGCCGGAGACGATCGACCGCCGCATCCTCGACGTGATGACCGGCCAGAACGTCATCCCGGTGATCGCGCCGATCGGCGTCGGCAGCGACGGCCAGACCTACAATATCAATGCCGACACCATGGCGGGCGGCATCGCCGCCGCCGTAGGCGCGGCGCGCCTGTTTCTGCTGACTGATGTCGCGGGCGTGCTCGACAAGCAGAAGAATCTGCTCACCGACCTGCGCCCGTCCGATATCGCCGGCCTGACCGAGGACGGCACCATCTCGGGCGGCATGATCCCCAAGCTCGAAACCTGCGTCACCGCGGTGACCGCCGGGGTCGACGCCGCGGTCATCCTCGACGGCCGCGTCCCGCACGCGCTGCTGCTCGAAATCTTCACCCGCCAGGGCGCGGGTACGCTGGTAAGGGCCTAGCCCTACTTGTCCCTCTCCCGCCTGCGGGAGAGGTTAGGTGAGGGTGTGCGAGCGACAGCGAGCTTACCGGCGACGGGTGCGAGGCGACGAGGGCGGTACACCCTCACCCTCCCACCGCTTCGCGGCGGGCCCCTCCCTCTCCCGCAAGCGGGCGAGGGGGTTCAGCTATCGATCGCCTTCGCCAAATCGATGTCGCGCATCGACAGCCCATTGGCGTCATGCGTCGTCAGCAGGATGTCGACGCGGTTGTAGACGTTGAACCATTCGGGATGATGGTCCGCTTTCTCGGCGAGCAGCGCCACGCGCGCCATGAAGCCGAAGGCCTGCGTGAAATCGGCGAAGCGATAGCTTTTGCGGATGCCGTCGCGCTCGGCGTCCGCCTCCCAGCCGTCGAGCGTCGGCAGCAGGCGGTCGCGTTCGGCGGCGGTGAGCTTCTCGACCATGGGCCATCTCCTGAGCTTGGCAGCGATTGATCCGCTGCCTATGTCGCGGACCATGGCATCCGGTCAAACCTTCCCGCCGTCGATCGAGGCGATCGAGGCACTCGCGCAGGCCGCCGTCGAGCGCCTGCCCGACACCTTCCGCCAGTTCCTTGGCAACGTCCGCCTCGTCGTCGAGGACTTCCCCGACGAGGAGGTGATCCGCGACATGGGCCTCGAAAGCCCGTTCGACATCCTCGGCCTCTACCAGGGGCATTCGGTGGCGGTGTCGGTCGACGTGTCGGGCGCGCTGCCCGACACGGTGTTCCTCTACCGCCGCCCGATCCTCGACGAATGGGCCGACGGCGGCGACAGCCTCGAAGCGCTGGTGACGCACGTCCTCGTCCACGAGGTCGGCCACCATTTCGGCCTGTCGGACGACGACATGGACCGCATCGAGGCCGCCGCCGACTAGCTGAGGACGGCGCGCGCCTGGCTGCCGAGGTGCGCGAGCATCGGCACCGTCACGCCGGCGCCGCTGCGCGCGCGCGCTACCGTTGAGGCGATGCGATCAGCCCGGTCGCGGTTGGTCTCCAGCCAGCTCTCGGTCGCCTTGACCGGGTCGCCCGAAGCAGCGACGCGGCGGACGAGGTCGAGGCGGAGCTGCTCGAAGTCGCGCACCAGGCCCGCCACCAGCAGCCGCTCCCACGGGTCCGACGGGGTAAGCTGCGCCGCGACGCCCTTCGCCCAGTCGAGGCCCAGCCGTTCGCCGAGCAGCGTATAGGCGCGCACCACATCATTCTCGCCCGCGCCGATGTCGGCGGCGAGCTGCGCGACGCCGACCGCACCGTCGAGGCCCTGCACATGCAGCAGCTGCGCGGCGATGTCGTCGGGCGCGCCCGCGCGCTGCAGTTCCTGCGCGAGACGGTCGAGCTGCGCCTTCGGCTCCGGCCGCAGCAGCCCATCGAGCTGACCGGCAATGCGCGCGATGCCCGGCCGCAGCCGCTCGATGATCGCCGACGGCGTCGACTTGGTGTCGGTCGAGCGTAACAGGTCGGCCATCTGGACGCGCAGGCCGTCAGTCGCACGCAGATGAAGCTCCATCTGCGTCGCCGCCGGCAGGTCGGTGGCATCGATCGCGCGCCACAGCTTGCGCAACTCGAAGAGTTCGCGCGCGGCGACGAAGGCGGTGGCGACGTCGGCGAGGCTCGCCCCCATCTCCTCGGCGAGCTCAAACGGCAGGGTGATGCCGCCGCGGTTGATGATCTGGTTGGCGAGCTTGGTGGCGATCAGTTCGCGGCGAAGCCGGTGGTTGTCGATCGCGTCGCGGAAGCGCTCGACGAGGACCGGCGGGAAGGCGGCGTGAAGGTCGCCTTCCATCACCGGATCGTCGACGACGATCGAGGCGACCAGCGCCTCCTTCAGCGCCATCTTGGCATAGGCCAGCAGCACCGCGAGCTCGGGACGCTCCAGGCCCTGACCCGCCTGCGCGCGCTGCGCCAGCAAATCATCGGCGGGAAGCCCCTCGACCGCGCGATTGAGCCGGCCCGACGCCTCCAGCGCCTGGATGACGCGGATGTAGGCCGGCAGCGCAGAAGCGCCGCCGCGCTCGGCGACCGAGATCGCCTGCGTCTGCATGATGTTGTCGCGCAGCACGAGCGCGGCCACATCGTCGGTCATCGCCTCGAGCAACTGATTGCGCGGCTCCAGCCCGAAGCGGCCGGCGGCCACTTCCGGATTGAGCGCGATCTTGATGTTGACCTCGTTGTCCGAACAGTCGACGCCCGCCGAATTGTCGATGAAGTCGGTGTTGATCCGCCCACCGCGCCGCGCGAACGCGATACGCGCCGCCTGCGTGAGGCCGAGGTTGGCGCCCTCGCCGATCACCTTCACCCGCATTGCCTCGGCATCGACGCGCTGCGCATCGTTGGCGCGGTCGCCGACGTCGGCGTGGCTCTCGGCCGACGCCTTCACATAGGTGCCGATGCCGCCGAACCAGCAGAGGTCGGCCTGGCTCTTCAGGATCGCCTGCATCAGTTCGGCCGGCGCCAGCTCGTCGGCCTCCAGCCCCAACATCGCCCTCACTTCTGGCGTGAGCGGGATCGACTTCTGGTCGCGCGGAATCACGCCACCGCCCTTCGAGATCAGCGCCGGATTATATTCCGCCCACGACGAGCGCGGCAGCGCGAACATGCGCTCGCGCTCGACATAGCTGGTCTCCGGATCGGGATCGGGGTCGAGGAAGATGTGACGGTGGTCAAACGCCGCCACCAGCTTTATCGACCGCGACAGCAGCAGGCCGTTGCCGAACACGTCGCCCGACATGTCGCCCACGCCGATGGCGCGCACCACGTCCTTCTGGACGTCGATGCCCATCTCGCGGAAGTGGCGCTGGACCGAGATCCACGCGCCCTTGGCGGTGATGCCCATCGCCTTGTGATCGTAACCGACACGGCCGCCGGAGGCGAAGGCGTCGCCGAGCCAGAAGCCCTGATCCTCCGAGATGGCGTTCGCCACGTCGGAGAAGGTCGCGGTGCCCTTGTCGGCGGCGACGACCAGATAGGGATCGTCGGCGTCGTGGCGCACCACGAACTCGGGCGGCACCACCGTCGCCCCGTCGAGATTATCGGTAATCGACAGCAGCGCGCGGATGAACACGCGGTAGCTCTCGGTCCCTTCCGCCAGCCAGGCGTCGCGGTCGGATGGGCTCGGCAGCTGCTTCGGGTAAAAGCCGCCCTTCGCGCCGGTCGGCACGATGACGGCGTTCTTCACCATCTGCGCCTTCACCAGCCCCAGCACCTCGGTGCGGAAATCGTCGCGCCGGTCGGACCAGCGCAGGCCGCCGCGGGCGATCGGCCCGCCGCGCAGGTGGATGCCCTCGATGCGCGGGCTGTACACCCAGATTTCGCGATAGGGGACGGGCGGCGGCAGGTTCGGCACCTTCGCCGATTCAAGCTTGAAGGCCAGCGCCTCCGGCCCGCCGGGGAAGAAGGCGTTGGTGCGCAGCGTCGCCTCGATGGTGCGGCGATAGAGGCGCAGGATGCGGTCGTCGTCGATCGCCTTCACATTGGCCAAGGCGGCCTGCAGGCGGACGTTGACCTTGCGCTCGGCGGCGGCGCGGTCGCCCGTCGTTGCCGGATCGAAGCGCGCCTCGAACATCGCGACGAGGTCGCGCGCGATGTCCGGATAGCGGCGTAGCGCATCGACGACGGTGGCGAGACCGTAAGCGACGCCGGTCTGGCGGAGGTAGCGGAAATAGGCGCGCAGCCAGCCCACCGCGCGGGCATCGAGCCCGACGCCGAGCACCAGCGCGTTGAACACGTCGTTTTCCTGCTCGGCGACCAGCACGGCGCGCAGCGCCGGCTCGACGCGCAGGCGCGCATCCTCGAGGTCGATCGGGCTGTGGTCGGGCGTCTCGACGAGGAAATCGTGAATCCACCCCAAGCGGCCGCCGGCGAGATCGAAAGCGAACTCGTCGATGACGCGCAGGCCGAAATTCTCCAGCACCGGCACCGCGTCCGACAGCGGGATGATCTGGCCGAGGCGGTAGATCTTCACGCGCACCTGATGCGCGCCGTCGTCGCTACGGCGGTAGAAATAGACCTCGCGGCCGGCCTCGTTCTCGAGCGTGGTCAGGCGCAGCACGTCAGTCGCCGCATCGTCGGCGCCGAACTGCGCCTGATAGACAGCGGTGAAGGCGGTGCCGTGGCTGAGCGCGAGGCGCGCGGCGCGGGTGGCGCCGGCCTGCCCGGCGAGCGCCGCTTCGAGGCTGTCGCCCCAGCCGCGCACCAGCGACGTCAACCGCGCGTCGAGCACCGCCTCGTCGATCGCCGGCACGCTGCCGGGCGTCGTCGCGAGGATATAGTGGACGCGGGCGAGGCCTTCGGCGCGCAGTTCGACGTCATAGCGGCTGAGCTTGCCGTTGAAGGCTTTGGCCAGCATGTCGCCGACCGCTTCGCGAACGCCGCTGGTGTAGGCATCGCGCGGCACGAACACGAGCGCCGAGACGAAGCGCTGGAACGGGTCCTGCCGCACGAACAGCTTCGGCCGCGGCCGGTCGAGCAGCGACAGCAGCCCCTGCGCGATATCGGCGAGCCGCTCGGCATCGAGCTGGAACAGCTCGTCCTTGGGCAGCGATTCGAGGACATGGGTCAGCGCCTTGCCGGCATGGCTGCGCGCATCGAAGCGCAGGCGGGCGTTCACCGCCTCCACCTTGCGGCGGATCATCGGCACGGTGTGCGGCGGCGCGTTCAGGGCCTGGCTGGTGAACAGACCGACGAAGCGCTTCTCGCCGACGACCTTGCCGGCCGCATCGAACTGCTTGACGCCGACATAGTCGAAATAGGCGCGGCGGTGGACGGTCGACAGGATCGACGCCTTGGTAATCAGCACCGGCTCGTCGCCGGCAAAGAAGCGGCGCATGCCGTCGGGGATGCTCTCGAACCCCTGCGCGCCCTTCCAGATCGCGACGTCGCCACGCAGCAGGCCGAGGCCGCGCTCGCTGACCGGGTCGAAGCTGGCGTCGGTCGCCGCCTGGTCGAAGCGATACTCGTGAAAGCCGAGCAGGGTGAAATTGTCCTGGCTCAGCCATTCGAGGAAGGCGGCGGCCTCGCCATCGCCCGCCGCAGTGGCGGCCAGCGCGGTGGCGGCGCGGCGCAGCTCGCCCAGCATCTCGGGCCAGTCGTCGACGGCAGCGCGCACGTCGGCGAGAACGCTTTGCAGCGTCTCGATCAGCTCGGCGCGACCGCGGGCGCCGATGCGCTCCAGCTCCATGTAGATCAGCGATTCACGCGGCCCTTCGCTGCCCGCCGCAATACCGGTCAGCTTTCCGCCGGTATCGCGCTGCGCCTCGATGATCGGGTGCAGCAGCCGGTCGATCGCCAGATTCTCGGCGCCGATCGCCGCCGACACCGAATCGACGAGGAAGGGCATGTCGTCGTTGACGATGGCGAGCGCCATGCGGCGCCGGCCGGGCTGGCCTTCCAGCGACTCCAGCCGGACGACGGGCTCGCCGGCGGGCCGTTCGGCGGCGGCGGCGGCCACGAAGTCGACGACGCGCGCGGCTTCTTCGGGACTGAGGCCGGCGACCTCGTCGGGCAAGGCGCCGCCGAACAGCGCGTCGGCAAGGCGGTGGCGGATGGGATCGGCGGAAAACTGGCTGACGAGCGGCTCAATGGCCGCCGGGTGCGCGGACATGCGCGTCTACTCCCCAAATATTTGCCCGATTACCGGGCGTCATGGCCCGCTTATGCGATTTTGGCAGACTCGCGGCAAGGCCGGCAGCCCCGCAGCAGCCATGCGGCCGCTGCATGACAAGCCGGGCTCAGGCGAAGGGATCGACCGCCGGCGTACCCGCGCGGCGTACCTCCACCGCATCGCCCAGCTCGGCGGCGAGGCGGCGAGCCAGTTCGGGCGACAGCACTTCTTTCCAGCTGACGACGCCGTGGATGAGGTCGATGGTCTCGCCGTCGCTCGCCAAGGGCATCAGCACGCCGCGGCACAGCAGCTCGCTGCCCGGCGACGCCGCGAACTCGTCGGCGAACCCCACCGGCGCGCGGGCGGCGATCACCTCCGGTACCCGGGCGACGAGCCGGGCGACCAGCGAGCCGGGCGGCACGTCGGCGAGCGCCGCATCGGCGGCCAACCGGTCCTGCGCCCGAAGCCGCGGCCCGACGAATCGCAGGGTCGGCGCGCCATCGCGGATCGAAATGGCCAGCAGCACGCTGTTCGGCGCGAAGCCACCCAAGGTCGCCAGATCGAGATCGGCCGGTCGCGGCAGGCTGCGCCCACGCTGTAACGTTGCCCAATGGTTGAAGGCGCGCGCATGCAGCCGGCGCTCGTCGGCGTCGCTCAGCCGCGGCGGCGCGTCATAGGCGGGTTCGGTCCCCTCGAACGTCTCGTCGTCCATCGCCAGAATCATGACCCACGCCCTTCGCCGCGCCAAGCGACCAATGTCGTCGATCAGGGTTGCCGAGAGGTTAAAACGCCCGCGGCGCGCGCGTTGCTTGTGTTACCCCCCGCACACTGTTATGAGCCGCGCCCGTGCCGCTTTAGCTCAGCCGGTAGAGCACATCATTCGTAATGATGGGGTCGCGTGTTCGAGTCACGCAAGCGGCACCACCCCTTCCAATAGGCAAACTCGAAACGTCTTAGGCAGAGTGCCTTTGGCGTGGGTTTCGCGTGGGTACTGGGTAAGGAGCCTGCAGCTCCAGCGAGCGAGTGACCAGCCGCTCAGGCAGGACTTACCACAGTCATCCAGAAGCTGAGACAGCGTGATAGTTCGGCGCGCACTTGCGTGTCGGATAATCAGACATTATATATGTCGGATGTAGTCAAATCCCGCGAGGCGTTAATGGCGACTATTGCTCCCCCGCTTCCGGCCACAGCCGGCTTTCCCAAAGCTGATGTGGTTGAAGCGCTGCTCGACGAACTGCTGGAAGTCGCGCGCGTCGAAGCCCAATTGCGCGGCATCGCTCTTCCGAAGGACAAGGCGAGCGTCTTGAACGCGCCAGTGCCTCTCGACTCGCTGTCGATCGTTGATACGCTTTGCGCTGTCGAGCCGATCGTTGGCGTTGAATTGCGCGATAACATCGTTCGCACAGGGGGTTACGATTCGATCCAGCAAGCCCTCGATCATCTCATCCCGAGGATTGAAAAGGTTTGGTTGAAGAAGAAAGGAGCCAAGCCATGAGTCAATCGGCGATGCACCAAAGCGTCGATGACGAGGCGGAGCGCCGGCAACTGGGAGACCGCCTGCGGGAGGCTCGCAAGTATCTTGGGCTCAAGCAGGACGAGGTTGCAGCCTATCTTAAAATTCCGCGCACAGGCCTCACCGACATTGAGAACGGCCAGCGTCGCGTTGAAGCGATTGAGCTCACACGGCTCGCCAAACTCTATCGGCAGTCGGTTGGTTATTTTACGGGCGAAGACGAAGTATCGGCTGGCCTGCCGGCCGACGTGGCGCATCTTGCCCGGCGCGTAGCTGATCTTTCGACAGAGGATCGCGCAGAACTCAGCCGTTTCGCCGACTATCTACGTACCCGATCGATCGGGACACACGGCTAAACTATGGCCGTGGACTATGAGAGCGCTGTTCGTGCAGGGGCGATGGCAGCTGGCCGCCTTCATCGTCAACTCGGTACGCAGGCGCTGATTGAGCAACATGGCGGCAATATTGATGTATTCGCCGCCATCAATGCGCTCGATCTCCCTTTGTTGCTGCGTCCACTAAAAGGGTTGCTCGGAGCTTACCTTAGCTCGCCGGTTCCCGGTGTTTTGGTCACCACGGAGCGGCCAATGAGCATCCAGCGCTTCACGGCTGCTCACGAGCTCGGGCACTTCGCTATGCGCCACGAACCGAGCCTTGATGACGAAAGCATTCTTCGCCGGATGCCGATGAGCCCCGAGCCTGGCTCGAAATTTGAGGAAACTGAGGCCGACGCGTTCGCGATCGCTTTCATGATGCCGAAATGGCTCATTGCTTTGCATTGCGCCCGGCAAGGTTGGACCGTCACGGAGCTGCGGCGTCCCAATGTCGCTTATCAGCTCTCGCTGCGCATCGGCGCGAGCTATGAAGCGACATGCCGTACGTTAGCTCGTTACAAGCTCATCTCAGACGCGAGCATGCGGGAACTGCTCGACACGAAACCACGCGCCCTCAAGATCAATCTGCTTAAGGACTATGAGCCCGAAAATTATCGGGGCGATGTCTGGCTGCTGACCCAGCAGGATGAGGGGACACGGATCGACGGCAGCTCCAACGACCTCTTTGTCCTGCGCCTCAAGGAGCACAGCGGCGGAGGCTATCTCTGGGACCTCGATAAGTTGATCGCGAGCGGCTTTGCGATCGTTCGCGACGAACGGGAAGCCGTCGATACCGAGGCAATTGGCGGGCCGGTCGTGCGGCGCGTCACGGCAGCACCTGAAGTGGCGCAACGGGGACGCGTCTCGTTGGCTGAGCGTCGGCCTTGGCAGCCTGCCACAGCAAATGCCAGCCTCACCATCGACTATGACCTCACCGGACCCGAGCAGGAAGGTCTTTCCCGCGCCGAGCGACGTCTCCTGCTCGAGGCCGCGTAAGCCTAGTTATGATCGAGATCGACACCGACCTACGGCCGATGCTTGGCCCCGTGCGCGATCAAGGAGCGCGGCCCACGTGCCTCGCTTTTGCGGCAAGCGACGCACATGCGGCTTTGCGCGACGGCTGGTCGCCACTTTCGTGCGAATATGCTTACTTCCATGCGCAGAGGCGGTGTCGACGAACGCACGACCAAGGTGCGACGCTGTCGGGTATGCTTGAGACGCTGAAACTTGACGGTCAGCCTGAAGAAGCTGGCTGGCCATATCTCAACGCTGTGCCCAGTGATCTTGCACTTTGGGTCCCGCCGTTAAGCATTGGGCCGTGCTTCGGGCGTGTTGGTGGCATGGGCGCGGTTGATCTCGCGCCGATCATTACTTCAATAGCCGCACGAAATCCGGTCATCCTGCTCGCCTATCTCTCGCAAGCTTTCTTTCGTCCTGCGGCGGACGGCATCGTCGAGCCGGGGGTCGGAGAGATACCCGACCTTAGCCTACGTCATGCTGTCGTCGCCGTTGGCCACGGACGCGTCGATGGCCAACAAGCAATCCTTGTTCGCAACAGCTGGGGCGCTGGTTGGGGGCTCGAAGGACATGCCTGGCTTACCAAAGGCTTCCTGGAGCCTCGCCTTTTCGCGACCGCGATTTTGAGGGAGAACGTCGATGTATCTACCCGTTCCACCGCAGCCTGATTGTGTGTCGGCATGGCGCGAGGCGGTGGCCCTAGTCGATGCGCGGCCTGGGCATCATGATTTCAACGTCGTGATCGATATCGCTGATCCTCTTGCGCGTGCATCGCTTGCGGACCCGGTCGTTGCGACCGTCGATGCCTTCCACGACAAGCACGGCGCCAAGCGCATTGAGACTGTCGCCAACACCATCTTTCCGGCAGGGTTGTACCGGCGACATGGATCGCCACTATTTTTCGACCGATTCCGCGACAATGTCCTGCCCAAGGTCCGTGCCAAGGGCGATAGGTGGTCTGGATATTATTTCGAGCGGATGATGCAGCTCCCCCAGCTCAAGGGCGATCCGATCAACCAGCTCACCGATATTATCAGGCGTCTTAAAGACCCCGCCGTTGGCGCGCTCAACAAGTTCGAACTCAGCGTGTTCGATCCAGCTCGAGACGTCGACGACTCGCCGTATGGTGGTCAGTGCCTAAGCTTCGCCAGCTTCAAGCCAATCGGCAGTGGGGGCGAGCGAAAGCTCGCTCTGACCGCTATGTATCGAAACCACTATTACATCGAGAAGCTGCTCGGCAATCTGATCGGGCTCGGGCGGCTCCTGCAGTTCGTGGCCGAAGAATCTGGCCTAACCGTCGGATCGCTTACGATACTCTCGACCCACGCCAAGGTAGATACTGATAAGTGGAATCGGGCGGACATAATGCCAATGCTTGCCGCATGCGATCAAGCCATCGCGCAAATGCCAACGTCGTGACGCGGTTCAAGCGGTAGCTTTGGCGCCGCCTCGCAATCGTCGGTAATGCCATAAAGATCGTACATGCCGCCGATGAACTCTCGCTGGCCGCCATAGCTTGGGTGGCGGATCGCCGTAATCGGGATATCGAGTCCATCAAGCGCGAGATGAGCGTCTCGCCCTATAGCGACAATGCGCTTAGGCTGCACCATTGCAACCAGCGCCTGAAGCAGCGGCCAAGTGGCCTCGCGTTCGGCTCGGGTGTGGCAGCGATTTGACATCGGATCGCCCGCTTCGTGCGGATGAAACGGAAACACGTTCCAGAGCATCACGGGTTGCCCAATTCGAGAGAGCACTTGCCAGATGACCGCAGCGGTGCGCTCGGCGATCGCTGGCCCCTGCGTCGCGCGCTCCAGCGCTATCCCACCCATCAGTGCCGCAGCATGAACGAGATGCACCTCATCGGTCAGCGGGACGCCTGTACGCCGACCGCCACGATAGCCGAGGTCCCGTGCGATCCATATTGTCTCGACCCGTGCATCAAGCGCAGCCGCCAGAATTTCTTCGAGATTGGCTCGCCGCCGTGCAGCCGCATCGCGCCGATCATGGATGGCGCAGTGATCGCGCCACGGGTTGAATACAGAAGGAAGGTCTGCGGCCGCCAACGCCGACACGAAACTCTTGGGGGTCATTGAGGCAGCTCCCTGATACGCAGGCGCCGGCGCGCGAAATCGATCCCAATTTGCGCCCGACGGTTTTTCTGAAGGAAACGAAATGCTGTGTAGCCTTGGAGAATTGCCTCTTCCCAAAGCCACAGCGGGCAGCGATCGGCCTCGTAGCCGGCGACGAATTGTCGAACATGCTTCAGCATGTCCAGCGGAAGTCCACCGGGCTTGATGGCTTCGAAAAAGTCGAGCTGCTTAGCTTGGCCGAAAAGCCAGGACGTGACGCCTTCCTCGATTAATATCGCGCGCGCGCCATCCTCGGCGTCGTCGAGCTTGGGATCACTTTTCCGCTTTAAGCGAAGTAGCGCCCGGATGACCGGAGACCAGCCCAACACGGCCACATATGCATAGTGGAAGACATCGTGGAACCGATAGTCGTCCGGCTCCACCGCGTTATCGGTGAGGCGGTCGCCGACATAAACGCCGCGGGAGCGCTGGAACACATAGACTTGGCCGCGAACCGTCCGCTCGTACACATCGATTTGCATTGCCCGCGGTAGCTGTTCTTCGGCGTCCTTATCCGCGTCGAACGCCTCAGGGTAACTCCGCTCGCGCGGCCAGCGATCGAAGATCTTTTGCAGATTCTTGATAGCGGCACCCTCCATTGCGATGCCGGAATCAGTAGATGCCTGGATCAGCCGCCGCATGATGCTTACTAGTCGAGGAGCCACGCGTGCGCGCTCGCCGACGCCGTTGCTGCTCGCCACTTCACTGGCGAGGAGGCCGACCTCACCCGCGAGGCCGAGAAGGCTGTGTTCGAATTCCGGCGTCGGCTCCTTGGCAAGCGGCATGTGCACAGGCTGGAGACTGTGAAGAGTCAGTGCGCTGTTGTTGCCGGCTTGATAAATGCCACCCGCTTCAATGGCTGCGGCAGCTAGATCGCTGAGCGAAATCCGAAGCCGTCGCGCGATGGCGGCAAGATACCAGAGCACGTCACCAATCTCTTCGGCGACGGCGTCCGCATAACCGAGATAGGAGGCTGCGTCACGCTGCCTCTTTTTTGCTTCGGCAAGCAGACTGCCCGTCTCACCGAACAGGCCCAGCATCGTGAACCCAACAGTACGCGTACCTTTTCGCTGGTCGGTGCGCGCCGCTTCACGAGCATATTCGTCGACAGTCAGCGCCACGAAGTCGTCGGTCATCAGCTGCGCTTCCGGCGATCAATGATGGTGCCGTCTGGCACAACCACGCCGTACGCAGAAAGCGCTCTTAGCACGACCATGCGGATTGGTTCCCGCGTGTCGAGCGAACGCTGCCCAAGATCACGCTTTGTAGCGATCGGAACCTGTATCTGAAGATTTTCATCGCCAGCCTCGTCGCCTCCTGCCTCGCTTTTCATTAAACTAACAAATCATATTTTCATGAAAATATGAAGCTGTTTCGCGCTTGTAGGCCGTTGACAGGCAGTAGCTGGGCGCGCGCGGGCTATTGCGAAGCATGCATCGAGCCACCAAGATCGCCATACCTCCCGTGAAAGCCGGGGGGTGGGGCGTGGAAACCTCTCTTAGCAACTCGGTCAACAGCTCACGCTGAAGGCCGGGTGGCATGCGCGCATGTCCAGCCGGCTCGCCGGTAAAGGCGCATGCGCCTATGCTAAGTAGGTTTCCAACATCCGGCTTCGGCCGCTGCTCCAAGAGGTACATAGGGGCGGCACAAGGGTCTAAGCCGAGGTCGTCCCGGACGGGGGCGACATGCGCATTGCAATTTTGATCATCGGGCTGAGCCTGTTCTTCATCGTCGGTTTGCAGTCCTGCGTGGTTTCGGCCGGCGGGGCGCTCGGAGAAGACACCGGCCTTTCCGCGGCCGGCAGCGCGGGCGTCCTGATGGCGCTCTTGTCGATGATCGGCGCCGCCTTCGTTATGCAGAAGCCCAAGGTATCTGGCGTCTGCTTCGGCTTGGCGGCGTTCACGGCGGCATTGGGAGCGGCGCAGGGTAGCTTCAACGACCTCTATCTCTGGGGTGTAGGCGCTGGCGTGCTGAGCGTTATTTCATTCTTCGCAGCGCGAGACGGCACGGTTGCGGCCGGCCATAGCGCCTCCGGCGACAGCTCCGGGATCTCGCTTTCACTAGCGGCGTGTGCTCTGGCGGGGGTCGCGTCAGTCGGCATCATCTTCGTCGGCGCCAAGCTGACCGACAGAGAACACGAACCAGTTAGCAGGTCGCAGCCCGTGGCGCCTGCGCAGATCGCCGGGACAAGCACGGTTCTCAACAGCGCGCCTTCTCCGAGCGACGTTACCGTTTCAAACTTCGAATGGGCGAAGACCGACACGTTCGGCGACGACACAGTGATCACCTGGACCGCGGACGTGACCAACAGCGGCGCGACACCCGTGCTGTCAGCTGATGTCGAGATCACCTTCTTTGCAGAGAACGGGCTGCCGCTCGCGTCAGACACGATGGTCGTGAAGGCAATCGCTCCGGGTGAGACACAGTCTGCCACCGAGATTCACGTCGATGACGGTCGGGCGAGCACCGCTCGCGCCGAACTCATCGGCGTCGACTACGCCAACTAACACCAAGCCGAAGGCCATCCTGATCTCCAACCGCCCGTAATGTTGCTTTCTTAGTCACTCGGCCGCCCGGCGCGTCCGGGCATCCCTTCCAACACAGCGCTCGTGGGCAACCGCGGGCGCTTTTTCTTTGTCCGAAAGGAATGACCCGTGATCTCACTTCCCGACCGCGCGTCCATCGAGGGCGCGCGCGACCTCGCGCTCGAGCCCCGCCTCGGCGCGCTCCTCAACGCTCGCATCGCGGACCTCGCGACGCCCTACGGCGATCTCACCGACCTCACGCACTTCCTTGTCGTCGAGCCCGGCGACACCGAGGCGCAGATCGTCGAGGCAGTCGGCTTCTCGCCGCTCGTCGACCCGGTCGACGGCGTCCGCTCCGGCGACGCCCGCTTCCTACCGTGGTGGGACCTTCTCCGCCGGCACGACGGCTGGTTCGAGCTGGTCGTCTGCGTGGGCGACAGCGGCTTCGCCTTCGTCCTGTTCATCGCCGACGCGGACGGGGTCGATCGCCGGCTCAGCGACCTCTGCCGGACCTTCGCGCGGTGAGCGCGGGAAAAGCGGCATCTTATTTGAAACGGCCCTCGGAGGCCCAACCCAAGGGGAACAACATGAAGACAAAGGACATCGCCATCGGCGCCGCCGTGGTGGCCGCAGCGTCGTTCACGGCCGGCAGGGTCACCGCGCCGCCGCCCGACATCGACCGCGTCGTCCGTCAGGGCGGCCTGTTCAGCGTGGACGCCAGCGAGGTGATCACCGTCACGCTGGCGAGCCTGCGGGATCAGAACCGGCTGCAGGTGTACGAGTACGCCGCCGAGCCCAGCGTGCGCGTCACCCGCTCGCGGCTGGCGGGCCTCATCAGCGGCAGCCAGGAGCTGATCGTGCCGGCGAGCGTCGCCTACCACGTCGACCTCGCGAATGTCGGCGCGGACGACGTGGCCTACAACCGGGACACCAAGGTCGTCGTCATCGAGCTGCCGCGGCTCGTGCTCGGCAACGTCGCGTTCCTGCCCGAGAAGGCCCGCGCCACCAACGGCGGGCTGCTCACCTTCGACGAGGACCACGTCGAGGAACTGCGCAAGCTCAACTACGCCGCGGCGCGCAAGGCCGTGGTACGCTCGGCGCAGAACCCGACGATCGTGGCGCTCGCCGAGCGGCAGGCTCTGAAGGCGGTGCAGGACTACTTCGAGATCCCGCTGCGCGTCGCCGGCCACGCCGACATCAGGGTCCAGGCGCGCTTCGGCAAGCACGCCACCTGACCGACACCAGCTAGCCCGGCCGCAACTCGCGGCCCTCCAGGCGCTCAAGGGATGACACCCTTGAGCGCCTTTTCTTTTGTCCGAAGGAGAAGGCTCATGCTTTCACTGCGCAACGGCGCCGCGGTCTCGCGCGCGCTCTCATCCGACATCGACCCCGAGCTGCGGGCGCTGATCGCGCGCCGCGTTGACCAGCTGCAAGGCTACGGCGCCGAGGATATCGGCGAGCTGGTACACTTCCTCGTCGTCGAGCCCGGCGACACCGTCGAGGCGGTGAGGGCTGAGCTCGGCTTCTCGCCGTTGGTCAACTTCGTCGATGGCAGCCGGTACGGCGAACCGGGATGGACGCCGTCGTGGGAGGTCGCCGAGCAGCACGGCGATTGGTTCGAAATCGTCTTCGTCCTGAGCGACGATGGCTTTGGCTGGGTGATGTGGTTTCCCGCCACTTTCGCCCACTTTTTCTCGTAAACTGCCTTGCGACCAACCTATTGATAAGTCGTCATTTTCTGAACCCGTTGGATTAACCCTTTAAGGGTTAAAGAAAGGCGACTGACATGAATATACTTAACGGGTTCGTCCGCATGACGATCGGGGGCGCAAGTGTCGCTGCCGTCTGACGCGAACAACCCAACCCGCCAGCCGGCGTGCAACGATGCTGACCGCGTGCGGGAGAGGTGGGAAAAGATTGATCCCGCTCGTTTCCCGCACAAGCCGGAAGTGGGCTCGCGTCAAGTCCCGGCGACGATCGAGAACCTTCAGTACCTGCTACGCCAGTACGGCATCAGCGTCCGGTACAACGTTATCTCGAAAGAACTGGCAATTTCGATTCCGGGCCATGTCGGCACGGTCGACAACTTCGAGAACTCCACACTTAGCCGCGTGATCAGCTTGTGCCGGCTGAACGGCATGCGGACGAGTGACGTACCCGACTACCTCTATGCCATCGGGGACCTCAACCTCCTCAACCCCGTCGAGGACTATATCACGTCGAAGCCGTGGGACGGCGTCAGTCGCCTGCCCGACCTCTATGCGACCGTTAAGCTGAAGGAGGACTTTCCGCCTGCCTTCAGGGATGCGCTGCTGTTCAGGTGGCTGCTCAGCACCGTCGCTGCGGCGACGATGCGCAGCGGGTTCCGGTCGCGCGGCGTTCTGACTTTTCAGGGCCCGCAGGGCATCGGCAAGACCAGATGGCTGCGAGCGTTGATCGACAACGAGGTGCTGGGGAACAGCGTCATCAAGGTCGACCATCATCTCGACGGCGGCGACAAAGACAGCATCTTGTCGGCGATCGGACATTGGCTGGTCGAGCTCGGTGAGCTCGAAAGCTCGCTTCGCAAGGATGTCGCGCGGCTCAAAGGGTTCATCACTGCCGACTTCGACAAGGTCCGCCGTCCCTATGACAGGAAGGAGTCGAAATACCCGCGCCGCACCGTCTTCATGGCGACCGTCAACGACCTGGAATTCCTTGTCGATCCTACCGGCAATAGCCGGTTCTGGGTCATCCCCGTCATTGGCCTGGACTACAATCACGGCATCGACATGCAGCAGGTGTTCGCTGAGCTCTACGTCCTGCTTCAGGCCGGCGAGCAGTGGTGGCTTACCGACGAGGAGGAAGCGATGCTCGCCAAACACAACCGCGACCATCGCAGCACCAGTGCGGTAAAGGACAAGGTGATGGGGTTGCTCGATCTCAGCCTCCTCGGTCGCCCAGAGAACAAGCAGATGTCCGCGACCGAGGTACTTGAAGCCGCGGACTTCAGGAATCCAACCAACGCGATGGCGCGGGAGTGTGGCAGTCTGCTCCGGGAACTGGGCATCACGGCCACCACTGTCCACGGCATTGCGAAATATCGTGTTCCGCTGATCCGCGGAGGCAAGCGGTCAAGCTAGCCTTCTGCGGATGCACAATGCTCGTTCGGGCGTGACGGTGGCGATCATCACCGTCCGCTAGAAAGGGCGCCCAACTCACGAAGGGGGTGGGGTGGGGACCTTTTGAAATCCGAGAGGGGGTGTCGACGCCCCCGGTTCGGCAGTTTCGGCGGCGTCTCCACCCACCCCCCGCCTCGGCTTCGGCGCC
This sequence comes from Sphingoaurantiacus capsulatus, assembly GCF_042648405.1. Lineage (NCBI taxonomy): Bacteria > Pseudomonadati > Pseudomonadota > Alphaproteobacteria > Sphingomonadales > Sphingosinicellaceae > Sphingoaurantiacus > Sphingoaurantiacus capsulatus. The sequence continues at coordinate 13,432 of NZ_JBHRXV010000014.1, read as the reverse complement.
GTCGGGCACCTGAGGCTCGAAGGACGCTAACTCGAAGAAGGGCAAGGGCGACGCAGTTTTTTGGCGTCGCCCCACCCTATGCCTTCCTTAGGACCGCGCACCCGGCATCGCGCCATACCTTCGCACACCTAACCTACTCGACCTGACGATAGCGCCCGCAGTGAAGCCGGACGCGCTCGCCACCTGACCGCCGGCTCTGCCCGGCGCCTTCCCCAACTTTCGCTGCGTCACCCGCTTTCCGGCGGCGTGGGCGCTTGCGCCATCTGGAGAACCACCATGCCTAGAGTGAAGCTCGACCACGCGTTTGCGGCGGTCGCCGAGTGCCTCCCCGGCCGCGGCAAAACGGACTACTTCGACACGGGCGAAAGCTGCTCCGGCCTCGTCCTCGAAGTCCGCCAGTCGGGCGGCAAGACTTGGTATTTGCGTTATCAGGATCGCTACGGCCGGCAGCGCCAGTACAAGATCGGCCGCCACGGCGACCTGAAGTTCGAGCAAGTGCGCAAGACCGCGCAACGCCTTCGCTCCGAGGTCGTACTCGGCGGCGACCCCTGCGCCGAGAAGGCGGTGACCAAGTCGGTCCCGACCTATGGCGAACTCGCGCAGATGCACCTCGACCACGCGAAGACCTACCAGCGCAGCTACAGCACGACGGAGATGATCATGCGCCGGCACATCCGGCCGCGCTGGGACAAAGCCATCATCAGCGAAATCCATCAGACCGACGTGGCGAAGTGGCTGGCGGCGAAGCGCGAGGAAGGGTTGGCGCCGGCCACGGTGGAGAAGATCAGGGTCCTCTTCCACCGCTCTTTCGAGCTGGCGCTGCAGTGGCAGGTGCCGGGCGCCGAGCGCAATCCGGTGCGCGGTGTCCCGCGGCCGCGCATCAACAATGCCCGCACCCGCTTTCTGTCGGCCGAGGAAGCCAAGCGGCTGCACGCGGCGGCGGCGAAGTCGGTCAATCCGCAGCTCAAGTATATCGTCGGCCTCCTTCTGCTGACCGGCGCACGCGTATCCGAGCTGCTCGGCGCCAGATGGGCCGATGTCGACCTGGAACGGCGGCTTTGGTTCATCCCGATGTCGAAGACGGGCAAGTCGCGCTACGTGCCGCTGTCGAGGGCGGCGCTGGACCTTCTCGATCGAGTGCCGCGGGCAAACGGCAATGTGTACCTGTTCGAGAACCCGGCGACGGGAAAGCCGGTCACCACCATCAAGCATGCGTGGCAGACTGCGCGTGCCGAGGCGAGGCTGGATGACGTTCACATCCACGACCTGCGCCACTCGGCGGCGTCCTTCATGATCAACGCCGGCATCGACCTCTACGCCGTCGGCAAGATCCTTGGCCACGCCAGCCACACCTCGACGGCGAGGTACAGTCATGTCGCCGATCACCGGCTGATGGCCGCGGTCGAGGCGGGCGCCGCGCAGCAGGCGGTCGACTGGCTGTAGCAACAAAGCTCCCCGCCCGTATGCCGACGCGGGCGGGGCAGGCGCGCATCACCGACTTTGCGTATGTTTTCTGTGGGTCTGGTGGAGGTCGCGTTTCGCCGACTTCCCACGCTAACGCGCTTTGCGTAGGATACGCACCTGACAGCGTTTCCGATGCGTTTGGGAAGTTGTTGGGCAGGCTCCGAAAAGGGCCAGAAATAGACGCTAAGTCGTTGAACGTGCTGGTTCTCAGGTCGGGTTAGAGCTGCCTTCGTAATGATGGGGTCGCGTGTTCGAGTCACGCAAGCGGCACCACCCCTTCCAGCAGGCAAACTCAAAACGTCCTAGGCAATGTGCCTTTGGCGTGGGTTGTAATTGGGTCAGACGTTGACGGTTGCCGCCTTTGATCGCCTAAGGTTCATATACCATTTTTTGCTAAATTAGGCGTGAAGCGACGATAGCTCATCGCTTTCACTACCGTAACGAGCGTCATTGGAGCCCTCGCCTGATCATGTTAGGCGGAATTAGCAGTTGGGATGCTTGCAAACTTCCAACAAACTGACGATTGCTAACTGAGCTGTGGCAAGATGGGGGCAAGGGTGCCGACGGCAACGGATGGTCAACCGGATAAAGCGTTGGCCGTAACACGCTTTGCTTTTCCTCGAGTCAGGCGCGTTACGCTCTCAAACTTCACACTTTATCGCTTGCAGCCAAATATCTCACTGGACCTGCAACCTGGTGTTCATTGCCTCGCTGGGGCGAACGGCATCGGAAAGTCGACATTTCTCTCCACAGTCAACTATGGCCTTACGGGATATGTGCCGGATCCAGCTCGTAAGTTCTTGTCTGCGGATCGCTACGTCGGCGATGCGCATCGCTTCACGCAACATTACTTCGACGGTCGGATCGGCGAGAAGGATCGTGATCTAGCGTCAGTCACGCTTGAGTTCGATGTCAACGATCAGCGATTTTCAATAACCCGCGGCCTCTTTTCTAACCAAAACGTAACTCGGCTTCACGTTACGAAAGGCAACGAAGTTGTATTCGATGGAAGCGATTTAGCTTCCTACCAGCGCGCCGACGAATACAAGCGTCTGCTTTCCGCCGCAGTTGGTTTAAATAATTTTGATCAGTTTATATTTCTACAGCATTTTGTTTTTACATTTGATGAAAGCCGGCATCTTCTTTTTTGGGATGATCGGGCTTCGTCACAGGTGCTTTTCCTTACTTTCGGCGGTGATCCGGACGAGGCAGCGCGGGCGGACGGGCTAAAGCGCGAAGCAGATCAGGAAGACAGCCGAGCTCGCAACGCGCAGTATCAAGCTAACAATACGCGTAAGCGCATCCAGGTTCTCCGCGATGAGCTAGGCGGCACGCCACCAGACGCAGACTTTGAAGCGCTCGCGCGCGACCATGGTCGGCTGCAGGATGCTCTGAACGAAGCTGTGGCAGCAGCAGAAAGGGCAGAAGCGCGGCTAAACGAGGCAGAGCTGAAGTTTGCTCGGTCGACAGCCACGTTTGCCATTCATCGAGCAGCCTATTCTGACATTTTTAATCGCATGCTGTCGGGTCCTTCGAATGCTGCCAGCCATCCGGTTGTCATCAACTCGCTGTCGGCGGAGGAGTGCGTTGTCTGTCATGCTTCGGGCCATGTGGTAGTGGCGAATATTGAAGCGAAGCTGAAGCGGCAAATCTGCCCGCTTTGTGACAGCGACCTCGCCCCTCCGAGCGATGCAACCGCTCTCGAAGCTGAGCTCAAGCAACTCGACGATAAGCTAACAAATGCCAAGAGCGACCTCGACGAAGCCGAGGGGGCCCGCACGCGGCTTGAACTGGAGCACCAAGCGCAACGTAACTCGGTTATTGATGCGCGCGCTGCACTCGCTGCTTTTGAAGAGGCAAACTCGTCAGTTGCAGATTCGCTAAGAGAACATCGCAACGCCGGCAATGCAAAGATTGAGAAAACGATCGAGAGCTTGAAAGACACGTATGCAGAATTCATCGGAGTTCGTGACGGCCATTATAGGCACCGCGATGAACTACGCAGTCGATACAAGGAATTGCAAAATCGCTTGGAAAGCCGCTACGCTCTGACAGAGCGCGAATTTGTGCCGCGTTTTCGTCAGCTTGCTGAGCTCTTCTTAGGCATCGATTTGAGCGTTACACTGCGGGAAACTGCACCCACAGAATTACGCTTAGAAATAGAACTTGACGGCGATGCTCGACAGGACCCGCAAGAATTATCAGAAAGCCAGCGCTTCTTTATCGATATCGCACTCCGCATGTCACTTGCGCAACAGATGTCACTCGAAACAGACCGAGCGCCCCTTTTCATCGACACGCCCGAAGGTTCGCTTGATATTGCTTATGAAGAACGTGCTGGCGACATGTTTGCTCGCTTTGTCGAGAGCGGACATGATTTGTTGATGACAGCCAATATTAACACGTCGCTCTTGTTGAAGACCTTGGCAAGCAAATGCGGCGCCAGCCGAATGGCTCTGTCTCAAATGACGGGATGGACCGAACTTTCGGACGTCCAGCAGAACGCTAGCCAGCTCTTCGAGAACGCATACGGCGAGATCTCAGCAGCACTGCAGAATCAGGGGGGCGCTCGTGAAAACCGGCCCTGAGGCTTTCTTCGACGCGGTGACCATTATCCGCCGTGTAGGGCCCGAGCTTGGCGGCGCGAGCCGCTTCGAGATTCAGCGAATTGCTTATCTCGCATGCCTCCTCGGCCTCTACGATGGCAAGCCGCTAGCAATCTGGGGCTACCAATTTATTCGCTCAGAGTTCGGCGCACCATTCAGCGCAGACCTAAACGGGGCGCTTGAGCGGCTCTATACGAGCGGGCTGGCAACCCTTTCGTCCGGTGGACGATTTGTAGTTGGCGATGACGCCTTTCTCCGATCGAAGCCCCTACTTTCCGATCGGCTAAAGCCACGCGAACGCTGGCTGATGCCGGCTTGCGATAGCGCGCTTTTTCTACCAGCGTCGACCTTGGCCGCCGGCATTGATGGTGAACCAACATCGGCGAGCGCCGCTCTTCAAGATGGCAACCCGCCACTGCTCTCTAACAGTGCGCAGAGTCTACTTTACGATCAAATCCATGCCCTGCGCAAAGTCGCCGGCGTCGTTCCGGACGACCTTTTGACACCCTCGATGGTCTGGATGACCTATTCTGCAAAGCTGCCCAGCTTACAGGCGATTGAGGCATCTGAAAAATAATGCAGATCGACATCGACGCTATGCGTGAGATCGCCGAAAGCATGTATGTGCCTCACGCACGAAGGCATTTCGGTTCATCAGGAACTGAAGCTCTGCGCCAACTGGTGACCGCCCTTCGCCGCATATACCGTGATCTGGACCCCTCTCTTTATACCGGCACATTGATGGTCGTCGCACGTCCTGACGGAGCAGATACGACTTCCTCGCTAGGTACTCCGATCCACAATATTGGGGCGGGCCAACCAATCCAGCATCAAATCGCCGGAAATTGTGCTGTAAATGCGCTCCCGAACGGTCGCCTTGAGATTTATAACCTGCTGCCTGATGCGATACAGTTATCTCATGAGGCAGTGGTTTATGCTTATAGCAATCGTGTCGAGCGGATGTTTATTGGCGGTGAAATATTCACAATCCCGAACCCATCGCCAGCCGCAATGGCTAGTATTTTTGCGAGACCGACCTTTTCTAGCTTGGATGCCGCACTAGCTCGATATGCCACCCACGTTGTCAACAAGACGATTTGCTTCATCCTTGCGCATCACGCGGATGGCATTTGGGCAGAACAAAATCGTCTGTTCCTGCGGGCGAAGCCTGAAGAAGTGATGCGGCGCTCGTTGCACCAGTTCCTGCGAGATGCTTTTCCAGATGCCGAGGTTAGGCCGGAGCAAATAGTCGATGAGAGTCACCCTGTAGATATTAAGGTGACTTGGGCTGACACCACACATCGGGCTATCATTGAGATTAAATGGCTTGGTGATTCTGTTGATGCCGCCGGGAAAATCACTACGATATATCGTGATGCTCGCGCGAATGAGGGCGCAAAGCAGTTAAGTGACTATCTTGACGCCGACTCAGCAACGGCACCTCGCCTTCGCACGCGTGGATATCTCGTCGTGTTCGATGCTAGACGCCGTGGTCTCACGGAGAGTCAGTCTACAATAGATCACGAAAAGGGGCATTATTATCGTGATCGTGATATTAATTATGATCCCGACTACCACGCCAAAAGGTTAGATTTCGCTAATCCAGTTAGAATGTTTGCAGAGCCTCAAATATCCTAATGCATTACAACCTAATGGATTGTGCTTATATTTTATAAATTACTTCGAGAATACAAGAAGAGTTTCTTTTAGCTCTTTCTTGCCACCCTGCTGAGGCGATGCACGCATTGATCGAAAAGGTTCTTCAGATATCTTTGAAAATCCCATGACAATTGCCAACTCTGTCAAGATTTTTGCAACCGGTACATAAACCCCGTTGTATCGACTATCGCCCACAACAGCATATACGCGGCCGTTCTTTACCAAAGTTTTGAATAGACACGTCATTATCTTGTGCATGTCATCAAAATAGGCAACAACCATGTCTGGAATCGACTGATTCCAGAGTTCAGATCTAACGATGTCCAAGTCGTTATACACAGATTTTAATGTATTCGATTTCAGGTCTGACGCGTCAAACGGGCGCTTAATCTGCACATGGCTACGCAACGTCTTCAGACGCAGCGCTCTATTATCCGAAGCGCCGGCGAGATAACCCACCGCCCATAGCTCAACATTATATACGTCAGTATAGTCGAATGAATTCGGGTAAGGTGGGGAAAATATGGCAACATCAAACTGCCGATCTTCTGGAATGTTTTCGCGCGCGTCGCCACGTATCAAATCATAATCTAAGCAAAGTCTATTTCGATAACGCAACACATCATCGACTGCCTGTTCGCCAGCACTATAGAACATGCTCGTGACGTCAGATTCTTTAATTTTTCGGCTTGACCAATTGCGGCGATAGCGGCGCCCCTTACCACTTACCACGACGTTACTGACAGGCACGCAGATTGATGCCAGAACAACGCGCAGCAAACGTCGATTTTCGACATTTGTTATCGCCAAAATCGCTTCTCGGAGGCCGGCGATAGTGTTCGCGACCTCTCGATTAAAAATGTAACGCTTGTTTATGCCGGGCTCGACAAACGTCGACGGTGCACCGGGGAACGGGGTGTCCCCCCTGAATGGCTTGTAGGCCTCTATGACCGCTTCCAAGTCAGCCAACAGAGCGCTCGCGTCGTAGCTTGCAAGCTTCGCCTCGATCAGATCGGCTAGATAGGGGTTAACCTCGACGGTGCAGGGTCGCGCCGCGAGAAACTGGCTCGACAAAGCTGTTGTGCCTGACCCTCCAAATGGATCGATGGTAGCGAGGACGGGCCTCCCAAGCGCAGCTTCCGTTTCTTCGAAAGCCTGCGCGATGAGCTCGGGCGCAAAGGCCTCTTTGAATTTCCGCCATGACTGGAAGGCTACAAGTTCAGAGCCGGTGTTCGTTGACAAATGTGACGGCCGACGGTTGCCAAGCCAGTCTTGCAACGTCACCTTTGGGGGCGCTTCAATAGCGAAATTGACGAGTGTCATTGCAGCCCCAGCCTACAGATCAACGGCGAAGGGCATCATGTGCCACAAACGTCAAGAAGTATCCTCCCTTTTCGGTGACAAAGTAGGCCCGTCACTCACGTAGGCTGCGCCCTCAAATTTGTAGCTAGAATCTGCCCACTGACCGAGCAAGTTCCGCATTTGTGTGCAGTCGAGCGTGCGATCTGGTTAGGTATCGGTATCACCGACGCTGAGGCCTAAATCGCCGGACGGCGGCTGCCCCCTATTGCGATCTACGTCGGCCGCCACCAAGATCGCTTTGCCTTCCGTGAAAGCCGGGAGGTGGGGCGTGGAAACCCCTCTTAGCAACTCGGTCAACAGCTTCGCGCTGACGGCCGGGTGGCATGCGCGCATGTCCAGCCGGCTCGCCGGTAAAGGCGCATGCGCCTATGCTAAGTAGGTTTCCAACATCCGGCTTCGGCCGCTGCCCCAAGAGGTACATAGGGGCGGCATAGAGGTCTAAGCCGACGTCGCTCCGAGAGGGGGCGACATTTCGAGAAACGACATCGCCAGCAATGTCAGCGCGTCAACGCACTGGCGCGATGTCGCATGTCTTCAGCACATCGCCGGCGCGGCCGGCCTTTCCCATCACAGAAAGGAACGAGGTCATGATTGACCAAGAGTCTCTAAAGCGGATCGAGGATCTTCATCGCTTGTGCGGCGAAGGGATCATCACCGAAGCGGAATTCGAACAGGCGAAGCAGAAGCTGCTGTTCGGATCGAAGCCTAAACGGTCGGGTACAGGACCGGCTGCTGAACTCTCCCAAAGCGACGTTCTCGCCTACCTGAAGATGCCCCTACAGCGCTATGCCGACTTCCGAGGCAGGTCGGGACGTAAGGAGTTCTGGCTGTTTCAGCTCGTACCCGTAGCAATCGGCGTCGTCCTCTTGATAGCGGCAGTCACAGGGAATGACCTCTATGGAGATCTAAGCGGTACTGCTGTCGCTTTCATCACCCTTGCCATTCTCGCACTACTAGTGATCGCTGTGCCGCAAATCGCGCTCCAGGTCCGACGCATGCACGACCAAGACATTCCCGGCTGGTACGTGCTGCTTAACCTTATACCCTACGTCGGGCCGATCGTCGTACTCGTCTTCATGGCACTGCCGGGCTCTGCCGGCGAAAACCGCTACGGCCCTAACCCCGATGCCTAGGGACGCAATCCCTTAGTAACGGCCACCACCTGCATAACCCAACGCCCTCGGCTTCCCGCCGGGGGCTTTTTCTTTGTCCAGAGGAGATGACCGATGCTCTCGATACGATCCTCGGCAGACTTGGCAAACGCCTTGGACCTGCCGCTTGCAACCGAGTTGAAGTGCCTGTTGCGCCGTCGCGGAAGCCAGATTGGCGAGCATGAGGGTTATGACCTCGGCGAGCTGGCCCACTTCCTCATCGTCCAGGCCGGCGATGATCTGGCATACGCAGAAGCTACCCTAGGCTTCTCACCCCTTGCGAACCTCGTTGACGGTGCTCGTTACCGCGAGTCGGATTTCACGCCGTCATGGGAGTGCATCGAGGAGTATGGCGGCTGGTTCGAGCTGACGTTCGTGCTGTCGGACGATGGCTACGGAGCTGTGCTCTTCGTCGAAGAAGCAGAGGACGTCGATCCGGAGCTGCTGTCGCTATGCCGCGAATACAGTGATGAACAGCGGCGCCGACCCATGATCGATCGATGCTGCGAGGTGCAAGCCGCACATTCACGCTAACGCCTGATCGCAGTTCGCCAACTTAATCGAAAAGCCAAAAGCTCACATCGAGCTATCCGGCCGAGCACGGCCATCGCAGCGTCTGTGGATCTCCACGGGCGCTTTTTTATTGCCCGAAAGGATTCCGATGATCTCACTAAGCGATGCTGCGTCCCTTCAGGGCGCTCTTAACCTATGCCTCGAACCCGCTCTTCTCGACCTCTTAAGGCGGCGGATCGAAAGGCTACAACGTCAGTACGACGGGCAACTCCTGGATCAGACCCACATCCTCATCGTCGAGCCCGGAGACACAGAGGAAGACATACAGCGCGAGGTGGGCTTCTCACCCCTGGAGAGCCCTTACGACCGAGCACGATACGGCGCGCCGGACTTTCACCCGTTCTGGGACTGGCTGCAGCTTCACGGCGGCTGGTTCGAATTGATCCAGACGGTCGGCAACAGCGGGTTTGCCTACGTCCTCTTTATCAAAGACGTGGTTGGCGTACCGGAAGACCTACTGCGTCTGTGCCGAGAGTACGCAACGTAACGCGCTGTCTCCGCCATCTTATATGAAGCTTGGCCAATCGGCTCAGCTCCCTTCCAGACTGAAGGGACCGAGAATGCGTTTGATCCTCTATCTGGTTGCCGCTTCCATGCTTCTCAGCATCCTGCGGGCGGTGATCCTCTTCCTCTGCGCTGCCTTTGCGCTGATGCTGCTCTGGGGAGTGCTTACCAAACCTCGGGAAACACTCGGCAGTATGGCAATCTGCTCCACGCTCGCGCTGATACAGATGCACCCGCTCGCCGCGTTAGCGATCGTCGTCACGGTCCTGCTCGCCCATGTGGTCACTGCGCGATGCGAGGCTTGCGATTCGAACCAGCGCACGGGCTTCAAGCTGCTTCGACATGACAACCCATAGGTGCGGCGATTCGGACCCGGCTGCAATCGTGAAAGCTCTTCCAGCAGGGAATTTTCGCGGGATAAGAGTTATGGCATTCAAATAGTTCAGGTGCAGAACATACGTATTTATGAACATTCACAAGTAAGAGATGGTCTAATTTTCGAAAATCGGAAAAGGATAATCGGTAAAATCGACATAATGCGATTTTTTCGATTGACCATCGGTGGCAGGCCATCATATCCCGCCGTCAGGAGCTCGTGACTAAGCTCTCCGGTTTTCGGCCAAGTGGCCACATGTTCTTCCGCAAGTGCGGGTGTCACATCGACATCAATCCTGGGCTCCGACCCAGACGCACCTGAGGATATATGACCGACTTACCACCTTTCGCCGAAGAACCCTTAGGGCGCTCGGGAACCAATGAGGCCTCTACATCCGAGTCACCTGTCGCCCGCGCGCCGATGCGGCGGCTCGATCCAGCGAGCTTCCCGCATCCCCCTCGCCCCGGCTCTGGTCTTATTCCGACCACTATCGAGAACGTACGCCACCTAATCGATAGCGCGGGCTTCCGACCCTACTTCGACGTCATCAAAAAGAAGATGGGGATTGAGCACGCGGATGGCAGCCGCGCGAGCATGACCGAAATCCTGAGCGTAGGCGCCTTGCACAATCTCGACCGCGGTCTGACACAAACCTTCGCAGAAGAAATCGCGCACCAGCGACCTTACAATCCGGTTCTCGAATGGATCGACAGTCGTTCTTGGGATGGGGTTGATCGCCTTCCCAGCTTGTACGCTACGGTCAAGGCACAGACCGATTACCCACTCTCTCTTAAGGACATTATCCTTCGACGATGGTTTCTGAGTGTTGTTGCCGCCGTGAAGCACCCTGACAACTTCCAGACCCGTGGAGTGCTAACGCTGCAAGGCAGCCAAGGGGTAGGCAAGACACGCTGGATTGGCTCGCTGGTTCCGGCCGGCCGGCAACGCGATCAGTGGGTAAAGCGCGACCACAATATGGACGGTCTCAGCGAGGACTCGATCATTGGAGCGATCAGTCATTGGATCGTCGAAATCGGCGAGCTTGATGGCGCCTTCAAACGCGATGTTTCTCGCCTGAAGGGGTTTCTGACGAACGACTGTGACAAGCTGCGGCGGCCCTATGGCCACGATGAGGTAGAATACCCTCGTTGCACGGTGTTCGCGGCAACGGTCAACGACACCAAGTTCCTCGTCGATCCGACTGGCAACAACCGCTGGCTGACGATCGCCGTCGAAGCGCTCGACCACAACCATACGATCGACATGCAGCAGGTCTATGCCCAACTCGCCATCGACGTTCGTGCCGGAGAGCAGTGGTGGCTCACCGACGCCGAGAACATCATGCTGGAAAGCTACAATAGCAAGCATCGTGTGGTCAGCGCCATCCATGAGCGCGTAATCGAGAACGTGGACGTGCAGGCGAGCCGTCGAGGCGAAGGCCAGTACATGACAGCGATGCAGTTCCTCACGGACATCGGGGTCAGGTACCCCACCAATGCTCAATGCAAGGAATGCGGAGCGGCCTTCCGTGAACTCCTTGGGCAACCGAAGCGCGTCCACGGTCGTGATCAGTGGCGCATCCAGATGTCGAGCAATGAGCGGGTCTATACCTCAATTCGATAGCAGCTCTGCGGTGGGGGCAGGGGGCGGCAGCTAACGCAAACTTCGGCAATGGCCTGCAGACAGCGATGCTGGCGGCCTCGGTGAAGTTTCAAGGTGTTGCTACCCCCTCCCCCCACCAGCCATTTCCGCGTCCATAGGGGCGCTGAGGACGAGGCTTCCTCTGTGTGCCGAGCATCGATTTTCGGCCTCTGGGAAACCCTTCCAGCGCCATTCCAGACCTTTCCGCACCCACCCCTTCCGCAGGTGAGCGCGCTGCTCTGCGCCTCCCTTCCAAACCTCTTTCACAAGGATAATTTTTCATGCCCAAGATTAAGCTCGATCAGACGTCAGCGATGCTGGCGCAATGCGAAGCCGGGAAGAAGAAGACCGACTTTTGGGACAACGGCGAGAACTGCCACGGCCTTGTCCTCGAGGTTCGCTCCAGCGGCGGCAAGACATGGTATCTCCGCTATCAGGACCGCTACGGTCGTCAGCGACAGCACAAGATCGGCCGCTATCACCTCGTCTCGTTCGAACAGGTGAAGAAGGTCGCCCGGCGGCTGCGTGCCGAGGTGGAGCTTGGCGGCGATCCTGGGGCTGAAAAGAAAGCCATGCGTGCGGTGCCGACCTACGCCGAACTCGCGCAGCAGCATCTCGAACATGCACAAACCTATCAGAAGAGCTTCGCAACCACCGAGATGATCATGCGCCGGCATATCAAGCCGCGTTGGGGCAACGTCATCCTCAGCGAAATCCGTCAGCCCGATGTCGCAAAGTGGTTGGCCTCCAAAGCCAACGATGGCCTCGCTCCCGCCACCGTCGAGAAGATCAAGGTGATGTTCAGCCGGTCGTTCGAACTGGCGATGCAGTGGGAGATGCCCGGCGTCGATAAGAACCCGGTAAGGGGCATCCGGCGCCCGCCGCTTAACAACGCACGTGATCGCTTTCTCAACACCGAGGAGGTAAGGCGGCTGCAAAGGGCGGTGGCTGAATCCCGCAACCCTTCGCTGAAGTATATCGTCGGCCTACTTCTGCTAACCGGCGCGCGCGTTTCGGAACTGTTGAACGCGGAATGGCGGCATGTCGATATCGAACGCGAGGCGTGGTTCATCCCGACATCAAAGACCGGCAAGTCTCGCTACGTACCGCTTGCCCCGGAGGCGCTGAACCTCATCGCCAGCATCCCTCGCACCGTCGGCAGCAAGTATCTTCTCCCCAACCCTGACACGGGTCGGCCGTTCACGACGATCAAACATGCATGGCAGACAGCACGGAAACAGGCGAAAATCCCGGACGTTCGTATCCACGATCTAAGGCACACCGCCGCATCCTTCATGGTGAACGACGGCATCGACCTGTACGCTGTCGGCAAGGTGCTCGGCCACGCCAGCCAAGTTTCCACCGAGCGCTATAGCCACGTCGCCAACGAGCGGCTCATGGCGGCGGTGAGGGCCGGCGCGAAACAGCAGCCGAGCGACTGGTAATGCACACCGGACCCACCCGTGGAAGCTTCGCGGGTGGGGTTTCCGCAAGAGCGCCAAGTAGGTCGGCGGGAGGTGTGATTCCGGCGAACTATCCGACGAAAGGACGTTCGCTAGGAAACGCTCAGCTTGCACTTTTCGATCAGTTTTGGGATCGTCTGGGAAAGCGGAATGCTGGGTACCAGATATTGCGGTTAGAGCTTGGAATTTAACGATAAAAGGTTCTGCGTCAGGAGCCTTCGTAATGATGGGGTCAGGTGTTCGAGTCACCTAAGCGGCACCACTTTTCCAAGCACTTGGCAGACATTGGCGCACCGACCTCCGGGCGTTAGCGCTGCGGTGTCAGCACCGTGTCAGTTCGTGCATCGGCCGCTCAGTGTTTGCGGCTCAGCCGCCACGCATCGCGCACGGTCCTGCGTCGGGTGGGGCTGTGAAAGTCGGGCGGCTTGTCAGCGACCCAGGCGATGAAGCGGGTGAGCGCGGGGTGAGCGCGCAGCGCCTCCGGCGTAGCGGGCTCGCGCTCGATCTCATGGTTGGTCAGCGTTGCGTGGACGGTGCGGTGGCGGATCAGGTCCTTCGGTTGGCGGCGCGGCACCTAGAGCGGGATGACGCTACACGGAAGCATACCCTGAGTTGGCGAGATAGTTGGCGCAC
>NZ_JBHRXV010000013.1:0-67879 GCF_042648405.1 Sphingoaurantiacus capsulatus | reverse complement strand
GTGCGCCAACTATCTCGCCAACTCAGGGTATGCTTCCGTGTAGCGTCATCCCGCTCTAACGCGCGAAGCGGCGCAGGCCGGTCGCCGGAATCGTCGGGCGGACGGCCACCGGCTGTCGCCGCAGCGCCGGGCGGCCGGGCGGCATGTAGCGGCGATCGGCCTTCGACTTCTCCGCTGTTTCGGTGCGCGGCTTGTAGGTGAAGAACAGCATCACCCCGACGACACCCAGCCCGAGGATCACCAGGCCGATCAGCGGCTGCCGCTTCGGCTTGGGCGCATTGACCGTCCGGGTGCCGGAGCGCGTGATGTGGCGGACTTCGGTGAAACGGCGAACCGTTTCGCGCAGGCTGGCGCTGCTCTGCCGCGGCTTGGCAGGCGTGGCGCGGAGGTGCGCGATCATCGATCCGCGACCGACCGCGTCGATATCTTGCCAGAGGCCAGACCGGCGCGCCTCGTCGCTGCCGGCCCAAAGCTCGCCGACATCGGCGTCGAACCCGCCGATCGCGACCACGCGCGCGTCATCCGCGGCGGCAACGGCCGGCGAAGCAACCGCACCTGCGGCCAGGCAGGCGAGAAAAAGGGTCGAGAACCAACGCAACATAAGCCACCTCGCCGATTGGCTACGCATAAACCGCGCCAACCGAAAGATTCCCGCGACTTGGCGAGTATCTCAGGGACTAGTTAACAGTTGCTGTAAGAGATTCCGACGCGACTTGGTGTCGCCTTACGTAGAACTACGTAAGCGCCTTGATCAGCGCGGACCCTGACCGTCGTCGACCTTGATGATCGTGCCGGTGACCGCATCCGACGCCGGCGAAGCGAGGTAGAGCAAAGTGGAATCGAGCTGCGCCGGCTGGCCGAGCCGCTTGCGGGCGAAATGGCCGGTGAAGTCGCCCATCCGTTCCAGCATGCCGTCCATCATCTCCGAGGCGAAGGCGCCGGGCGCGATCGCGTTTACGTTGATCCCGAACGCCGCCCACTCGATCGCCAGCGTCTCGGTCATGCGGACGACGCCCGCCTTGGTCACCGAATAGAGCGCGGCGCCGTTGCCGCTGTAGGTGTAGGCGGCGACCGAGGCGATGTTGATGATCCGCCCCGGCTGCTTCGCCGCAAGCAGCCGCCGCGCCACCTCGCAGGAGAGGATGTAGGGCGCGCGCAGATTGATGCCGATCACCTTGTCGATGAAGTCGACCGACATCTTGTGTGCCCGCTGCGCGTCGGGGATGCCGGCGTTGTTGACGAGGATGGTGACGAGGCCGAACGCGGCCTCGGCCTCGGCAACCGCGCGCACCAGCTGGTCGGCGTCGGTCACGTCGAGCGAGATCGCCACCGCTTCGCCGCCGGCGGCGCGGATTTCCGCGGCGAGGGCTTCCAGCCGGTCGGCGCGGCGGGCGGCGAGCGCCACCTTCGCGCCCGCGGCGGCGAGCACTTTGGCGAAGCGCAACCCCAGCCCCGACGAGGCGCCGGTGACCAGCGCGACCTGGCCGCTGAGGTCGGTCGAGGCATTGGGAAGGGGATAGGTCATGGCGCGCTCCTGTGGTTCGTCGGCGGCAGTAGTAGGCGCCGCGCCCGCGCGAACCACTCGTCGACTTTGCTAGCCTCGCCGGCGCGACCTGTGAAAAGGTGCCGGTCGACAGCGTGCGGTGCGCAGGTTCAAGTGCCGCCGCTGCCGTGGAGGGACCGATGGACTTTGCCGTACCGCCCGAACTGACCGCCTATCTCGCCGAGCTGGACGCCTTCATCGAGGCGGAGATCAAGCCGCTCGAGAATGCGGATGACAATATCCGCTTCTTCGACCATCGCCGCGAGCATGCCCGCACCGACTGGGACAATGAGGGCCTGCCGCGCGAGGAGTGGGAGGCGCTGCTGAAGCAGGCGCGCCAGCGCGCCGACAAGGCGGGCCATTTCCGCTTCGCCTGGCCGAAGGAGCTGGGCGGCAAGGAAGGCTCCAACCTCTGGATGGCGGTGATCCGCGAGCATCTGGCGGCGAAGGGCCTGGGCCTCCACAACGATCTTCAGAACGAACATTCGATCGTCGGTAACAACCCCTTCGTGGTGCTGTTTCGCGAGTTTGCGTCGCCCGAACAGTTCGAGCGCGACAACGGCAAGCTGCTCGACGGGTCGATGATCACCGCCTTTGGTTTGACCGAGCCCAACCACGGCTCCGACGCGACCTTCATGGAGACGCGCGCGGTGCCGCAGGAGCGCGACGGCAAGCCGGGCTGGCTGATCAACGGCGAGAAGATGTGGACGACGGGCATGCACGTCGCCACCCACGTCATGACCTTCGCGCGGACCAGCGGCAAGGACGGCGACGCCACGGGCATCACCTGCTTCATCGTGCCGGCCGATACGCCGGGGCTGAAGATCGAGGAGTGGCTCTGGACCTTCAACATGCCGACCGATCATCCGCGCATCAGCTATACCGACGTGTGGATTCCCGAGGATGCCTATTGGGGCCAGATCGACCGCGGCCTCGGGCTCGGCCAGAGCTTCGTCCACCAGAACCGCATCCGGCAGGCGGCGTCGTCACTCGGCGCGGCGGTGTTCTGTGTCGAGGAGAGCGTGAAATACGCCCGCGAGCGCAAGCCGTTCGGCAAGCCGCTCGCTGACAACCAGGCGATCCAGTGGCCGCTGGTCGAGCTGGCGACGCAGTGCGAGATGTTGCGCCTGCTCATTCGCAAGACCGCCTGGGAGATGGACCAGATGGACCACAAGGCGATCGAGCGGACGCTCTCCGACAAGGTGAGCATGTGCAATTACTGGGCGAACCGGCTGGTCTGCGAGGCCGCCGACCGCGCAATGCAGGTTCATGGCGGCATCGGCTATTCGCGGCACAAGCCGTTCGAGCATATCTATCGCCACCACCGCCGCTACCGCATCACCGAAGGCGCCGAGGAAATCCAGATCCGCAAGGTGGCCGCTTTCCTGTTCGGCTACATGGGGCCGCGAAAGGGTCAGTTCGCATGAGCTTTACGACGATCGACATCGAGCGGCGCGAGGGTATCGAGATCGTCACGCTCAACCGGCCCGACGCGCTCAACACGCTCGACAGCAAGCTGGTCGAGGAGCTGACCGATTATTTCCTCGGGCTGCACGAGCGCTACGACGTTCGCGTCGTCATTATGCGCGGTGCCGGACGGGCGTTCTGTGCGGGCCTCGACCTCAAGGGCTGGGCGAGCGACTCCGAGCAGAGTTCGCGCGTGCATCGCGGGCTCAAGACGCAGCAGCGCATCGCGCGGATCATCAAGCTGATGCGGTCGTGCCCGCAGCCGGTGGTCGGCCTCGGCCACGGGGCGGCGTGCGGCGGCGGCCTGTCGCTACTGCTCGCCTGCGACGTGCGCTATGGCGCGCCGTCGCTCAGGATGAACGCGGCCTATATCAAGGTGGGCCTCGGCGGCGCCGACATCGGGTCGAGCTATCTGCTGCCGCGCCTCGTCGGGATGTCGGTGGCGTCCGAGCTGCTGCTCACCGGGCGCTTCATCAACGCCGAGCGGGCGCTGCGGGCGAATCTGCTCAGCGAGATCGTCGAGGAGGACAGACTGCTCGACACCGGCCTCGCGCTCGCCGCCGACATGCTGGCGACGGCGCCGATGGGGCTGCGCATGACCAAGGATGCGCTCAACCTCAACATCGACGCGTCGAGCCTCGAGGCGGCGATGGCGATCGAGGACCGGCAGCAGATCATGATGGCGACCACCGCCGATCATGGCGAAGCGGTCGCCGCCTTCCTCGAAAAGCGGCCACCCAACTACCAGGATCGTTAGCNAGCGGTCGCCGCCTTCCTCGAAAAGCGGCCACCCAACTACCAGGATCGTTAGCGGGCCAGGGCCTGAACTCACCAAGCGTGGCATTCGGGATGGCAGCGAGAGGCTGACTGGCGAGGAGAGGTCGCGCNCCGGTCAGGTGGACCAGCGCCGCCATCAGCGACGGGATATGCGCTTCGAGAAGCGCGGTACGGATGGACTCGCGGGTAAGGTTCGCCATGCCGGCAGCGTCGCGCCCCGTCACCGGGCGCGCAACCAGCGCAAAGCGTTAGGGCCTGAACTCATCAAGCATGGCGTTCGGGACGGCGTCAGGAAGGCCATGGCCACGCGCCGGCCGCTTGCCAGCTAGCTTCAGCTAGCTGGTCTGCGCGACCTTACTTGCCATGGCCTTCCTGACGCCGTCCCGAACGCCATGCTTGATGAGTTCAGGCCCTAACGCTTTGCGCTGGTTGCGCGCCCGGTGACGGGGCGCGACGCTGCCGGCATGGCGAACCTTACCCGCGAGTCCATCCGTACCGCGCTTCTCGAAGCGCATATCCCGTCGCTGATGGCGGCGCTGGTCCACCTGACCGGCGACGCCTCGCACCTGCTGCCCGAGCATCCGCCGGTGTATGATTTCTTCGGCGACGGGCAGGGCGATCTGCCCGATGCGGTGCAGGCGGACATCCGCCAGCGCGCCGAGGATGCGCTGGTCGCGCATCTGATCGACGGCCGGCCGCTGCCGCCGGCGCCGCCGGAGGCCACCATCCGCCAGGTGATGGACTTCATCGCCGGCGTCGACATTCCCGAACATTATGTGCCGTTCCTATTGGAGGAACTGGGCCTCGACGGGCGCGATGCGAAGCAGCCCGACTGGCGCGTCGAGACCCTGGCGCCGAAGCGCAACCTTTCGGCGATCATCGTCGGCGCCGGCATGTCCGGGCTGTTGGCGGCGATCCGGTTGCGGCAGGCGGGTGTCGCGGTGCGGATCATCGAAAAGAACGCCGAGGTCGGCGGTACCTGGTTCGAGAACAGCTATCCCGGCTGCCGTGTCGACAACCCCAATCACCTCTACGGCTATTCCTTCGAGCCGAGCCACGAATGGCCGCAGCATTATTCGACGCAGCCGGTGCTGCTCGACTATTTCCGCGGCGTCGCCGCGAAGCATGGCCTGCGCGAGCATGTGCGGTTCGAGACCAAGGTCGAGGACGCGCGCTGGGACGAGGCGGCGTCGAAATGGCGGGTGACGGTCACGCAGAAGGGCGCGACCGAGAGCTTGGAAGCCGATCTGCTGGTGAGCGCGGTCGGGCAGCTCAATCAGCCGCGCCTGCCCGATGTGGCCGGGCGCGACAGCTTTGCCGGCGACGCCTTCCATTCGGCGCGCTGGCGGCATGACGTCGATCTGGCGGGCAAGCGCGTCGCGGTGATCGGCACCGGGGCCAGCGCCTTTCAGTTCGTGCCCGAGATCGCGGGCAAGGTCGCCTCGCTGACCGTGTTCCAGCGCACCCCGCCGTGGCTCGGCCCGACGCCCAATTATCATGACGATGTCGGCGGCGGCATGCGCTGGATGCTCGAGCATGTGCCGACCTATGAAAGCTGGTACCGCTTCTGGCTGTTCTGGATGCTGACCGACGGCATCTACGAGATGGTGAAGGCCGATCCGGCCTGGGACGGCGATACGACCGCGATCAGCGCGATGAACGCCGAGCTTCGCGCCGCGCTGGTCGAGAAGATCCAGGAGCAGATCGGCGACGCGCCGCACCTGCGCGAGCTGGTCGTCCCCAGTTACCCGATCGGCGGCAAGCGCACGGTGCGCGACAACGGCGTGTGGCTGGCGGCGCTGAAGCGCGACAATGTCGAGGTGGTGACCAACCCGATCGCGAAGATTTCGCCCACGGGGATCGAGACCGAGGACGGGGCGTCGCGCGACTTCGACGCGATCGTCTACGGCACCGGCTTCACCGCCAGCGATTTTCTGTCGACGTTCAAGGTTTACGGCCGCGGCGGCGTAGAGCTGCATGACCGCTGGCAGGGTGACGCGCGCGCCTATCTCGGGCTGACGGTGCCGGGCTTCCCGAACTTCTTCATGCTCTACGGGCCGAACACCAACATCGTCGTCAACGGCAGCATCATCTTCTTCTCCGAATGCGGCGTCCGCTATGTCGTCGGCGCGGCGAAGCTGCTGCTCGACGAGGGGGCGAAGAGCCTTGAAGTCCGCGAGGCGGTACATGACCGCTTCAACGCCGACGTCGATGCCGCCAATGCCGACATGGCGTGGGGCCAGCCGGGGGTGACCAGCTGGTACAAGAATGCGGGCGGTCGGGTCAGCCAGAACTGGCCGTGGCCGCTCGTCGATTATTGGCGCGTGACCCTTGCGCCGAAGGCCGGCGAGTTCGTTTTCGACCGCTGAAACGCCTGTCTAAAAATTTGTTTCGCGGCTAGGGGGATCGCCCGTTTCCCCACCGTAAGGCCTGCGTGACCATTCTTCATGCCCGCGCCAGCGTGCGTCTCCTCGCCGGCACCGCCCTTCTCGCCCTCCACCTCCCGCTTGCCGCCCAGGAAGCGGCCGAGGCCGCCGCTGCGCCTGCCGCCGAAGGGGAGACCTACACCGACGAGGAGATCGTGGTGGTCGGCGGCGCCAGGCTGCCCGGCGCGGTGATCGGCGACATCCCGCCCGAGAACACGCTCGACCCGCGCGACATCCGCGCCACCGGCGCGACCAGCATCGCCGAGCTTCTGGAAGCGGTGGCGCCGCAGACCGCCAGCTCGCGCAGCCGCGAAGGCGGGCAGCCGATCGTGCTGCTGAACGGCCGCCGCACCTCGGGCTTCCGCGAAGTGCGCGATCTGCCGCCCGAGGCGATCCTGCGCATGGACATCCTCCCCGAGGAGGTGGCGCTGAAGTACGGCTATCGCGCCGATCAGCGCGTGGTGAACATCGTGCTGCGCCCGCGCTTCCGCTCGACGGTGACGCGCGTCGAAGGCGAGATGCCGACCGAGGGGGGGCGCTTCGAGGGCGAGGCCGACGCCACAAGATTGATGATCAACGAGGACGGCCGCACCACCATCAACCTTCGGTTGGAGGGCACCAGCTCGCTCACGGAATCGGAGCGCGACATCGCCCCGCCCGCCGCCGGCGAACGCGACCAGCGCGACTTCCGTACCCTGCTCGGCTCGCGCCAGATGGCGCGGCTCGGCGGCACGGTGAATCGGACGGTCTTCGGCGATGTGGCGGCGACCTTCGATGGGCAGGTGGAGTCGACCGACGGCCGCTCGCTGCTCGGTGAATCGCTGCTCAGCCCCGGTACCGCGCTGGAGCGGAACACCGATAATGATTCCGGTCGGCTGGGCATGGCGCTCAACACCGATCGCGGCAGCTGGCGACTGTCGGCGACCGGCTCCTACGAACTGTCGCGCAGCCTGACCCTGACCGACCGCGAGACGGTGGGGGTGGCGAGCCGCGACCGCGCGCGCTCGACCAATTCGACGGGTGCGCTCGACGTCGTCGCCAGCGGGCCGCTCGCCGAGCTGCCGGCGGGCCGCGCCTCGATGACGGTGAAGGTGGCGGGCGATACCCGCGACATCGACAGCCGTGCCCAGCGCGTGTCGGGCGTTACCGAGACCGATCTGGGCCGCGATCGACTGAGCTCCTCGCTCAACTTCGACCTGCCCGTCGCCAAGCGCAACGGCGCGTGGGGTGCGATCGGCACGCTGACCCTGAATGGCAATGTCGAGGTCGAGGAACTGTCCGACTTCGGCACGCTGGTGACGGCCGGCGGCGGCCTGTTCTGGGCGCCGGTGCAGAGGCTCAGCCTCATCGCCTCCTACACCCGCGAGCAGGGCGCGCCGGGGCTGCAGCAGCTCGGTGATCCGGTGCTGGTGACGCCGAACAGCCGCATCTTCGACTTCCGGCTCGGCGAGACGGTGCTGGTCGATCAGG
Source organism: Sphingoaurantiacus capsulatus (assembly GCF_042648405.1). Lineage (NCBI taxonomy): Bacteria > Pseudomonadati > Pseudomonadota > Alphaproteobacteria > Sphingomonadales > Sphingosinicellaceae > Sphingoaurantiacus > Sphingoaurantiacus capsulatus. The sequence continues at coordinate 60,196 of NZ_JBHRXV010000013.1, read as the reverse complement.
TCAGCGGCGGCAATCCGGACCTGCTGTCGGACACGCGCAAGGTCACCAAGCTCGGCGCGACCCTGAAGCCGTTGGACGAGACCAACCTCGAACTGCGCGGCGACTATGTGCGCACCCGCACCGACGATCCGCTGTCGCGCTTCCCCGGGCCGACCGCGGCGATCGAGGCGGCCTTCCCCGAACGCTTCACGCGCAATGCGGCGGGCGACCTGATCCGCGTCGACCTGCGCCCGGTGAACTATGACTCATCGGCGCGTGACGAGGTTCGCTGGGGCATCAATTTCAGCAAGCCGCTGAAGTCGGCGCAGCCGTCGCAGTCGGTGATGGATCAGCTGCGCCGCACCCGTGAGGCGGCGGGCGGCGGGCCGCAGCCGCAAGGTCAGGGTGCCGGTCAGGGCCAGCGCGGGCCGGGCGGCTTCCGGGGACCCGGCGGCGGTCCCGGCGGCTTCGGGCCGTTCGGCGGCGGGCAGAGCGGGCGGCTGACCTTGTCGGCCTATCACACGCTGCTGATCCGCGATGAGGTGCTGATCCGCCCCGGCTTGCCGGTGATCGACTATCTCGACGGCGAGGCGGCGGACACCGGCGGCGGCCGCGCGCGGCACAGGGTCGAGGTCGAGAGCGGCTGGTTCAACAATGGTATCGGCGTGCGGCTGACGGGGACGTGGCAGAGCGGCAGCCAGGTGGTCGGCGGTCCCTCCGGCGATCTCGACTTTGCGCCACTGACCAAGATGGACCTGCGAATCTTCGCCAACCTCGGCGAGAAGCCCGAGCTGGTACTGCAGCATCCCTGGCTGCGCGGCACGCAGGTGCGCCTCGGCGTCGATAACCTCTTCGATGCCAAGCAGAAGGTGCGCGACGGCACCGGGTTGACGCCGATCAACTATCAGCCGGACCTGCTCGATGCGCAGGGGCGGACGGTCAGCATCTCCTTCCGCAAGCTGTTCTTGCCGCCGCGCAGCGCGATGCGCCGGCCGCCGCCGCCGACGCCTGCACCGGCGGCACCGACCTCCTAGGCCAACGCCTGCCAGAGCTGGCCGGCGACGAACAGCAGCGCGAACATCGCGGTCGGGGCCAGCACGATGGTGCCGACGATTCGCAGCACGGAAGGTTCGGGCGCGGTACGCACGCGCGAACGACGATCAGACACATCAGTCTCCTTGGGGATCGTCGCGCCGGATAGACGGTTTCGCCGGTGCAACAAACCTTTCGGCGCCCGTTATGGGCGGATTGTCACGAAAGGTTCACGCCCGGTTTACGAACGCTTTAACCATGTGACGGCATTTGACGGGCGACCTTAGCGGAAGGCCCTTCACCGATGCGCATGCCCCCGATCCTGCGACGCCTGCGCCAGCGGCAATGGTCGTCGATCCGCCTGCGCATGCTGGTGGTCGTCGGCGTGCTGCTCGGCTCGCAGGCGCTGCTCGCGGCCTATGTGGTGCACACGGTGGCGCGCAGCCGGGCGATGGTCGAATCGATCCGCCGCGATCAGGTCGAGCCCTTGGACGAGCTGAAGACGCTGTCCGACGCCTATGCCTTCTCGGTGGTCAACGTTGCGCACAAGGTGCGGAACGGCAATATGTCGGCCGGTTCCGGCCTCAGCGCCATTGCCGATGCCGAGAAGCTGATCGGGGAGCGCTGGACGGAGTATCGCAAGCGGCAGGTGCCCGCCGACCAGCAGGCACTTGCCGCCGCGGTCGAGCAGTCGAAGGCGCGCGCCGATGCGACGGTCGATCGGCTGGCCGACATCCTTGTCGCCGGCAACGCCGACCGGCTCGACTTCTTCGTTACCGGCGAGCTGTATGCGGGCATCGACCCGCTGGCGACGGCGGTGACCGAACTGGCAGCGCAGACGCGCGGTCGGGCGCTTGCCACGCAGCGCCGCGCCGACATCGAACTGACCCGCGCTTTGTGGGTTGCCGCCGGGCTGGTGCTGGCTTCGCTGGCCATCGGTTTCGCCAGCATCCTCGCGGTGATGCACGGCGTCAGCCGGCCGCTGCACGAACTCGCCGCCGCGCTCGCCCGCTACGCCGCCGGGCAGCGCGCCGAGGTGCCGGGCCTCGACCGCCGCGACGAGATCGGCGAGATCGCGCGCGCCATCGACCATGCGCAGAACGCCGTCGATGCCGCCCGCGCGCAGGAAGTGGAGGCGGACCAGCGGCTGCGCCAGCGCGAGACGGAGATCGCCGAGGAGCGCTCGGCCCGCGCCGCGCAGCTCGAGGCGGCGTTTGCCGGCTTCGAACGCGATGCCAGCGTCGTGGCCGAATCATTGGTCGCCGCGTCACAGCAGCTCCGCGGCGCGGCGGGCGGCATGGCGGATCGTGCGGTGGTGAACCGCCGCGAGGCCACCGCAAGCGCGGCCGCCGCGACGCAGGCGAGCCAGCTCGTGCGCACAACGGTGGACGGCAGCGAGGCGCTGGTCACCTCGATCGACGCGATCAAGCGCCGCGTCGACGACACCAGCCGCGCGGTCGACACCGCGCGCGCCCGCACGCGCCAGTGCCGCGACCGGATGGGCGACCTCGAAAATGTGGTCGACGAGATCGGCGACGTGCTCGACCTCATCACCGGCATCGCCGCGCAGACGCATCTGCTGGCCTTGAACGCCACCATCGAGGCGGCGCGCGCCGGCGCGGCGGGGCGCGGCTTTAGTGTGGTGGCCGTCGAGGTGAAAAGGCTCGCCGCGCAGTCGGAGGAGGCGGCGCGCACCATCGCCGGGCGCGTGGCGGAAATCCGTGCCGCGACCGGCCAGGCGGTGGCGGCGACCGGCGACATCGACCGGCTGGTCAACGGCGTCGACGAGGCGGCGGGGCTGATCCGCGGCGCGGTCGCTGAGCAGAGCCGGTCGACTCAGGATATCGCCGAAGCGATGGCGCAGATCGCCGGGGCCAGCGGCGAGGTGGCGCACAATCTCGACGGCATCAGCCACCGCGCCGCCGCCGCCGAGCGACAGGCGACCGAATTCAGCACGATGGCCGACGACATCGGCCGTCAGTCGGAGCGGCTGCTGGGCGGCGTTCAGGCACTGGTCACCGCCGCGCGCGGCTGCTGACGCCTTTACCGCATTGACTTGGCAGGAGTCGGCCGGGTTATTCGATCCCCGAAATGACCGACACGCCGACCCGACCGTTCTGCGGCCGAGCCGAGGAACTCGCGACCCTGCAGCGCGCCTACGCCCGGCTTGAAGCCGAAGCGCCGGCGCCGCAGCTCGTCGTGCTGTCGGGCGAATCCGGCCTCGGCAAGACGCGCATCGTCCAGGAGTTCTACGCCTGGCTGTCGGCTCAGCGTGATGGCGCCGGGGCGGCGGGCTATTGGCCCGACCGGCTGTCGGCGGACGAGAACTACCGCGATGTGAACCCGGCGGCCCCCTGCAATGCCGCGGTGGCGCCGCCCTTTCTGTGGCTCGGCCTGCCGTGCCGCGACCAGATCGAGGGGCTCGACGGCTATGCAGCGAAGCTGCAGCCGCACCTTGAGCCGCTGCGCCGGCTGCGCGAGCGGCGCGACTGGGCGGGCGAGGTGGCGCAAAAGGGCATCGGCATGGTGCCGATCATCGGCCCGATCATCGCGATGCTGTTCGACCTGCTGAAGGTCGGCGGTGGCGCCAAGGTGTGGAAGCGCGGGACCGAACGCAGCGCGGCGGGGTTTGCCGATGCCGACAAGGCGCGGCACCGGCAGGCGGTCGACCGGCTGATCGAAAGCCTCGGCGATTTCCTCGATGCGCCGGCGGGCGCGCTCGACGTGAAAGGCGCAGCGCGGGCGGTCGAACGCAGCGCCGCGGGTTTCCGGCGCGTGCCGGCGGTGCTGGTTGTCGACGATGCGCAATGGGCCGATCGCAGCCCGGCGATCGTCCAGCTCGTCGAGCGGCTGCTGGCGCGCGCCGCCGAGCGCGGCTGGCCGCTGCTGCTGATCGCCACCCATTGGGAGCGCGAATGGAAGGACCGCATCGCCGATCCCGCATCGTTCGCGGGCGTCGCGTCACGCTGGGCGACGGCGCGCGACCCTGATTGGGCGCCGACGCCGGTGCGGCCGCAGCCGGGCGATGTGTATGACGCGCTGGTGCGGAAGGCGCTGCCCGGCCTGCCGCCCGAACAGCGCGCCGTGCTGCTCGACCGCGCCGGCGGCAACCCGCGGCTGCTTGAGGAGATTGTGCAGCATGCGCGGATCAACGAGCGGCTGTTCGTCGGCCGCGACCCCGCGGCGGCGCTGAGCGAGGCAGGGCTTGCGGAGCTGCGCGCCGCGCGCTTCGACCTCCACGAGCTGATCGCCCGCCGCCTTGCCGCCGCGCCCCGCCCGGTGCGCGCCGCCGCCGGTCTGTCGGCGGCGCAGGGGCTGCAGTTCGCCGAAGCCTTCACCGTCGCCGCCGCGCAGCGGCTGGGCGCCGAGGGCGTGGCGGAGGGTATTCGTGCCGGTGTCGATCCGCATGCGCTGATCTTCCCGGTCGACGAAGGCGTCTATGCCTTTGCGCAGGGCGCCTATCGCGAGGTGGCGCGCGCCGATCTCGCCAATCTGTTCGACCCCAATGAGGTGCGGCAGGTGCTCGCCGATCTGGTGCGTGCCGATGCCGCCGATCCGGTCGCACTCGCGGCCCGCCCGCGACCGGCACGGCGGCAGGCGCGGCAGGCGGCGGTGGCGCTGCTCGACGGCTCGCCCGATCCCGCCGACCGGGGGTTGAGCGCCGCGCTGTTTATCGAGCTGGGCGCCGACGCTGCCGACGACTGGGATTATCTGACCGCCGTCCGCTACGCCGAGGAAGCGGCGGCGGTGCCAGGCGGGCTCGACGAACTGCCCGGCTGGCTGCGCAGCGAGCGGGTCTCGTCGGTCGGCCATGCGCTGCTGGAGATGCGCCGCACCGCGCTGGCCCGCCAGCTTGCCGAGGCGATGTGGCGACAGGTGCGCGCGAGCGGTGTGTCGGATGTCGAGCGGGTGGTGCCGCTGAGCCTGCTGTTCGCGGCGATCGACAAGCGTGACGGCCAGGGCAGCCCGCGCGGTGAGCGCGACAAGGCGATGATCGAGGGCGCGCTGCGTGGCGCCATCGGGCACGGCGACGCGACGCACCGGCAGGCGCTGGCCGACGAGCTGGCGAAGGGCCGGCAGCTTGAGGATGCCCTTGCCGAGGCGGTCGCGCGCAGCGACGGGCCGGGCGAGATCGCGGCGCGTCTCGCGCTGCTGCGGCGCAAGGAGACCTTGGCGGAAACCGGCTCGCTGCCGCTGGCGATGATCCCGATCCTCAACGACGACCGGCTCGACATCCTTGCCCGCGCACTAGCGCTGGCGCAGCAGGGCGTCGCAGCGCTCGATGGCGCCGCCGAAGCCGCGCTGCTCGCCGACATCTGCCGCGACGCGCGCCGTCACCTTGCCGCCGAGGACAACCAGGACGTGCGTGCCAGCGCGATCAAGGCGGTGGTGCGGGCGGCCGATGCGGTGGCGGCGCGGGGGCGGCCGGGTGCGCTCGGGTCGGAATTGATGGCGGTGCAGGAAGCGGCACGGCGCTTCGCCGACGGCATGCGCTCGCCGGTCGCCTGCCACTGGGCCTACCGGGTGTTCAAGCACCTCGCTGAAGCGGCGATCACCGAGGGCGTGCCCGCGCGGGCGTTCGACGAAGCGGTCCAGGCGCTGCATTATTTCGAGACGCAACTGGCGCTCGACCCCAATGACGAGCTGCGCATCGAGGTCGCGTTGCTGCTGAAGGGCATCGGCGACTTGGCCGGGCAGGTGGGGAATGATGGCGGCGCCTGGATCGACCGCGCCGTCGCGATCGCCGCCGAGCGGCCGATGCCAGGCGCGACCGCCGTGGAGGTCCGGCCGCTGATCGAGGCGGGGCTGCTGCGCGCCGACGCGCTGATGGAGCGGGGCGACTTCCCGGCCGCGCGCACGCGTTTCGCGGGCGTCGAGGCGATCGTCGCCGCCCATGCCGCGCTGTTGCCGCCGCAGGCGCGGCTGCAGGCGCTCCGCAACTGCGCGTTCCAGAGCGGGGTGTGCCTGCTGAACGAGGCCGGCGAGGAGGATGAGGCGGCGTCCTTTGCGGCACTCGCCCCGATCGCGCGGGCGCTCGATCATGCCGATACGCTGGTCGGGCTGGGTGCGGCGTCGCCCGAGGACATCGAGGTGGCCGCCGCCGTTCGCTGCATGCTCGCCGAGTCACATCTGTTCTACGGTGAGCAGGGCGCGGTGGTTGCCGATGCCTGCGCCGCGCTTGCCAAGGCGGAGGCGCTCGCCACCGCCGACGTTCCCGCCGTCGCCGCCGGCCGCCTGGCCGATCTGCTGCCGCGCATCGCCGCCGCCCGCGCCGCGCGCGGCTGCGCCTGAGCCTTCGAGGAGCCTGCATGGAAAGCCCGCCGCCCTGGCCGACGCCGCCGCTGATGACCGGCACCTGGCATCAGCTCGACGCGACCTTGACCGTGGCGCTGCGCGACCGGCTGGTCGGGACCGAGGTGCGTTGCCGGCCGTTGGTCTATTCGGGGAAGATGTTGGCCTATCGGGTGCAGCCGCTGCCGTTCTGGCCGGGCTGGATGTGGGCCGATGCGTTGCAGGAGACCGAGATGGGGCTGGCCAGCGCTGCCTTCCTCTACGGCCCGTTCGGCGCGCTGCCGATCGAGGGGGCGTCGGCGCTCGTCCATGACATCAACGACACCGGCATATTGAAGCTCGCCGACGAGGGCGCGGTCATCGCCTATTTGCGCTTCTTCTGCAGCGCGGTGCGCGGCACCGACGGGCCGTTCCACCTGATCGAGGACAGCGCGCGCTTCGCCGAATTGACCGGCGGCCCGGTGCCCGAGGTGGTCGCCACCCACGCCGCGCCGATTGCGATCACCCCGATCGACAGCGGCTGGCATGCGGATGCGACTGTCATCTACGCGAACGATCTGTTCCGCACCCGCTTCGCCATCGGCTTCAGCGGCGAGATCGAGATGATCGACGACGAACCGCTGTCCACCGGCCTCGACCCGATGAACATCGTCTTTGACGGCATGCGCAGCCGTCCGCGCGTGGGAGCCCCGGCATGAGTGTCGCCGCCGACCAGTTCGGGACGCAGTCGCCCGCCAAACTCAGCCTGCCGCAGTCGATCGAGGGCGAGGGGCTGCTTGTCGGCTGGTCGCTCGAAAAGCAGCCGGTCCATGAGGCGATCGGCTTCAGTTTCGGCGACCGGATTGATGCCGCCGGCCGCGATGCACTGCCGATCCTGCTGTCGGGCGAGGGGCATTTGATCACCATCGCGCCGACCGGCGCCGGCAAGGGCATCGGCTGCGTGGTGCCGGCGCTGCTGCGCCATCAAGGGCCGGCGATCGTCATCGACCCCAAGGGCGAGAATGCCGCGATCACCGCGCGGCGGCGGCGAGAGCTGGGGCAGCAGGTGTGCGTGCTCGACCCGATGGGCATTACCGGCTTCGACAGCGCCGCGCTCAATCCGCTCGACCTGATCGACCCGATGAGCGCGACGGCGGTCGACGAGGCGCATGTACTGGTCAACCAGCTGCTGCTCGATCTGGGCGGCGACCCGCGCAACCAGTTCTGGCAGGGGCGCGCCCGGCAACTGCTCGTCGGCACCTTGCTCCACCTGCTCACCGACCTGCCGAAGGAAGCGCACACGCTCACCCACCTGCGCGGCATGGTGAACCGCGCCGCGGGCGATGCGGCGGGGCTGGTCAGCGCGCTGGAGGATTCACGCCACCCGGAGGCGCGCAACACCGGGCAGCTGTTCGGCATCAACGCGCCCGAGACGATCGGCGGCATCGTCGCCTTCGCGCAGGAGGCCATCGACTTCATGCGCGGCCCCGCGGTGCAGGCGGCGACGGCGCGGTCGAGCCTCGACTTCGACGCGATCACCCGCGGCGACCCGATCACCCTCTACATCGTCATGCCGCCGCACATGCTCGCCTCGCACGGGCGGCTGCTGCGGCTGTGGGTCGGTGCGTTGATGACCGCGATCATGCGGCGCCGATCACGCCCTGAGCGATCGACGCTGTTCGTGCTCGACGAGGCCGCGCAGCTCGGCAACTTCAACGAGCTGCGGCAAGCGGTAACCCTGCTGCGTGGCTATGGGTTGCAGACCTGGAGCTTCTGGCAGGACGCGTCGCAGCTCCAGCACCTCTACCCCGAGGACTGGCCGACGATGGTCAACAACAGCAAGGTGCTGCAGTGCTTCGGCGCCAACACGCTGCTGGCCGCGCGGGCGATGGCGCAGATCGTCGGCCATGCCGACCCGGTGGCGGTGCTGGCGCTGCCGCCCGACGAGATGCTGCTGCAGATCGCGGGTGACGAGGCGGTGGTGGCGAAGGTGCCCAACTACCGGCTCGACCCGGCCTTCCGCCACCTGTTCGACGGCAATCCGTTTCACGACAAGACCGCCGACCCGGTCGGGCTGCCGCGCACGCCGCTGGTCGAATATGTGCGCCCGCCCCGCCCGGCGTATCGCCCGGTGCCGTCCCCGTCCCCGGTGGCGGGGCCGCCCAATGCGGGCGACATCCAGCTTTCCGAGCGCATCCTGCGAGAACTGGGCGACTAGAGCCGGTCGAACACCGACCCCATGCGCGGGCTGAACAGCCGCTCATAGGTCTTCAGCAGGAAGTGATCGGTCATGCCGGAGATATGGTCGCAGATGACGCGCATCGGCTGATCGCTGGCCTCGTAGCGCTTGCGCGTGTCGCCCGGCAGAAAGAGCCTCGGCTCGGAGGCTAGCGCTTCGAACACCGACACCACCATCTTCTGCCCCTTGAACTCGAGATGCTGGACGCTCGGGCTCAGGATCACCGTTTCGCGCACTGCCTCTTGCAGGGCCGCGAGGAATTCGGACGGGCCGGCATCCATGATGGCGCGATAGCGAAGCAGAGGCTCTTCGAACTCCTCGTTCGTGGCGAGGCGGCAGTGCGTAACGAAGTGGCCGACCAGCTGGCTTATGAAGTGCTTTCGGCTGTTGCCGTCGCCAAACAACGCTGTGACCATGCGCTCATACTGGTTGTTGACGGGCTCGCCCTTCTTGCGACTTTTCTCAGCCAACTTGTCGAGAAAGTCGCTGCAACGGTTCTCCGGTACGAAACGTCGAAATTCAGCTTCGTTGATCAAGCGTAGTGCCAGCGCATCCTCAAGGTCATGAACGCCGAACGCGATGTCGTCGGCGAGGTCCATGATGGTGCAGTCGAAAGATTTGTGCAGTGACTTTCCGTGCTTGCCGGCCTGCATCTTCATTTCGATGAAGCGGTTGCGGTCGCCGGGGGAAAGCGGCGACAGAATCCAGTCCACCGCTTCCTGATCGCAATCGAGATAGGCCTTCGGCGGCTTCGACGCCTTGCGGTCGATCAGGCTTATCGCCGTGGGCGAGGGGTCGAGGCGGGGCAAGAGCTCCGGATTGGCCGCGCGGCTGAACGGGATCGGATATTTGAGACCACCCAAGAGTGTTCGGCGCGTCAGATTTGCCCCGTTGTCGGCAGAGAATTTTTCCAGCTTCGTGAGAATGCGCAGCGTCTGGCCGTTCCCTTCGAAGCCGCCATGATCGCGCATGCAATAGTTGAGCGCGACTTCGCCGCCGTGGCCGAAAGGCGGGTGGCCGAGATCATGCGTCATGCCGATCGCATGGATCATGCTGCGGCTCGGCAAATGGCCGTGACCAGGATGGTGGCGTTCGTGACGAGCGAGCTGGCGGACGATGCTTCCGCCGATCTGCGCGACTTCCAGCGAATGGGTCAGGCGGGTGCGATAGAAGTCGCTGTCGCCGAGGTTAAGAATCTGGGTTTTGCCCTGGAGCCTGCGGAAAGAGCCCGAATGGACGATGCGGGCATAGTCGATGTCATCTCCCTCGCGCGCGTCCTCGGCCTGCGGATTCCAGTACGTCATCCGTTCGAACCAGACGATGTCGTCGGCCATGCATCCTCCCTGCCTTCCCGAACCTGTAGAGGAGGAAAGCGCGGCTGTCAGGCTTGACGGGTGACGCTCCGCTACCGGGGTGGCATGAGGCGCAAGCCGAACAGGAGTAGAGCGCATGCACGCCGAGGGTCGAGACGCCGCCGCCATTGCCGCCCGTGTGGAAGCGTTCGTCCGCGAGGTGGTCGCGCCCTATGAGCAGGACCCGCGCTGCGGCGCGCATGGCCCTTCCGACGAGCTGGTCCAGGAGCTGCGCGGGCTGGCGCGCGACGCCGGGCTGCTGACCCCGCACATCTTCGACGACGGCTCCCACCTGAGCCACCGCGGCACCGCGCAGGTGCTGATCGCCTCGGGCCTGTCGCCGCTCGGGCCGCTGGCGGTCAACGTGATGGCGCCCGACGAGGGCAATATGTACCTGCTCGGCAAGGTCGGCACGCCGGAGTTGAAGGCGCGCTTCCTCGATCCTTTGGTGTCGGGCCGCGCGCGCTCGGCCTTCTTCATGACCGAGCCCGCCGAGGAGAATGGCGCCGGCTCCGACCCGTCGATGATGCAGACCACCGCCGTGCTCGACGGCAATCACTGGGTGATCTCGGGCCGCAAGGCGTTCATCACCGGGGCGGAAGGCGCGTCGGTCGGCATCGTCATGGCGAAGACCGAGGCGGGCGCGTCGATGTTCCTCGTCGACCTGCCCGATCCCGCCATCCGCATCGACCGGGTGCTCGACACCATCGACAGCTCGATGCCCGGCGGCCACGCGATCATCAGCATCGATGGCCTGCGCGTGCCCGCAGACCAGATGCTCGGCGAGCCCGGCGAGGGCTTCAAATATGCGCAGATCCGCTTGGCCCCGGCGCGGCTGACCCACTGCATGCGCTGGCTCGGCGGCTGCATCCGCGCCAACGAGATCGCCACCGCCTATGCCTGCAAGCGCCAGGCGTTCGGCAAGCCGCTGGTCGATCACGAGGGCGTCGGCTTCATGCTCGCCGACAATCTCATCGACATCCAGCAGGCGCGGCTGATGATCGACTGGTGCGCCGACGTGCTCGACACCGGTGCGCTCGGCACCGTCGAAAGCTCGATGGCGAAGGTGGCGGTGTCGGAAGCGCTGTTCCGCATCGCGGATCGTTGCGTGCAGGTGATGGGTGGGGCCGGCGTCTCGGGCGACACGATCGTCGAGCAGATCTTCCGCGAAGTCCGCGCCTTCCGCATCTACGACGGCCCCAGCGAAGTCCACCGCTGGAGCCTCGCCAAGAAGATCAAGCGGGATTGGATGGCGAGCGCCTAGCCGCAGGTCGTCGCATCGCCCCTTGCCGCCGCCGCGCCAATCGGCAAGGTGGCGACAGGGGCAAAATGACGGGCGCAATCTTCTCGATGGCGGTGAACGTCGGCATCGCGCTGCTGTTCGCAGGCAGTTTCGCGGCGCTCGCCCTCGTGTTCCGCGCACAGCGGCAGGCGCTGTGGTTCGCGCTCGCCTATTCGGTCGGCGCGCTGACCCCGCTCAGCGAAATCCTGGTGCGGCTGACCCCCTACACGACGCTGTTCAGCGCGACGAGCTATGCGACCTCGCTAGCGGCGATGCTGCTGATCGGTCACGCCTTCGCGCGCTTCTGCGGCGTCGCGACGACGCGCGGAATCCCGTTGACCATCTTCGTCACCGGCTTGGCACTCCGCGCTGCGATCTGGGGCGGCGAGCGGGACAGCATGCCCTACGAGCTGTTCTTCCAGCTGCCGCTAGCGCTCGCCTGCGCCTGGACGGTGGTGGTGATGACGCGGGTGCCGCGCCCCGCGCCGCTCTACCGCTTCGTCGCCGGCTATTTCGTGCTGATGTCGGCCTTCTTCATCGCCAAGGCGTTCCTCGCGGTCGCCTTCGGGTCCGGGCCGACCGCCAAGGCCTATGCCGGCAGCACCTATGCGCTGATCTCACAGGCGGGCGGCGCGGTGATGATGCTCGGCGTCGGCCTCCTCATCCTGTTGGTGCTGGTGAAGGATGTTACCGACCGGTCGCGCGGCGAGGCGGAGACCGATGCGCTGACCGGTATCGCCAACCGCCGCGGCTTCGACCGGCGCGCCGAACAGGCGCTGAAACGCGCGGCCGACGAGGGCCAGCCGCTGTCGATCGCGCTGTTCGACCTCGATCATTTCAAGGCGATCAACGATGCGCACGGCCATGACGTCGGCGACGAGGTGATCGCCGCCTTTGCCGCGATCCTGAAGCGCGCCGCGCCGTCCTCGGCGCTGATCGCGCGCACCGGCGGCGAGGAGTTCGCCATACTGGTCGAACAAACGACGGCGGAACCCTGCCGGCTGTCGGCGGAAGCGATCCGGCTGGCGGTGCTGACCGAGCGCGAGGGCGGCTCGCCGATCATCAGCGTCAGCGGCGGCGTCGCGGAGTTTCGCCCCGGCGAGACGCTCGCTGAGCTGGTTCGCCGCGCCGACCAGCAGCTCTACCGCGCGAAGGGCGCCGGCCGGAACCTCGTCTACCGCGCGATGAGCTGAGGCTCAGCTGTCAGCGGGCGCGGCCGATCTGGCGCGCGGGAAGAAGGGCTCCGGCTCGGGCGTCACCATGTTGCCGCGCAACAGGACGCGGCCGGCGGTGAGGCCGCCGACCAGCTCCAGCTCGACCCGCTGCTCGTCGCGCTCGCGCACCTCGGCGATGGCTTCGCGGGCATCCTCCTCCTCGAAGCCGAGGCCGGTCAGCACCGCCTCGCTGAACACCAGCGCGGATTCGAAGGTCTCGCGGATCTGGAAATCGACACCGGCCTGGATCAGCCGCAGCGCATGGCCGCGATCGAAGGAGCGGACGTAGAGCTGGGCCAGCGGGAACTCCGCCTTGCACAGCGCGACGATCTGGTCGGCGATCTCGGGCTTTTCGACACAGACGAGGATCGCCTCGGCGGTGGCGGCGCCCGAGGCATGAAGCACGTCCAAGCGCGTGCCGTCGCCATAGTGGATCTTGAAGCCGAAATTGGCGGCGGCGCGGATCATCTCGACGTCGGTCTCGATCAGCGCCAGCTCGACGCGGCGCGACAACAGCGCCTGGCTCGCCACCTGCCCGAAGCGGCCGAAGCCGATGAACAGCACGCGGCCGCGCAGATCTTCCGCCTTGTCGATCCCCTCCATCGACACCGGCGCGTCGCGGCGCATCCGCTTCTGGGCGATGAGGACGAGCGGGGTCAGCGCCATCGACAGGATGACGATCGCGGTCATGATCGCGGAGATGCGGGCGTCGAACAGCCCGACCGCGAGCGCGGCGGCATAGAGTACGAAGGCGAACTCGCCGCCCTGTGCGAACAGCGCGGCGCGGTGAGTGGCGGCACGGTGGTCCGAATGCGCGGCGCGGGCGATGCCGTAGATGCCGATCGCCTTGACGATCATGAAGGCGAGCACGCCGCCGAGCACCAGCTGCCCCTCGCTGAACACGATGGTGAGGTTGAGCGACATGCCGACCGACAGGAAGAACAGCCCGAGCAGGATGCCGCGGAACGGCTCGATGTCGGCCTCAAGCTGATGGCGGAAGCTTGATTCGGAGAGCAGCACGCCGGCGAGGAAGGCGCCCATCGCCATCGACAGGCCCGCCGTCTGCATGAACAGCGCCGACCCGAGCACCACCAGAAGGGCGGCGGCGGTCAGCACCTCACGGGCGCCGGCGCGGGCGATCAGCCCGAAGAAGGGATCGAGCAGCCAGCGGCCGGCGGCGATCAGCGCGGCGAGCGCACCGATCGCGATGCCGGCGCTCTGCCAGAACGGCATCGACGCCTCGGCCGCCTGGCCGTTGAACGCCGCCCACAGCGCGACGAGGGCGAGCAGCGGTACGATGGCGAGGTCTTCCAGCAGCAGGATGGCGATGGCGCGCTGCCCCTCGGGCTCGGCCTTGTCGCCTTCCTCCTCGAGCATCTGCATGATGACCGCGGTCGAGGAGAGCACGAAGCCCATCGCCGCAACGGCCGCGACGGCGGGCGCGAGGCCGGCCAGCACGCCGACGCCGGTCAGCAGCGCGCCGCAGGTCAGCACCTGCGCGGCGCCGAGGCCGAAGATCTGTTTTCGGAGCTTCCACAGCTTCGATGGGCGCATCTCAAGCCCGATGATGAACAGGAACAGCACCACGCCCAGTTCGGCGATGTGCAGCAGCGCTTCGGCATCGTTGAACAGGCCGAGGCCGAACGGGCCAATGATAAGCCCGGCGCTCAGGTAGCCGAGCACCGAGCCGAGGCCGAGGCGCCGGAAGATCGGCACCGCGACGACGCCCGCCGCGAGCAGCACCACCGCCGGCCCGACCCCGAATCCGCTCGCATCCGCCATCCGCTACGCTCCTGCCGCCATCGTCCCCTACTACATCATGCGGGCGGCGCGGCCAGCCAGCCGTCGATCTTTGCTTCCAGCACCGCCATCGGCAGCGCGCCGGTATCGAGCACCTGGGCGTGGAAGTCGCGCACGTCGAAGCGGCTGCCGAGCGCCGTTGCCGCCTTCTCGCGCAGCGCCTTCATCTTCAGCTCGCCGATCTTATAGCTGCAGGCCTGGCCCGGATGGGAAATGTAGCGGTCGATCTCCACCGCCACGTCGCGCGGCGCCATCGACGTGTTGTCGAGCATATAGTCGATCGCCCGCTGCCGCTCCCAGCGCTGCGCATGCAGGCCGGTATCGACCACCAGCCGCACCGCGCGCAGCATCTCCATGTCGAGATGGCCGAACCACTGCATCGGGTCGGTGAACATGCAGAGTTTGCGCCCGAGTGATTCCGCATAGAGACCCCAGCCCTCGCTGTAGGCGGTCGAGCTGCCGTAGCGGAGCAGCGGCGGCAGCGCCGCGTTCTCGCGGGCCAGCGTGATCTGGAAATGATGGCCGGGGATGCCTTCGTGCAAGGTCAGCGTTTCGAGCGTCGGGATCGGCCGGGTGTTCAGCATCGACATGTTGAAGAACAGGATGCCGGGCGACACGCCGTCGGGCGGCCCGGCGCGGTAATAGCCGGTGCCGCGCTGGTCGCCGAGCGCGGGCAGCGGGCGGACCTCGAACGGCGCCTTCGGGCGGTTGTGGAACAGCTTGGGGATCGCCGGCCAGATCTTGTCCTCGATCGCCTTGAAGCGGGCGAGCAGGTCCGCGGGCTTGGTATAATAATAGCGCGGGTCGGTGCGGACATGCTCGAAGAAGGCCTTGAGGTCGCCCTTGAAGCCGACGTCCTGGCGCACCTTCTCCATCTCGGCGCGGATGCGCGTGACCTCGGTAAGGCCGAGCGCGTGGATTTCGGCGGCACTCATCGTCGTGGTGGTGTGGCGCGCGAGGTCGGCGGCGTAGAGCGCCGCGCCATCCTTCATCGCCCAGCGGCCCGGCGCCTCGGTGGCGGCAGGGAGGTAGGTTTCGCGCAGATAGGTCTGCCACAGGTGGTAGCCGGGGTAGATGCGCCGCTCGGTCACCTCGGCATAGGCTTTGGCCAGCCGCTCGCGGTCGGTGGCGGAGAGCGCGTTCGGCATCTTCTTCGTCACCGCCATGAACGGGCTGTCGGCGGGCGCGATCTTCAGCATCGCGTCGACCTGCGCCAGCACGTTGGCGGCGATCACCTTCGACTGCACATAGCCCTCGGCGCGCCCGCGCTTCAGCCAGTCGATCGTGCTGGCCAGGTGGCCGGCGAAGCCCTCCAGGCGCGCCAGGCCGGCCTCATAGTCGGCGAGCGACGCGTAGGATGCATCGGCGGCGAAGTCGGGGAATTCGACCTGCAGGCCGAAGGAGGCATTGAGCGGCGTCTTCCGCGTCACGTCGAACAGCCCGCTCTCGACGAACCCGAGCGATTGGCGGGTGCGATAGTCGAACACGTCATAGGCGATGCGGTCGGTGGGTGGCAGCGCGGCGCGGTCGATCGCGTTCAGCGCCGCCAGCTCGCGCGTCTTGTCGGCGAGGAGCGCGGCGCGATAGCCGTCGCTTAAGGGATCGACGAAGGCCGGGCCGGCGGGCGCGGCGCCTTTCCGCACGGCACCCAGCGGATTGCGGCGGACATCGGCCGCCTCGCTGGCGTCGAGCAGGTCGCGCAGCCGAGCCGCGGCATCGCCCTGCGCCAGCGCGGGCCGCGGCGTCAGCGCCGTCGCCGCCATCAGGCCGACCAAATGCCGTCGCGAAATCCTCATGCCTGCTCCCCGTTTCCCGTCGCCCCCGAGTTGCGCGGCTGCCGCGCATCCCGCAAGGGCTTTCGCGCGTCGGGCGCGTGGGGGCCTACGCGCGCTAGACGCGTTAGAAGCGCATCCCCGGCGTCCAGCCGCTGGCGGCGAGGAAGGCTTTGGGGTCCTTCATTTCGATGATCGCCTTGACCGCGGCGCGCTTGTCCTGGGCTTTGGCATAATAGGCCTTCGCGATACGGTAGCCGATCCAATAGCCGAGATCGGTCGGATTCTCGGGTGTGCCGAGGCCGTTGTAGAGCCAGTTGGAGCCCATCGCCGGCTTGTCGATATCGGCGAGAAACGCCGTCTCGAATTCTTTCTCCCGCCCGCGCGTCGCGGTGAGCAGGTGCTTGTACGAGAGCGAGCCCGACATCAGTTCGCCGATGAGCTCGGCGCCGCCTTCGAGCAGCGAGGCATGAAGCACCGAGGCCTTGTCATCCTCCACCTGCGCGCCGGGCTGCTGCACGTGGACAAATTCATGCGCGATGACATGGACGAAGCGGTTCTCGCGGTCGGGGTCGGGCATTTCCCAGGCGCACAAAGCCTCCAGGCCGATGTAGACGCCCGTCGCATTGGCGACCCCGACCGGCCGGCTGCGCCCGATCGTCAGGGTGACCGGCGGGAAACTCGCTTCGGGGTAGATTTCGCCGAGCCGCGTCAGCGAAGCGCTCAGGCGTGCCGTGATCTTCGGCAACAGCGCCGCGCAGTCGCGGGCGTCGGTGTAAACCTTCGGCGTTTGCGCAATGGCGGCGGCGATGCGCTCGCCGGTGATGCGGCGCAGCCGCGCGAACTCCTTCAGGCCGGGCGTGCCCTTGTCGAGGTAGTCGCGCTGGAGCACCTCGGCGGTCGGCTTGCCGCCGGCCGCGTCATAGAGCGCGTAGAAACGCTCGACGTCTTCGGTGCGAATGTCCGGGGTGCGGGCGACGGCCGGGCTAGCGAGCAGCGCGGCGGCGGCGATCGGCAACAACAGTCGGGCCATATGCGCTCTCCGTAAATGCCATGTGTATTATTTAGATAATACGGATGATGCGTCAAGCGACGCGGGGGCGTCGATTATCTGGCAGGTAGGTCAAGCCGCCAGCAGGCCGAGCGCGACGGCGCGCGTGGTCGCCTGCGCGGGCGACGAGGCACCCATCGCGCGGGTCGCCGCGCCGATCAGGTCGCGCGTCTCCTCCTCGGTGCGGCTGCGACGCGCGGCGATCCAGGCCACCGAGCGGCCCGCGCCGATCCAGCCGAGCACGTCGCGATGGGCGTCGGGCAGCCGGGCCGGCGTGTTCGCCGGATGCGCATCGGCGCGCAGCCGGTCGAGATTGTCGATCAGCGCGGCGGCGACCAGCCCGGCCGCGGCGCGCAGCGCGGGGTCGGCGGGATCGAGCCGTTCCGCCCAGGAGGTCAGCGCGCGGACGCTGCCGTCGCCGCGTTGCACCGGAAACACGAACCCGCTGGTGATGCCGAAGTCGTTCGCCTCGTCGAGGATGCGGCGCTGGTCGGCGGCGAGCGGCACGCGCGTCACATCCTCCCACACGAAGCCGCGATGCGCCCGCGAGGTGATCGAGACCAGCACGTCGCGATCACGATAGTCGTTGATCTCGATATGGCTGAGCCAGCCGATCGCCGGCCGGCCGGCGATATCGCGCTCGATCAGCCAGCGGCCGTCGAGGCCGCGGCGCAGCGTGCCGCTGATGAATTGATCGATGCCGACGGCCCCGAACAGGCGTGCTGCGAGCGCCACGACCGTCTCGGCGTCGTCCGCGGTCGCCATCGCCACCGCGCTGTCGAAGGCGAGCGCGCCGATGGCGCCACCGGTCATCAGCGGCTGGTCGGCGGGACCGGTGTCGATCCGCCACGGCGCGAAGCCGGCGGCGACGAGCAGCCCGTCGCGCTCGCTGTCGGTCAGCGCCAGCGCGGTTGCGAGCTTCTTCACCATGGTGGCGCTCGGCCGCGCGCGGCTGCTTTCGAGGAAGCCGAGGTGGCGGGTGGAAAGGGCGGCTTCGAGCGACAGCGACAGTTGCGACAGCCCCGCCCGCTTGCGGTAGGCGGAGAGCATCCGGCTGAAAGGCTGACGATCACGCTCGGTCACGCCCTGCAATCTAGGCGGAACGTGACCGAGCGTCGATGCCGGTTTGTCGGCGGGTATCGGTTGTCGGTCGAGAGGGTCAGACCTCCTCGACCGGCTCCATCCGCGGCACCAGCAGGTGGATGGCGAGCAGCGCGACGAGGTAGGCGGAGCCGGCGATGATGAACATCGGCACATAGCTGCCGGTGGTGTCGAGCATCCAGCCGGTGAACTTCGCCATGAACATGCCGCCGATCGCGCCGATGGTGCCGCCGATGCCGATGACCCCGCCCACCGCTTTGCGCGGAAACAGGTCGGACGGCAGCGTGTAGAGATTGGCGGAGAAGCCCTGGTGCGCGGCGGTGGCGAGGCCGATCAGCAGCACTGCCGTCCACAGATTGTCGATCCCGGGTGCCAACGCCACCGGCGGCACGCACAACGCGCAGATCAGCATCGCCGTCTTGCGGGCGCGGTTGATCGTCCAGCCGCGCTTGATCAGCGCCGACGACAGCCAGCCGCCGGCCACAGAGCCGACATCGGAGATGATGTAGATGGCGACCAGCGGCGGGCCGAAGGTCATCAGGTCGAGCCCGTGCTGCTTGGCGAAGAAGTCAGGCAGCCAGAACAGCAGGAAGAACCAGATCGGGTCGATCAGGAATTTGCCGACCGCGTAAGCCCAGGTCTGGCGGCGGCGCAGCAGGCTGCTCCACGGCACCTTGCCGGGCGTGTCGGCGGGGTCGCTCTCGATATAGGCGAGCTCGGCCGCCGACAGGTTCTTCTTCTCGCGCGGGCTGCGATAGACGAGCAGCCAGATGGCGATCCACACGAACACGAGTCCGCCGGTGATCAGGAAGGCGGCGCGCCAGCCGAAGGCGACGACGAGCAGCGGCGCGATCAGCGGCGTCAGGATCGCGCCGATATTCGCGCCGGCGTTGAAGATACCGACCGCGAACGCGCGCTCCTTCTTCGGGAACCACTCCGCCACCGCCTTGATGCCGGCGGGGAAGTTGCCCGATTCGCCGAGGCCGAGCACGAAACGCGCGAGCATGAAATGGCCGACGTCGCGCGCCGCCGAGGTCATCATCGCGGCGGTGCCCCAGATCAGCGCGGCGAGCGAATAGCCGTAGCGCGCGCCGATGCGGTCCATGACGTGACCGAAGATGAAATAGCCGATGGCGTAGGAGAGCTGAAAGGCGAAGACGATGTCGGCATAGGTGGTCTCGCTCCAGCCGAACTCCGCCTCCAGCGTCGGCTTCAGGACGCTGATCATCTGCCGGTCGATGTAGTTGATCGTCGTTGCAAAGAAGAGCAGCGCGCAGATCGTCCAGCGCACCCGCCCGACGCGGCCGCCTTCCGGCGTCGTCGCCTCAGTCACACTCGCCATCTCAATCCCTCCCCAGGGTATTCCTTAGCTCGGTTGCGCCGCTTCGAGACGGCATTTGACGCTGCCGTGGCCGTCGAAGCGCGCCTCGACCGTCTGGCCGGGCTTTGCCTCGTGGACGCCGGTGACCGCGCCGGATGAAATCCACCAGCCGGGCACGATCGCAATGCCGCGCCGCGCCATCAGTTCAAGGAAGAAGCGCACGGCGCCGATCGCGCCGTCGGGAAAGCCGCGCGCGGCCCCCGTGCCGACGGCGACGCCGTCGATCAGCGTCGTGACGGTCCAGTCCTCGAAGCCGCTGATCCGCCAGTTCTCGATCGCCGGGCCGACGACGAGGCCGTTGTTGTTGCCGAAGTCGGAGACGACCGCCGCCGGGCCGATATCGTTGATCGGCCGCAGTGGCGAGCTGGCGATCTCGATGCCGAGGTGCACGGCGTCAATAGCGTCGGCGGCAGCATCGAGCGTGAAGCGCGTCTTGCCGGCGGGCACCGCGCCGAGCCGCAACAGGAATTCCGCCTCGCCCGCCGCAAAGCCATCGGCGAACACCGGCATGGCGGGTTCGCCCTCGCGCACATCGAAGATCGGGCCGGCGAGGCGTTCGGCGCCGAGCGCTTCCTCGAACGGCGGCATGATACGGCCGACCTTCCAGCCGAGCACCGGGCGGTCCCAGCCGGTGATCGCCGCGTCCTGCACGGCATAGGCTTCGTCGAGGGTGGCGGGAAGCTCACCGGGGAAGTCGGCGAAGCTGCCGGCGGCGCGCCGCGCGGCACGGAAACGCCCGGCGATCGCATCGCGATCACGCTCTGAACTCACGGACGCTCCCCCTTCTTGTTCTTGGTCGTCACGATAAAGGAAACCGGTGTCATTGGCAAACGTGCCTGATCTGCTTCGGCATTTGTCGAGGTCCTTCAGGCGATCGGCGCAGCGGCGCGGCGAGCGCGCTCGGCGATGGCGGTGAGGTCGCGGGCACCCCCGCGCGGGACGATCCAGGTGCCGCCGACGCAGTCGACGAAGGGAAGCGCCAGCCAGTCGGCGGCGTTGTCCGCGGTGATCCCGCCGGTCGGGCAGAAGCGCAGGTCGCCGAACACCGAGGCATAGGCCGACAGCGCCGGGATGCCGCCGGCGATCGACGCCGGAAAGAATTTCAGGCGGCTGAAGCCATGATCGCGGGCACGCATGATGTCCGACGCCGAGGCGACGCCGGGCAGCAGCGGTGCCGGGCCATCGGCGGCGGCGCGCGCCAGCCGGTCGGTGAGGCCGGGGCTGACCGCGAAGCTGGCGCCCGCATCGACCGCCGCGGTGTAGAGATCGGGGTCGAGCACCGTGCCCGCGCCGACGATCGCGCCCGGCACCTTCGCCATCGCGCGGATGGCGTCGAGCGCGGCGGCGGTGCGGAAGGTGACTTCGAGCACCGGCAGGCCGGCGGCGACCAAGGTCTCGGCGAGCGGCACCGCGTCGGCGACATCGTCGATCACCAGCACCGGGATTACCGGCGCGGCGGTCATGATCGTCGCGAGATCAGGCATGCATGCCGCCAAGGCTCGCCACCCGCGCCGAATTGGCTCCCACTTTCTGCTCCCCAATGCATTTCTTATCAGGTAACCGGTGTCATCATGCGACGATGCGCGGCGCGGGGCAAGCCCTGCCCGGATGGCGCAGCGAGAATCTTGCGCTAAGGTCGCGTCGCTGGAGGATGATTTGACCGACAAGGCCCCCCTGACCGCGAGCGATCGCATGAAGGCCACGATCAACGACGTGGCCCGCCTCGCCGGCGTGTCGAAAAAGACGGTGAGCCGCGTCATCAACCGCTCGCCGCTGCTGAGCGACGCCACGCGCGAGCGGGTGCAGACCGTGATCGACGAGCTGGGCTATGTGCCCAACCCGCAGGCGCGGGCGCTGGCGCTGGGACGCAATTTCCTGATCGGACTGATCCACGACAACCCGAACTCGCAGATGGTGCTGGGCGTGCAGCAGGGCATCCTCGATGCGCTGCACGGCACCGATTTCGAACTGGTGGTGCGGCCGGTCGATCGCCGCTCGCCGGCGATGCTCGACGATGTTCGCGCCTTTCTCGAGCGGCAGCGGCTGTTCGGCGTCGTGCTCCTCCCGCCGATCTCGGAAAATGACGCGCTGGCGCGGCTCTGCGAGGAATCGGGCTGTCGCTACACGCGCATGGGCTCGGCGATGCTCGACACGCCCGACCGCATGGTGGCGTCGGACGACCAGGATGCGGTGAAGGCCGCGACCGAATATCTGATCGCGCAGGGGCATCGCCGCATCGGCCTTGTCGAAGGGCCGCAGGGCTTCCGCTCGGCGAAGGAGCGGCGGATCGGCTTCGAGGCGGCATTGGCCGAGGCCGGCATCGACCTCCCGAAGGGGTATATGACGCAGGGCGACTATACCTTCGCCTCCGGCCTCGAAGCAGCGCGGCGCCTGCTCGACCGCAGCCCGCGACCGACCGCGATCTTCGCGTCGAACGACGAAATGGCGGCGGGCGTGCTGCATGCGGCGAGGCAGCGGGGCTTGAGCATCCCGGAAGATCTGTCGATCGTCGGCTTCGACGACACCGCCATCGCCGCGCATATCTGGCCGCCGCTCAGCACCGTCCGCTGGCCAATCCTGCAGATGGCCTATTCGGCCGCGGTCAAGCTGATCGGCGACGCCGGCGACGATGACGGGCCGGGGAAGCAGTCGCGTTTCCCGTCGGCGCTAGTGCGCCGCGCCTCGGTCGCGCCGCCTCCGCAGGAATAGGCGATAGCAAAAGCCGGTTTAGCTTGCAGCCGCGAATGACACCGGTTACCAAACGAAAAAGCAGCCGGTGATCCTGGGGAGAAAAGCGATGTTCGAACGCACCTATTACGCGACGCACCCGGACATGATGGAGTGCGTGTCGAACGAGGAACTGCGTGACCGCTACCTGATCTCCGGCCTGTTCCGTGCCGGCGAGTGCGTGCTCAACTACACCCATGCCGACCGCTTCGTGATCGGCGGGGTGCAGGTGGCGGGCGCTCCGGTGAAGCTGCCGACGCAAAGCGAGCCGCCGTCGGCCGCTGGCCATCCCTTCCTCGAACGGCGCGAACTGGCGGTGGTCAACGTCGGGCAGGTCGAGGGCAGCGTCACCGTCGACGGCGAGAGCTTCACGCTCGGCCACATGGACTGCGTCTATGTGACGATGGGCGCGACCGACGTCAGCTTCGCCGGCGAGGGGGCGCGCTTCTATCTGGCGTCCTGCCCGGCGCACAAAGGCTTCAAGACGCGCAAGCTGTCGATCGCTGACGCCAATGCATTGGAGCGCGGCAGCCTCGAGGAATCGAACGAGCGGACGATCTTTCAGCTCGTCATCCCCGGCGTCTGCGATTCGGCGCAGCTGGTCATGGGCCTGACCGTTCTGAAGCCCGGATCGGTGTGGAACACCATGCCGCCGCACATCCACGAGCGCCGATCGGAGATCTATTTCTACTTCGGCCTCGACGGCCCCAACGACCGTGTGTTCCACTACATGGGTGAGGGCGAGGCGATGCGGCACATCGTGATGGCGAACGAGGAAGCGGTGATCTCGCCGCCCTGGTCGGTGCACATGGGCTCGGGCACGCGCGCCTATGCCTTCATCTGGGCGATGGCGGGCGAGAATCAGGACTATACCGACATGTCCGTCCTCGACATCTGCCAGCTGCAATAATGGGCGCGTTCGACCTCAGTGGCCGGGTCGCGGTCGTCACCGGCGCCAACACCGGCATCGGGCAGGGCATCGCGGTGGCGCTCGCCGAGGCGGGCGCCGACGTGGCGCTGGTCGGCCGGTCGCCGGCGACCGAGACGGCGGCGCGGATCGAGGGGCTGGGCCGGCGTGCGCTGCTGATCGGCGCCGACCTGTCGTCGATCGCACCGGTGGAGGGCGTGGTGGCGCAGGCGGTGGAGGGGCTCGGCGGACTCGATATCCTCGTCAACAACGCCGGCATCATCCGCCGTGCCGACGCGGTCGACTTCACCGAGGAAGACTGGGACGCGGTGATCGACACCAATCTGAAGTCGGTGTTCTTTCTTTGCCAGGCGGCGGGCAAGCACATGATCGCTCGACGACGTGGCAAGATCATCAACATCGCCTCGATGCTGAGCTTCCAGGGCGGCATCCGCGTGCCGAGCTATACCGCGTCGAAGTCGGGTGTGGCGGGGCTGACCAAGCTGCTCGCCAACGAGTGGGCGGCGAAGGGCGTCAACGTCAACGCCATCGCGCCGGGCTATATCGCCACTAACAACACCGCGGCCTTGCAAGCAGACGAAGCGCGCAACCGTTCGATCCTCGACCGTATTCCCGCCGGGCGCTGGGGCGCATCGGAGGACCTCGGTGGCGCGGCGGTGTTCCTCGCCTCGCCGGCGTCGGACTACGTCAACGGCCATGTGCTCGCCGTCGACGGCGGCTGGCTCGCGCGCTGAGATGGCGCGCGTTGCCTGCTTCGGCGAGTTGCTGCTGCGGCTGACCCCGTCGGGGCGCGAGCTGCTGTTCCAGTCGCCGCGGCTCGACCTCCACTTCGGCGGGGCCGAAGCGAACGTCGCGATTGGGCTGTCGGCGCTTGGCCATGCGACGCGGATGGTGTCGCGGGTGCCGGACAATGTCATCGGCCACGGCGCCATCGCCGAGCTGCGGCGGCGTGGGGTCGATACTTCGACGGTGACGACGGGGCCGGGGCGATTGGGTCTCTATTTCCTGACGCCCGGCGCGGGGCTTCGCGCGTCGGACATCGTCTATGACCGCGCGCAGTCGGCGTTCGCGCTTGCCGCCGGCGAGGTCGATTGGGCGGCGGCGCTGGACGGCGTCGAATGGCTGCATGTGTCGGGGATCACCCCGGCGCTTGGGCCGGCTGGCGCGGCGGCGGCGAAGGCGGCGGTGAAGGCCGCGAAGGCCGCCGGCGTGCGCATCAGCTTCGACGGCAATTACCGCGCGAAGCTGTGGGAGAGCTGGGACGGTGATCCGCGCGCGATCCTGCGCGAACTGGTCGCTGAGGCGGAGCTGTTCTTCGGCAACCACCGCGACATCGCGCTGCTGCTGGACAAGCCCTTCTCGGGCGACGGCGAGGTGCGGCGGCGCGAGGCGGCGCAGGCGGCGTTTGACGCCTTCCCGAATTTCAAGCTGATCGCCTCGACCGCGCGCCATGTCGACGATGCCGACCGGCATCGGATCGCGGCGCGGCTCGATGCGCGCGATGGGCAGTGGCAGACCGAAGAGGTGATCGTCGCGGGCATCGTCGATCGCATCGGCGCGGGCGATGCGTTTGCGGCCGGCGTGCTGCACGGGTTGCTCGATGGCGCGGGGCTGGAGAAGGCGGTGCACAGCGGGTTGGCGTTGACCTGCCTCAAGCATTCGCTGCCGGGGGATGCGTCGCTGTTCACGCGCGCCGATCTCGCGGCGTTTGCCGAGGGTAATTTCGACGTTCGGCGGTAGGGGCGGCTGCTCTTCCCCAACCCACTAACCGTCATACCGGCGAAAGCCGGTATCCAGACCACCCGCCGACTGGATACCGGCTTTCGCCGGTATGACGGACGTGGGTGGCTGATTACGGCTTCTTCGCCGCCAACGGGTAGGACACGATCAGATCCAGCGGCACCTTGCCCCGCTGCGTAATCCCGACATTGGCGCCCTTGTAAAGATACGCCGCCATCCCCGGCTTCAGCACCGCCGTCTTACCGTCGGACAGCACCTCGCCCTCGCCGGCCAGCACATAATAGACCTCGTCATGGTCGATGACATGCGCGCCGATCGCGGCGCCGACGTCGAGGACGCGGCGGCGGAATTCCATGGTGCGGCCCGGCGCCACGTCGCTGATCCGGTAGGCGGTGCTCATGCCGATCGCGCCGTGCGGCACGGGCTCGCGGCGCATCACCGCCTGCTGGTCGACGACGACCATTGGCGGCGCGACGGTTGCGGCGGCGGCGAGGAGGGCAAGCGCCAGCATCAGTTGCGCCGCATCGCGCGGTCGCGCGCCGACAGGCTTTCCTGGATCGGCCCTTTCTGCCCCGGATAGCGGCCCGATTTCGGCTCCATCGTGTCGAGGTTCCACTCGGCGGCCACAAACGCCGCGCGGGTCGGCGTGGCCTCGGGGTAGCCGCCGACCACCGCTTCGTCGTCGATGATCTCGCCGCGGCCTTCGGCGACGAAGAACAGCACGCGGATGTCATGCTCGTCGCGGTCCCACGGCCGCGCGCCGGCGTTGGCGAGCACATGGGTTTCGACATCGCGCGCCGGCAGCACGTCGAGCTTCTCGGGCCACACGGTCGGCTTGTCGGCCTCGATCAGCTTGGCGCGCGTCTCGCCGTAGCGGCCGAACATCGGCAGCTGGGCGCCATGCTTGTCGACGGCGATGTTGTCGCGACCGTGGTAGCGCAGGTCGCCGTCGCCCCCTAACATCAGGAAGGGCAGCCGCTCGTCGGTCGAGGGGCCGCCGCGCATGACGTTGCCGACGGCGGCGAGTTCGCCGGTCTGATAGTCCTGCCCCGCCCATTCGAGCGCCATGAGGTTATAGTGGATGGCACGCTTGCCGGGGTCGTAGATGAGATTGTTGACCACCGCCGCGTGGACGCCGCCCTTCAGCAGCGGATTGCGCTCGACATTGTGGGCATAGAGGTTGCGGTAAATGAGGATGCCGGTGGCGTTGTCGTGCAGCAGCGAGCCCTTGGAATGCTCGCCCTTCGGGTGGCTGGCGTCGGCGAGGCCTTCGGCGAGGAGGTTGTAGGAGAAGGTGATGTTGCGCGAGGTGCCGCGCCGCCACTCCTCCACCGTCTTGCCGGTAAAGCGCGGGCCCGAGGCGGAGAGATTCTCGTCGAGCGCCCAGGTCATCGTGCAATGGTCGACGATGATATTGTAGGCGCCGACCGTCGACAGCGCGTCCACTTCCCAGCCGCTGCGCTTGGCCTGCCCGTCGACCCCGGGCCGGACGCGGATGTGGCGCATGATGACGTCGTGCGTCTTCACGTCGATGCCGCCGCGGATGAGGGTGATGCCGGGTGAGGGCGCGGTCTGCCCGGCGATGGTGACGAAGGGCTCGCCGATGGTCAGCGTCGTGCGCTTCATGTCGATGACGCCGCCGACCTCGAACACGATGATCCGCGGGCCCTTGGCGTTGATCGCCGCGCGCAGCGAGCCGGGGCCATCTGCATTCAGATTGGTCACGCGAATCACCTGCCCGCCGCGCCCGCCGGGAGTGGCGGCGGCCCAGCCGACCGCACCGGGGAAAGCGGTCGCGGCGAGCGCCATCGGCGTGGTCATCAACGCCAATCCAAGCGCAACCGCTCGTAAAAGCAGCATTTTTTCTCTCCCCAAAGCGGCCTTGACACCGGCCTTCTCTCGTTTCACATTCATTATGACACCGGTTACTCTTAAAGAACAAGCGGTGTCGGCGCGGCCTGTTGTGTCGTCGCTTTGGGGAGTAGGAGGCGGTTCGCCGTCTCAGTGCAAATTCAAATCGGGGTGGGGAGCGGCTGCGCCGCCGTCGTTTTCCACTCAAGAATGACACCGGTGTCATTCGGCAAAGATGCCGGAGGACATCGCTAGTCGAAACGGCCATAGAGCCGCCTAGGGGAGTGATCGATGCGCAACCGACCGACGTCCATTGTCCATCCGGCGAAGCTGACGCTGCTGCTGGGCACCGCCTCGCTGCTCGCGATGGGCAGCGCCGCGCAGGCGCAGGATAGCGCCGCCGCCGAACCGGCGCCCGGCACGCTCGATGCAGACGCCGAAGAGATCATCGTCACGGGCTTCCGCGCCTCGCTCGGCGCCTCGCTCGCCGAAAAGCGGCTGTCGACCTCGATCGTCGACGTCATCAAGGCGGAGGACATCGCCGACTTCCCCGACAACAACCTTGCTGAATCGCTGCAGCGCATCCCCGGCGTCGCGATCACGCGCGATCAGGGCGAAGGCCGTCAGATCACCGTCCGCGGCCTCGGCCCGGTGTTCACCCGCGTGCGCATCAACGGCATGGAAGGCCTGTCGACCACCGGCGGCGCCGACGCCTCGGGCGGCGCCAACCGTGGCCGCAGCTTCGACTTCAACGTGTTCGCGTCCGAACTCTTCAACTCGATCACGGTGCGCAAGACCGCCTCGGCCAATGTCGAGGAAGGCTCGCTCGGCGCCACCGTTGACCTGCAGACTGCGCGTCCGTTCGACTATCGCGAGGACATGACGATCGCCGGCTCGGTGCAGGGCGGCTACAACGACCTGTCGGGCAAGATCGACCCGAAGCTCGCCGGCGTGTTCTCGACCAAGAGCGCCGACAACACGATCGGCATCCTGCTCTCGGCCTCCTATTCCGAGCGCAACACCACCGAGGAAGGCCCCTCGACGGTGCGCTGGGAGCGCGGCACCGACAACGGCGGCTTCGCGACCACGTCGACGCTGCCCACCGGCGCCACGCAGGGCTACGCCTTCTTCCATCCGCGCATCCCGCGCTACGACAGCTACAAATATGACAACAAGCGCCTCGGCCTCACCGCCTCGCTGCAGTGGGCGCCGCAGGATTCGACGCTGCTGACGTTCGACACGCTCTATGCCGACTTCAAGTCGCAGCGCGCCGAGCAGTATCTCGAGGCGATCTCGTTCAGCCGCTCGGGCACCGGCAAGCCGCAGACGGTGATCCTGCCGGGCGCGCAGGTCGACGCGACAAACAGCCTGGTGTCGGGCACGTTCAACGGCGTCGACGTTCGCGTCGAATCGCGCTTCGACAAGCTGCGCACCAAGTTCCAGCAGTACACCGCCAACCTCGAGCAGGAGCTCGGCGAGCGGCTGCGCCTCGACCTGATCGGCGGCTATTCGAAGTCGGCCTTCGCCAACCCGATCCAGACGACGGTCGCGCTCGATGCGAACAACGTCAACGGCTTCGCCTATAATTTCACCAACGGCCGCAACCCGACGATCACCTACGGCAACCTCGACGTCACCAACCCGGCGAGCTTCATCCTCGGTGAAATCCGCCTGCGGCCGCAATATGTCGACAACACCTTCAAGACCGGCCGCGCCGAGCTGGAGTTCGACGCGACCGAGACGCTGAAGATCCGCGGCGGCGCCGACTACAAGAAGTACAGCTTCGACTCCGAGGAGTATCGCCGCGCCAGCGAGACCGATGTGGCGGGCCTCGTACCGGCCGGCGGGCTCGGGCCGCTCAGCTCGCAATATTCGATCGACAGCGGCACCAGCATCAACGGCTCGCCGCGCACTTTCGTCATCCCGAATTTGCAGGCGTTCGCCGACAATCTCGGCATCTATTCAAACACCGGCCGCTTCGCGCTGACCGGCATTCCGAACGCCAGCGCCCGCGGCAATTTCGTCACCGTCGACGAGCGCAGCACGGCAGGCTTCCTGCAGGCGGCGTTGGACAGCGAGGTCGGCGGCATGCGCCTGCGCGCCGATGCCGGCCTGCGCTATGTCGAAACCAAGCAGACCTCGACCGGCTACCAGAATGGCGGCCCGGCACCGGGCTACACCTTGGTCGAAGTCGAGCGGACCTACGACAACTGGCTGCCCTCGGCGAACCTCAGCCTCGACGTCAGCGAGGATGTCGTCCTCCGCGCCGCGGTGGCGAAGGTAATCGCCCGCCCGAACCTCGGCACCGTCAACCCGGGCGGCTCCTTCTCGATCAGCGGCGGCAACCGCACGCTGACGCTCGGCAACCCGTTCATCAGCCCGACCAAGGCGACCGATGTCGACTTCTCGTTCGAATGGTATTTCGCCAAGAACGCCGCCGTCGTCGTCGGCCTGTTCTACAAGGATATCTCGAGCTTCGTCGCGACGAGCGTCCAGTCGATCCCGTTCAACCAGCTCGGCCTGCCCGACAGCCTGCTCGTCGGCACGACGGTGCAGCCGACCGACCTGTTCACCGTCACCCAGCCGGTCGACAGCGACGGCGGCGAGCTGAAGGGTCTCGAACTCGGCTTCCAGGCACCGTTCACCTTCCTCGGCAGCTTCGGCGAGAACATGGGTATCCAGGCGAACTACACCTATGTGAAGTCGGAGATCGAATATCCGCTGGCGACCTCGGCCGGCGCGCCGGTGGTGATCCACCCGCTGGTCAACCTGTCGAAGCACAGCGCCAACGCCACGCTCTATTATGAGGACGAGGTGTTCTCGCTGCGCGGCTCGCTCGCCTATCGCAGCGGCTTCCTCACCACGGTGCCGGGCCGCAACGGCGTCGCGCCGGGGGCGGGGCCGGTGTTCAACACCAACGCCGGCCAGCCGACCTTCAACAACGTGGAGGGGACGCACGGCTCGCTCAACGTCGACATGTCGGCGTCGTTCAAGCTGACCGACAACATCACGCTGACCGCCGAGGCGATCAACCTGACCGACGAATACACCGACCAGTATATCGACAGCGCCGCCGACCGGCTGAGCGTCTATCACCACACCGGCCGGCAGTTCTACGTCGGCGCCCGCTTCAAGTTCTAGGCGGCAGAGCAATCGAAGGGCGGCGCGCCGGAAGGCACGCCGCCCTTTCCTTTTCGTCCTCCCCGCGAAGGCGGGGACCCAGTCCATTCAAATGACGTGCCCGCTCTGCGGGCGCCTATTCGTTCGTGCTGGTTCCCCGCCTTCGCGGGGATGACGATGCTGTGGTTGGTATGTCGTGCTCTATCCGCCCGCCTTCATCGTTTCGCGGGCGATGACGATCTGCTGGATCTGGCTGGTGCCTTCGTAAATGCGGAAGATGCGCACATCGCGGTAGAAGCGCTCGATGCCATAGTCGGCGATGTAGCCGGCGCCGCCGTGGATCTGCACCGCGCGGTCGGCGACACGGCCGACCATCTCCGACGCGAACAGCTTCGCCGCCGCCGCTTCGAGCGTGACGCTCTTGCCGCTGTCGCGGGTGCGGGCCGTCTCCAAGGTCAGCGCCTTGGCCGCAAGGCTTTCGGTCTTCGAGTCAGCGATCATCGCCTGAATGAGCTGGAACTCGGCGATGGCCTTGCCGAACTGCTTCCTCTCCGCCGCGAACGCCACGCAGTCGGCGATCAGCCGCTCGGCGACGCCGACGCAGACCGCGGAGATGTGCAGCCGCCCGCGGTCGAGCACCTTCATCGCCACCTTGAAGCCTTCGCCCTCGGCGCCAAGCCGGTTCTCGATGGGAACGCGCACCCCATCGAAGCTGACGGTGCAGACATGGGCCCCCTGCTGGCCCATCTTCTTCTCAGGTGGGCCGACATGGAGGCCGGGGAGATCGCCGGGAACGAGGAAGGCGCTCACCCCTGCACCCCCCGCCTTGTCGGGGTCGGTGCGCGCCATCACCGTGAACAGCCCGGCCTTGTCGGCATTGGTGATGAAGATCTTCTGCCCATCGAGCACATAGGCATCGCCATCCAGCCGCGCGCGGGTCTTCACCGCGGCGGAGTCGGAGCCCGCTTCCGGCTCGGTCAGCGCGAAGCTGGTGACGATCTCGCCGCTGGCGATGCCGGGCAGCCATTTCGCTTTCTGTTCGTCCGACCCGAACATCACCAGCCCCTGGCTGCCGATGCCGACGTTGGTGCCGAACACCGAGCGAAACGCCGGCGACGTGCGCCCCAGCTCGATGGCGACGAGGCATTCCTCCTCCATCGACAGGCCGAGGCCGCCGTATCCTTCCGGTATCGTCAGCCCGAACAGGCCCAACTCGCGCATTTCGGCGACGACCGCCTCGGGCACCTCGTCGGTCTCCGAGATGTGCGCCTCCAAGGGACGCAATCGCTCCGACACGAAGCGGCGGACCATGTCGATCAGTTGGTCACGGGTTTCGAGGTCGAGCGCCATCGTGGGTCCTGTCAGCGGCCGGGGGTGAAGCGGAGGGTCTGCGTCGTCGCGGCGTCGATCGCCTTGCGCGAATAGAGAAGCGGGACGTAGCGGCCGGTCGCCCACAGCTCGAAATGGTCGCGATAATGCGGGCTTGCCGGGTCGCCCGACTGGCCGGCGCCGTTGATCACCTTGCTGTCGTCCCATTTGCCGACGTCGAGCACCATGCGGAACGAGGCGCCGGTCATGCGACGGCCATCGGCGCGCCAGCCGGCGGCGAGCGGCGACAGATAGGTGCCGGCGCCCGGCAGCTTGGCGGTCGACAGGTCGAGCTTGTCACCGGCGAGGCCCTGCAGCGCATGCTCGAGATAGACGTGGTGCAGCTTGCCCCATGCCCATGTCGTGCGATCGGGGCCGAGCGCGGCGGTCACTTCGGCGACGGCAACGGTGAGGCTGGTGCGCAGGATGCGCAGGCGGGTGTCGGCCGGGGTCGGCCCGGTCAGCCGGTCGATCACCGCGGCCACTTCCGCGCTGGTGATCAAGGGCCGCGCGGCCGGCGGCGTCAGTTCGGCGACGGTGGCGGGGCGGAGGTGCTTGATCAGCCAGGTTTCGAACAGCGCGGCGGCGGGGCTGTCGGCGCCGGCGACGCCGTCCCAGCCCTGCAGCAGCCGCACGTCGGCGCCGAGCTGGGGATCGTCGGCGAGGGGGGTGAGCAGCGGCAGCAACTGGCGCGCGACGACATTGGTCGCGTCATTCTGCAGCGCCATCGAATCCGCCAAGGTCGATTTCGGCTGGCGGTGCAGCACCTCGTCGATGCGTTCCTTGCGCGAGGTGTGCGCCCACTCGAAGCCGGGCTTGCGCTCGGCCACCGGATAGCCGGCGGGGAGGTTCATCTCGTTGGCGGTGGCGATGAAGCCCGCCGCCGGATCGGCGCTGCGCGGCAATGCCTCGTTGGGCAGGAAGCCGTCCCATTCGTAGCGGCCGTCGCCCGGCACCGGCAGCAGCCCGTCCCAGTTCTTCCGCACCGGCACCCGGCCGGCGGCGATCCAGCCGATATGCCCTCTGGTATCCGCATAGACCTGGTTTTCGGACGGCGTACCCCAGCCGTCCATCGCCGCGACGAAGCCCGGCCAGTCCTTGGCGCGCATGTAGCGCATCGATCCGAAATAGGCCGAGGTGCCGGGCGCGCTCCACACCGACCGCAGCGCGAAGGCGCGGGTGGCGTCATGGTGCAGGACGGGGCCGTGACGGGTGAAGCGAAGCTCGGCGGTTTGCGGGGCTGCGCCTTTGACCTCGATGGTCTCGCGCACCACCTGCATCGGCTCCCACCCGCCTTTGTAACGGTAGCGGTCGCCCTCGGTCACATAGACGTAGAGGTCTTCCTGATCGGCGGCGAAGATGGTGAGGCCGAAAGCGATTTGGCCGTTGTGGCCGATCGAGATGCCGGGCAGCGCCGGCTCGCCCGCGCCGATCGCCGACAGGCCGGGCGCCTCCATATGCACGACATAGCGGATCGACGGGATGCCGAGGTCGCGGTGCGGATCGTTGGCGAGGATCGGGCGGCCGGTTGCGGTGCGCGACGGCGCGATCACCCAGTTGTTCGAGCCTTCGGACTCGATGTCGAGCGCCGCCACCGGCACGCCCTGCAGCTTGTCGAAGGTCACGCCGGCAGCGCCCAGGCGATAGGTGTCGAGCACCTCCGCCGGGATGGCGCAGGGGTCGAGACCGTCGGGGATTTTTGTCTCCCACTTCGGCTTCAGCGATTGGCGCAGCTCGTCGGCCTTGAGGTCGGCCGCGCAGGCGATGCGGGCGCGCGCGACTTCGGAGGTGACGTTGCGGGTCAGTGCGTGGCTGCGCACGCGGACGATGTCCTCGGCGTGCCACAGGTCGGGCTGCGAGCCGGCGAGGGCGAACTCAGGCGGCAGCGGCGCGCGGCCGGCGCGCACTTCGCCGACATAGGCGTTGACCCCGGCGACGAATGCCTCGGTCTGCGACTTGGCGTCGGCGCCGTACGACGCCCATTCGGCCGCCATGTCGCCGCGATAGAGCAGCAGCCGGGCGGCGCGATCCTGCGCGACATAGGCGGGGCCGAAGTCGCGGGCGAGCAGGCCCAGCCCGCGCTTGCGCCACAGATCGATCTGCCAGAGCCGGTCGCGCGCGGCGTTATAGCCCTGCATGAAGAAGGCGTCGCGCGGGGAGGCGGCATAGATATGCGCGATGCCCCAGCGGTCGACCTTGATCTCCGCCGGCGCGGCGAGACCGGGGAGGGGGCGCGGCGTTTCCGCCGCCCGCCCCGCCCCGCCGATGCACAGTGCCGCCAGCGCGACGGCGAGCCGATCAATCATCGGTCGGCCCGGTGAAGTTGGGTTCGCGCTTCTCTTTCACCGCCGCGATGCCTTCGAGCGCATCGGGGCCGGAGAAGCCGAGGAATTCGGCGGCGAGCGACGCCTCGAACGCCGGGCCGGCGAGGCGCAGCCAGTGGTTGAGCGTGTGCTTGGTCCAGCGGATCGCGGTCGGCGATCCCTTGGCAAGGCGCGTCGCCACTTCGCGGGCGCGGGCGAGCAACTGGTTGTCCTCGACGCATTGCGCGACAAGGCCGATGTCGGCGGCGGTCTGCCCATCGAGCCGGTCGCAGAGCAGCAGGTAATAGCGGGCGCGGGCGAGGCCGCAGAGGATCGGCCACGACAGCACGCCATGGTCGCCGGCGGCAACGCCGATGCGGGTATGGCCATCGAGCAGCAGCGCCGACTTGCCGGCGATCGAGATGTCGGTGAGCACCGCCAGCGCAAGGCCGGCGCCGACCGCGACGCCGTTGATCGCCGACACCGTCGGCTTGGCGCAGTTGACGATATTGTGGACGAGGTCGCGCGCCTCGCGGAAGCCCTTGGCGCGCGCGCCGAAGTCGGTCGCCAGCTCATTCACCCAGCCGAGGTCGCCGCCCGCCGAGAAGGCGCGGCCCTCCGCACGCAGCAGCACGCAGCGCACCTCCGGATCGGCGTCGATGTCGCGCCACACGTCGGCGAGCAGCTTGTGCATGGCGCCGTCGACGGCGTTCATCTTGCCGTCGTTGAGCACGAGTTCGAGCACGCCATTCTCGTCGATCGTCGGGTTCAGCCGGGCGTATTTTTCGGGCAGCATCAAATCCTCCTTGTCAATCGATCGATCGATCGATAGCCTATTACATATCGAATTGAGTGGAGCGAGCGAAAAATGGCGTCTGGGGTGAGGGCGGAAGCAGCTGCGAACGGCGAGGGCGACAGCCTCGTCGTGTCGGTCGCGAACGCCGTCGCCACGCTTCGCCTCAACCGCCCGCGCGTCCACAATGCGCTCGACGATGATCTGCTGGCGCAGCTCGAATCGGCGCTGGCCGCCGCCGACCGCGACCCGGCGGTGCGCGCGCTGGTGCTGACCGGCACGGGGCCGACTTTCTCGGCCGGCGATGACCTCAAGAATCTGCGCGACGGCAGCCATGAGGATTTCGCCGTCACCATCCGCGCGCTGCAGCGGGTGACGGCGGCGATGGTCGGGCTGTCGAAGCCGATCATTGCGGCGCTCAATGGCCCGGCATATGGCGCGGGGCTCGAACTCGTGCTTGCCTGCGACATGCGCTTCGCCACTCCCCGCTTCGCCTGCGCGACGCCGGAAGTGCGGCTCGGCCTCGTCGCCACCAACGGCGCATCGCTGATCCTGCCGCTGCTCATCGGCCCGTCAAGGG
The DNA here is from genome assembly GCF_042648405.1 of Sphingoaurantiacus capsulatus. Lineage (NCBI taxonomy): Bacteria > Pseudomonadati > Pseudomonadota > Alphaproteobacteria > Sphingomonadales > Sphingosinicellaceae > Sphingoaurantiacus > Sphingoaurantiacus capsulatus. Next base: position 25,312 of record NZ_JBHRXV010000013.1, on the reverse strand, counting down.
CGCGGCACCTGCTGATGTCGGGGGCGACGCGCGAGGCCCACTGGTGCGCGAGCGTGGGGCTGGTCGATGAGATCGTCGCCGACGAAGCGCTGCTGCCGCGTGCCACCACGCTCGCCGCCGAGCTGTCGAGCGGCGCGCCGGGCGCCACCGCCGCGACGCGCGCGCTGCTCAACGTGCCGTTCGCCGATGCGATGAAGGCGGCGCTCGACGCCGAGGCTGCGGCCTGCATCGAGGCGCGCGCCTCGGCCGAGGCCGACGAGGGTGTCGCCGCCTTCTTCGCCAAACGTCCGCCGGCGTGGACGCGACCATGATGACGGAACCGCAGAACCTCGCGCATCTGCTGCACGCCCGCGCGGCAGTCACGCCCGATCGCCTCGCGCTGTGCTTCGAAAGCGACACCCTCAGCTACCGCGAACTCGACGAGCGCGCGGCGCGCATCGCCGGCGGGCTGGGCACGCTAGGCGTCACGCGTGGCGAGCCGGTGGCGGTGCTGCTGGAAACGAGCTGCGACTATGTCGCCGCCTGGATGGCGCTGACCCGGCTGGGCGCGCTCGAGGTGCCGATCAACACCGGCTTTCGCGGCGGTGCGCTGGCGCATGCGCTCAACCTGACCAGCGCGAAGCGGCTCATCTTAGACGCCAGCCTCGCGCCGCTCGTCGCCGAAATCCGCGATCAGCTTCCGCACCTGAAACAGGTGTTCCTGCGCGGCGACCCCTCCGCCGCGCAGGGCCTCGGCGGGCTGTCGGTGCTGCGCTTCGAGGAACTGCTCGATGCCGCGCCCGGCGGCCCGCCGATCGCCACCGATCCGGGCGAAGCGGCGCTGCTGCTGTTCACGTCCGGCAGCACCGGGCCGAGCAAGGCCTGCCGCATCCCGCACCGCTACACCATCCGGCAGGCGCAGATCTTCGGGTCGCAACTGGGCGTCGGCCCCGACGACGTGCTCTACGCGCCGTTCCCGCTGTTCCACGCCGACGGCGCGATCTTTACGGTCGCCGCAGCACTGGCGGCGGGCGGCACCGCCGCGCTCGCGTCGCGCTTCTCGGTCACGCGTTTCTGGGACGATTGCCGCCGCCACGGCGCGACGCTGTTCGATTACATGGGCGCGACCTTGACCATGCTCTACAAGCAGCCGCCGTCGCCGCGTGATCGCGAGCATCAGGTGCGGCTCGGCTGGGGCGTCCCGGCGCCGCTGTGGGCCGACGCGTTCGAGGCGCGCTTCGGCGTCGAGCTGGTCGAGGTCTACGGGCTCAGCGACGCCGGCATTCCGCTCTACAACCGCCCCGGCGAACCGCGCCGCGTGGGAAGCTGCGGCCGGGCGGTGGCGCCGTTCGACCTGCGCCTCCACGACACGCGCGGCATCGAAGTGCCGACCGACGAGGTCGGCGAGCTGGTGATCCGCGCCGACGAGCCGCACGTCATCCTCAGCGACTATTACGGCAACCCGGAAGCGACCGCCGAAGCCTTCCGCGACCTGTGGTTCCACACCGGCGACCTAATGCGGCGCGACGGCGAGGGCTATTTCTACTTCGTCGGGCGGCTGAAGGACATCATCCGGCGGCGCGGCGAAAACATCTCCGCCTTCGATCTCGAACAGACATTGCTCAACCATCCCGATCTCGTCGAGGCGGTCGCCTACGGCGTGCCCAGCGAGATGACCGAGGAGGATGTGATGGTCACCGTCGTGCCGCGCACCGGCGCCGCCGTGACCGCGCAGGACGTCGTCGACTGGGCGGCGGCGCGGCTCGCGAAGCATATGGTGCCGCGCTACGTCCGGATCACCGACGCCATCCCGCGCACCGAGACCGAGAAGCCGGCGAAGTACCAGCTCAAGGCGCTCGGCGTGACCAGCGACAGCATCGATTTCGAGGCCGGCGGACGCCGCGCCTGACAGCACACGGGGAGGACGATATGGCAGCATCAACCGCAGGGCCGCTGGCCGGCAAGGTCGCGGTGGTCACCGGCGGCGTGAAGGGCATCGGCGCGGCGATCGTCGCGCGGCTCGCCGCCGACGGTGCGCGCGTCGCCATCCTCGATCGCGATCCAGCCGCACCGGGCCAGCCGATCGTCGCCAGCGCGCAGGCCGATGTCGGCGATTATGCGGCGGTGTCGGCGGCGCTCACGCGTTTCAACGACGAGGTCGGGCCGATCGACATCCTCGTCAACAACGCCGGCTGGGACCGGGTGCAACCCTTCCTCGCCAACGAGCCGCCGCTCTGGGATACGCTCGTTCGCATCAACCTGATCGGCGTGTTCAACACCATCCACATCGTGCTGCCGATGATGAAGGGGCGCGGCGGGCGCATCATCAACATCGCGAGCGACGCCGGCCGCGTCGGCTCCTCGGGCGAGGCGGTCTATTCGGCGTGCAAGGGCGGCACCATCGCCTTCACCAAGGCGATGGCGCGCGAGGCGGCGCGGGAGCGCGTGCTCATCAACTGCGTCTGCCCGGGGCCGACCGACACGCCACTGCTGACGGGCATGCGCGAAGAAGAGTCGGTCGACCGGCTGATGGACGCGATCGTCAAGTCGACGCCGTTGCGCAAGCTCGCGACCCCCGAAGACATCGCCGCCGCCGTCGCCTATTTCGCGGGCGAGCCCGGCCATGTCACCGGCCAGATCCTGAGCGTGAGCGGCGGGCTCACAATGGCCGGCTGATGGACATTTCCGCCCGCATCGACCGCGCGCGCCTGTCGCGCACCCTGCTCGAACTGATCGCCATTCCGAGCGTCAACCCGTTCGGCCGCGACGGCGATGTCGGGCCCGAGTTCGGCGAGGTGCGGGCGGCGGGATATGTCGCCGACCGGCTGGCGAAGCTCGGCTGGGCGACCGAAGTTGACGAGTTCGTGCCGGGCCGCGCCAACGCGCTCTGCCGCCGCGCCGCCGATCGCGGCGCCAATATCGACGGGCGCCCCGCGATCGTGTTCGCCGGCCACCTCGATACCGTCGAGGTCGACGGCTACGATGCGCCGTTCGCGTCGCGCGAAGAGGGCGGCCGCATCTACGGCCGCGGCGCCTGCGACATGAAGGCGGCGATCGCCTGCTATATCGAGGTTGCCGAAATCCTCGCCGCCGAAGGCATCGAACTGAACGGCGAACTGATCGTCGCGGGCGTCGCCGACGAGGAATATCGGCAGGAGGGCGCCAAAGCCGCCAAGCCGCACCTGCCGCCGACGCAACTCGTCGTCATCGGCGAGCCGACCGAGATGAAGGTCTGCGTCGCCGCCAAGGGCCTCGCCGCCTACACGCTGTCGGTCGAGGGGCAGGCGACGCACGGCAGCGTGCCCAACGCCGGCCGCAACGCCATCCTGCGCGCCGCGGAGCTGCTGCCCGCCTTCGGCCGCCACGCGCATCATCTGACCTGCCGCGCGCATCCGCTGCTCGGGCCGGGCGTGCTCAACGTCGGCGTCATTCGTGGCGGGTTGAAGCCCAACATCGTGCCGTCGAGCTGCGAAGCGGAGATCAGCCGCCGGCTGCTGCCCGATGAGACGCCGGCCTCGGCGCGCGACCTCGTGCTCGGCGAGCTGGAGGCGGTCGGCGGCGACCGCGACTGGCAGCTTTCCGACGCCTGGTGGGCGGTCGACCCCTACGAGAATGGCGATGGCAATATCGTCGCGGCCTTCCAGCAGGCCGCTGCTGCCGCGGGCGTCGCCGACGTCACCGCCACCGGCTTTCCGGCCAGCTCCGACGCGGCCTATTTCGGCGCGCCGGTGGTGATTTTCGGGCCGGGCTCGCTCGATCAGGCGCACAGCCTCGACGAATGGGTCGAGGTCGACGAGATGGTGAGCGCCACCGCCGCCTACCTCCGCTTCGTCCTCGACCGGCTGGCCTGAGCGAGACATGCGGGCGGTGGTTCTGGCGCTGGTGCTCGCCGGCTGCTCGGCGCCCGAGGGCGGCGGCGATGCGGACACGTTCAGCATCTCGCTCACCGCCGACGCCGGCAACCTCGACCCGCAGCACGCCGCGACCTTCGCGCCCGCCTTCCTCGCCGGCCTCGCCTATGAAGGGCTGGTCGCGAAGACCGAAGATGGCCGCCTCGTGCCGGGCCTCGCCGAAAGCTGGACGCAGACACCGACCAGCGTGACCTACAAATTGCGCGACGGCCTCACCTGCGCCAGCGGCGAGGCGCTCACCATCGACGATGTCGCCGCCAATTATCGCTATGTTGCTGACCCTAAGAACCAGTCGCCGCTGCTCGGCGGCGGCGGCATCCCGATCGGCACCAAGATCGAGGTCGACCGGGCCGCGCGCACGCTAAAGCTGACCACCGCGGCGCCCTACAGCTTCCTCGTTCACATGACCGGCGGGCTCACGATCGTTTGCCCGCGCGGGCTGAAGGATCGCAGCCGACTGGTTCACGGCACCGAAGGCACCGGGCTGTTCGCGCTGACTGAAGCCGTCGCCAACAGCCATTACGTCTTCACCCGGCGCAGCGGCTATCGCTGGGGCGCCGACGGCACCACCTCGGAGACGCCGGGCGTACCGAAACGGCTGGTGGTGCGCATCATCCCCAACCAGACGACGGCGGCGAATTTGCTGCTCGCCGGCGACCTGACCGCCGCCCCGATTCTCGGCCCCGACCGGCGGCGGCTCGAGACGGCGGGCTTCCGCGCGATCGGCAGCCGCGCGCCCGCCTTCCACATGTGGTTCAACCAGAAGCCCGGCCACGCCACCGCCGACCTGAATGTGCGCAAGGCGCTGTCGCTCGCCATCGATGTGCCGCAACTGGCGAAGGTCGCGACCGGCGGCATGGGGCTGAAGCCGCGCCGGCTATCGGGCTCCGAGCCGGTGGCTTGTCCTGCCGACATCGTCGGCCAGTTTCCGCCGCGCGACGAGGCGGCGGCGAACGCACTGCTCGCCAAGGCGGGCTGGCTGCGCGGGCGCGATGGCATCCGTCGCAAGAACGGCCAGCCTTTGTCGCTGAAGCTGGTGTGGGACCGCGATCTCAACGACCCGACCTCGTCGGCCTATGCCGCCGAATATGCGATCAGCCGCTGGCAGGCGCTCGGCATTAAGGTCGGCTCGCGCAGCGTCGGCGGCGCGGAGGTCGGCCAGGTGCTGTTCGGCACCGGCGACTATGACATCTCGTGGGTGCCGATCGTCGTGTCGCTGCCCAGCCGCTTCCTCGGCTTCGTCTCCGGCCCGACGCCGCCCAACGGCCTCAACTTTCCGCACACGAATATCCCCGAAGCCGACCGGCTGGCCGCCGAAGCCAACACCAGGGTCGGCGACGCCTCCTGCCCGACGTGGGACCGGGCGGAGCGGCAATATCTCGACACCGCCGCGGTGGTGCCGATCGCCGACACCGACAATGCGCTGATGACCCGCCGCGCCACCTTTGCGAAGGCCGGGCTGATGATCATCCCGACCTCGATCCGGATGATTGCGGAATGAGCGCCTTCGCCGCCCGCGCCGGTGCGATCTCTCGGCGGATGACGCGGCTGCTGGTCGCGCTTTGGCTGCTGGTGACGCTGTCTTTCCTGATGGTGCATCTGATCCCCGGCGATCCGGTGCGCGCCTCGCTCGGGCTGACCGCGCCGCTCGAACTGGTCGAGGCGCGGCGGACGGCGCTCGGGCTCGATCGGCCGCTGCATGAACAATATGGCGCCTATCTCAAAGGCCTCGCCACCGGCGAGCTTGGCACCTCCTTCACCTCGCAACTGCCCGTTGCGCAGATCATCGCGCAGCGGCTGCCGGCGACCCTGTCGCTCGCCGGGCTGGCGCTGGCGATCGTGCTGCCGCTCGGCGCCGGCATTGGCCTCGCGATGGCGGTGGTCACCAGCCATGGCCGCCGCCCGCGCGCCGACGCCGGCTTCGACGCGGCGAGCGGGATCGTTACGGCGATGCCCGAGTTCGTGACCGCGGTGGCGCTGACCGCGCTGTTCGCGGTTGCGTTGCCGTGGCTGCCGGTCGCTGGGCTGACGGGGCCGAAGTCCTACATCCTGCCGCTCGCCGCCCTGTCGCTTGGGCCGTCGGCCGTGCTCGCGCGCATCGTCCGCGTCGAGGGCGTGAAGGTGCTGCAGCAGGAATATATGCGCACCGCGGGCGCCAAGCGGCTGCGCTGGCCGGCGATCTACCTGCGTCACGCGCTGCCCAATCTGCTCACCGCGACGCTGACCGTTGGCGGGCTCATCCTCGGCAGCCTGATCGCCGGGACGGTGCTGGTCGAGCATGTCTTCGCCTGGCCCGGCCTCGGCTCGGCGGTGGTGCTGGCGATCACGCAGAAGGATTTGCCGCTGACGCAGGGGCTGGTGCTCACGCTCGGCACGATCGTGCTGATCGTCAACGCGGTGGTCGACCTGCTGATCGTCAGCGTCGATCCGCGCTCGTCGCTGCGGGTGGATTGAGATGATCGACCCCGCCCGCCGCCGCGCCGCGCTCACGTTGCTCGCCTGCTTCGGCGTCTTGCTGGTGATGGTCGTCGCCGGACTGGTGCTCGAGGCGTCCGCGACACGCATCGACCCCGACGCCTCGCTGACGCCGCCGGGCTGGGCGCATCCGCTGGGCACCGACGAACTCGGCCGCGATGTCGTGGCGCGCGTGCTGGTCGCCAGCCGGCTCTCGCTCGGCATCAGCCTGATCGCGGTGGTGATCGGCGCCAGCGCCGGGCTGCTGCTCGGCGCCGCCGCGGCGACCGCGCGCGGTTGGATCGGGCGGCTGCTGGCCGAGGCGATCAACCTGCTGCTCGCCTTCCCGGCGCTGCTGCTCGCGCTGTTCGTCGCGGCGATCGTCGGGGCGGGGGCGTCGAGTGCGATCTTCGCCATCGCGCTCGCCATCCTGCCGAGCTTCGCGCGGCTGGCGCAGACGCTCGGCGCCGGCATCGCGCAGGCCGACTATATCGCCGCCGCGCGGCTGCTCGGTGTCGGGCCGTTCCGCATCCTCGTCCGTCACGTCATTCCCAACATCGCCGCGCCGCTGCTGGTCACCACGATGATCGCGGTCAGCGGCGCGCTGCTGGTACTGTCGGGGCTCTCATTTCTCGGCTTGGGCGTTGAGGCGCCGCGTTACGACTGGGGCATGCTGCTCAACCAGGGGCTGACGCGCATCTATGTCAGCCCGGCGTCGTCGCTGGCGCCCGCCGCCGCCATCGTGCTCGCCGGGCTGATCTTCAGCCTGATCGGCGAGGCGCTGGCGGTATGGCTTGGCATCCGTCAGGTGCAGCCCGCCGCCGCCGAGGCCCACGATGATCGCCGCTCCACCGTCTCGAGCGATGTGCTGCTCGGCGTGAAGAAGCTGACCGTCGAGGTGCCCACCGCCCACGGCCCGGCGGCGGTGGTGCGCGAGGTGTCGCTGCGCATCGACCCCGACGAGCGCGTCGGCATCGTCGGCGAATCCGGGTCGGGCAAGACGCTCACCGCGCTCGCCATCGCGCGGCTGCTGCAGGGGCGCTGCACCTCGACCGCCGAGGAACTGAGCTTTCGCGGCCGCTCGCTGCTCGGCCCGGCCGACGACGCAACGCGCCATCTGCTCGGCCGCTCGCTCGCGGTGGTGTTCCAGGACCCGCTCGGCTCGTTCAACCCGGTGAAGCGCATCGGCGGCCAGCTTGCCGAGGTCGCCGTCGAACATGGCGGGCTGACCCGCGACCAGGCGCACACGCGCGCCGTCGATCGCCTGCGCGCCGTCGGCATCGCCGAGCCCGAAGTGAAATCACGCGCCTATCCGCACCAGATGTCGGGCGGCATGCTGCAGCGATCGATGATCGGCATGGGGCTGATGCTCGAACCGAAGCTGATCATCGCCGACGAGCCGACGACGGCCCTCGACGCCACGATCCAGAAGCAGGTGCTGGCGCTGCTCGACACGGTCTGCGACCGCACCGGCGCGGCGCTGCTGCTGATCTCGCACGACCTCGCGGTGGTGGCGCAAAGCTGCGACCGCATCCTCGTCATGTATGCCGGCCGGGTGGTCGAGGACATGCGGGTCGAGACGCTGCGGGACGGCCCGGCGCATCCCTATGCCCATGCGCTGCTCGCCTCGGCAATCGACCTCGATACCGATGTCGCCGCGCCGCTGCCGACCATCCCCGGCCGGCCGCCGATTGCCGGCGGTGCCGCCCCCGGCTGCGCCTTCGCGCCACGCTGTCCGCGCGCCAGCGACGCCTGCGCGGTCGATCCGGCGCTGTCTCCGATCGGCGCGATGCACGATGTCGCTTGCTGGCATCCGGTGACCGCATGAGCGCGCTTCATCTCGACCGCATCACCGTCCGCTACGGCCGCGTCACCGTGCTGGAAGACCTGTCGCTGAGCGTGCCCTGGGCTGGTGCGCTCGGCATCGTCGGGGAGTCCGGCAGCGGCAAGTCGACCGCCGCGCGCGCCGCCTGCGGGCTGGTGCCGCTCAGCGGCGGACAAGTGCTGATCGACGGCAAGCCGCTGCGTGCGCGGCGCGGAATCCCAAGCCCCGTGCAGATGATATTCCAGAACCCTGCCGCCTCGCTCGACCCGCGGCTCACGGTCGCTGCCGCCATCGCCGAAGCGTTGCCGCGCGGCCGGCCCGCGAACGAGGTGCTGCGCTATCTCGATCTCGTCGGGCTGGAGGCGGTGCACGCCACGCGCCGCCCCGCCGAATTGTCGGGCGGGCAGCGCCAGCGCGTGGCCATCGCCCGCGCGCTCGCCGCCGAACCGAAGGTGCTGATCGGCGACGAGATCACCTCGGCGCTCGACGTGTCGGTGCAGGCCGCCATCCTCAACCTGCTGCGCCGGCTGCGGCAGGAGCTGGGCTTCACCCTGCTGTTCATCTCCCACAATATCGCCGCCGTCCGCTATCTCTGCGACGACATCGCGGTGATGCAGGGCGGGCGGCTGGTCGAGGCCGGCCCCGCCGACCAGATCACCCGCGCCCCCACACAACCCTATACCCGCGCGCTGCTCGACGCCGTCCCGCGCCTCAAGGAGGATTCGCCATGCTGATCTCGCGCGAAGAGAATCTGTCGCACGTCACCATCAAGATGTCCGACGGCACCTTGATCGCGGCGAGCCTGCATCTGCCGCAGGGCGACGGGCCGTTCCCGGTGCTGGCAATCTTCTATCCCTACCGGAAGGACGATTTCATCGGCGCGTCGACCGCCTATCCGCGGACCTTCTTCGCCGAAGCCGGATACGCGACCCTGCTCGTCGACATCCGCGGCTACGGCAGCTCGGGCGGCCCCTCCTATCAGGCGTGGGACCCGCGCGAATTCGACGACGGTTACGAGGTCGTCGAATGGGCGGCGCGTCAGGATTGGTGCGACGGCAATGTCGGCATCTGGGGCACCTCCTATGGCGGCGCGCAGGCGCTCGGCATCGCGTCGAAGCGGCCGCCGTCGCTGAAGGCAATCGCCAGCATCTATGGCGCCGCCGACATCTATCATGACTTCGTCTATCCAGGCGGCGGGCCGAACGGACTCGGCGCCGCCGCCTGGTCGGCGTTCGTCGTCGCGCTGGAGCTGGCGCCGCCGGGGTTGCAAGACCCTGCCGGGCAGTGGCTCGACGCATGGGGCAGCCGGCTGCGGCGGCTCGACGACAACCAGATCTCGGCGCAGCTCTGGCCGGCGCATCCGACCTTCGACGACTATTGGAAGGAACGGGTCATCCCGGTCGAGAAGATCGAGGTGCCCAGCTATTTCATGACCGGCTGGCGCGATCTGCTCTGCCAAGGGATGCTCGATGCCTACGACAAATGCACCGCGCCGAAGCAGCTGCTCGCCGGGCCGTGGTCGCATGCGGCGCCCGATGTGGTGCCGGATGCGCCCTATCATTGGCTCGACGAGTTGCGGCAATGGTTCGACCGCTGGATGCGTGGTGCGCCGGCCGATGATCGGCCCGATGTCGTGTATTGGGTGCAGGGCAGCGAGCGCTGGTGCTCGGACGGCGTGTGGCCGCCGGCAGTTACCGCGACGGTCAGCCATCCGGCCGCCGACAAGGCGCTGGCGGGGCACGCGACCGACCTGTCCGACCCCTATGAGGGCCGCGCGCTGGTCGGCGCCGGGGCGGGGCTCTGGTATCCGATGGGCATTTCCTTCGGGAACGAGTTCGACCAGGGGGCCGACGACGCCAAGTCGCTCACCTACACCTCGGTGCCGCTCGATGCGCCGCTGGTGCTGGTCGGCACGCCGCGCGCGCACCTCGATCTCCGTCTGGAGGCGGAGGGCGACGTCGATCTCTGCGTGAAGCTGGTGCATGTCGATCCGCAGGATCGCGCGACCTTGATCACCTCAGGCTGGCAGCATGTGCGTGCCGATGGCGAGGGCAAGCGCCGCGTCACCGCCGACATCGCGCTGTTCCCCACCGGCTATGAAATTCCCGCCGGTCACCACTACCGGTGGACGGTGGCGCTCGCCGACTTCCCGCGTCTGTGGCCGACGCCGGGGAAGAAGCGCATCGACCTGAACGGCGCGACCCGCTTCACCCTGCCGGTGGCGGGCGAGGGAACGGCCTTCACCCCGCCCGCGCCGCCGACCGGCGTCAATCGCGCGCCGTGGATGGTCAGCGCCGAACCGATCTGCCGCATCAATCGCGACATCGTGAAGAACGGCGTGTCGATCACCGCCGGCATGAAGGCGGAAATGGAGCTGCCGCAGGGCGGGCGAATGCGCATCCACCACATTGTCACCGCCGAGATGCGCGAAGCGGCGCATGCCTCGGCCGCGATCACCACGCAGGCGGAGCTGGAGCTGCTGCTGGCGAGCGGCGAGGAAATCCGGGTGGATACGGCGGGCTATGCGACGCCGGGACGGCGGCACCTGACGGGCAGGATCAGCACCGGCGGGCGGACGCTGTTCGACCGCCAGTGGACGAGCCTGAACGGCAAGCCGGTCGGTTGAATCCCTCTCCCCTCAAGGGAGAGGGGAAAGATACCTTGTCGGTGAAGGCACGTTCAAATCCGCCCGCACCAACGGCTTTCCGTCCGGGTCCGTCGCGCGCAGCAGGGCCAGCGCATTGTCGGCATAGGTTCGGCACAGCTCGTCGAGCTTCAGTCGGCCCTTCGCTGAAAACCAATGCGACACGCCGGTCGCCATCTGCAGCAGCGCCCGCGCCGCGAGGTTCGGGTGCGCGGTGCTGAACACGCCGGCCTCGACCCCGGCCTCGACCGCGCCGCGCCACAGGCCTTCATATTCGTCGCGCAAGGTCAGCACGTCCTTCAGCCGATCGCCCGACAGTGCGCGCAGCTCGGTGTCGGTGACGAGCGTGGCCAGCCGATCGCTCGCATGCGCCCAGACATGATGCTCGACGATCGCGCACAGCGCCGTCGCCGGGTCGGCGATGTCGGCGCGGATCGCGGCGGCGGCATCGCGCAGCGGGGTGATCGCGCCCATCATGATCTCGACGAGCAGATCATCCTTGTTTGTCATGTAATGGTAGAGCGTCGAGGTGGTCAGCTCGGCGGCGGCGGCGAGGTCGCGGATGCCGGTGCCGTGGAAGCCGCGCTCGGCGAACAGCCGCACGGCGGCGCGCAGCACGCGCTGCTGCGTGGTCTCGTCGCCGGCTTTCGCGGCGCCTGACTTCGGTGGCGACAAACGGCTCCCCTCTCCGAACCGACTGAACGATCGATCGCCCTTACGCCATGGCCGGCGCAGCGACAATCATGCGGGCCCGCCGACCCAGACGCGCAGATCCTCGAGCTTGCGGAAGCCCAGCGCCTCGTAGAGCCGGAAGCCCATCTCCGACGAATGCAGGAACACCCGCCGCGCGCCGCCGGCGAAGGCGTCGGCGACCATGCGGCTGGTCAGCGCGGCGGCATAGCCGCGGCGGCGAAAGTCATCGTCGGTGGCAATGGCGATGAGGCCGGCATGCTCGGCGCCGGCGATCGACGAGCCGGTCACCGCCAGCGCACCATCGACCTCGCCGACATAGCTGCCCCAGAAGGGCTTGGCCTGATTGGCCTCCGACATCACCAGATCGAGCGCGCCGCGCGGGCTGCCGAGGCCGTGGGCGACCAGGTCCATGTGGAAGCGCGGCTCATCGGCGGTGAGCGTGCGCAGCGCCAGTGCGGGCGGGCAGGCGACGGGGCGGAAGGCGTCCGGCTCGACCGCCATCAGCGGCAGGTCTTCGTGGAAGTGCAGCCCGAGGCCGTCGAGCATCGCGTCGAGCCCGGTCACCGACGACCGCAGCTTTACCGTGAACGGCAGCCCCGACGCTTGCACCCGTGCGACGAGGCTGGTGATCATCTCCGCGGTCGCTTCTGGTCCGAACACATAGAGCCCGTTGCAGCCCGCATAAGGCAGCGGGCTGATGTGCGCACTCACCCCCGGCTGCCGCTCGGTCCACACGTCGGGGCCGGTGGTCAGCAGCCGGCCGATCTCGGCATGCGCGCGCGCCACCTCGTCCGCGACATCCATAGCATCCGCTAAGGCCATTCGTTCAAATCCTCGATCGATCGATCGATTGACAATATCAGCCTGCACGGATAGCACAAGGGGAGGGGAAGCGGAGGGCGTCGCGATGCGGGAGCCGAACGCGGAAATATCGAACGCGCGGCGCTACCTTGCGGTGGTGATGCTCGGCGGCGTCTACACCTTGAGCTTCCTCGACCGGCAGCTGCTGGCGATCCTCGCCGAGCCGGTGAAGGCGGAGCTCGGCCTCTCCGACACGCAGCTCGGCCTGCTCGGCGGTTTCATGTTCGCGCTGTTCTATACGGTGTTCGGCGTGCCGGTGGCGTGGCTCGCCGACCGGCATAACCGCGTGCGCATCGTCGCCGCCGCCTGCGCGCTGTGGAGCCTGTTCTCGGCGGGCTGCGGCCTCGCGCAGAATTTCGGGCAGCTTGCCATCGCGCGCATGGGCGTCGGCATCGGCGAGGCGGGCGGGTCGCCGCCGGCCTATGCGATCATCGCCGACTATTTCCCGCCGGAGAAGCGCGGCGGCGCGCTGGCGCTCTACTCGCTCGGCATTCCCCTGGGCATCACCGCCGGCGCCGCGCTTGGCGGCTGGATCGCGGCGACCTGGGGCTGGCGGATGGCGTTCGTTGCCATCGGCCTGTTCGGCGTGGTGTTCGCGCTCTTGCTGCTGCTGGTGGTGCCCGAGCCGAAGCGCGGCCAGCAGGATGGCGGCGTGGCCGTGGCCGATCAGGTCGGCATGGGCGAGGCGCTGCGCGGCTTCTTCGCCGATCCGCTGCTGGTCCGCGCCGCGCTGGCGGCGGGTTTCTCCGCGTTCGTCGGCTATTCCATGATGGGCTGGACGCCGGCGCTGCTGATGCGCGCCAAGGGCATGACGCTCGGCGACCTGTCGATCTGGTACAGCCTCGCCTCCGGCCTCGCGCTCGCGGCGGGGATGCTGGCGAGCGGCGCGCTGGTCGACCGGCTGGGGCAGCGCGACAGGCGCATGTACGCGCTGGTGCCCGCCGTCGCTTTCCTGATCGGCGCGCCGATCTATGTCGTGGCGCTGTTGATGCCCGGCTGGGGCTGGTCGCTGGCGCTGATCGTCGTGCCGCTCGGCCTCTATTCGATGTATCTCGCGCCCGTCCTCACCATCGTCCAGAACGCGGTCCCGGCGGCGCGGCGCAGCACGGCCTCGGCGATCCTGCTGCTCGTCGCCAACCTCATCGGCCTGGGGTGCGGGCCGTTGTTCATCGGCTGGATCAGCGATCTCGCGACCCGCCACGGCTATCCCGACGGTCTGTCGATCGCGATGATGGCGCTGGCGCCGGTGTTCCTGCTCACCGCCGTGCTGCACTGGAGCGTCGCGCAACGCCTGCGCTGAGCCCGGCTGCACTTCTGCCGGGACCTCGCGCAAAAAGCCGGGTTGCGAGGGCCGCCCTCGCGTGGAAAGACGGCGGCGCATTTCCACCGGGAGGAACGCCCCATGACGTACACCACCGTGATCGTCGAACAGCACGACGCCGTCACCCTCGTTCGCCTCAACCGTCCGCAGGCGCTCAACGCGCTTAACAGCGAGGTGCTGGGCGAGCTGATTCAGCTGTTCGCGGCCTATGACGCCGACGCCAGCCAGCGCTGCCTCGTGCTCACCGGCAGCGAGAAGGCGTTCGCCGCCGGCGCCGACATCAAGGAGATGCAGCCCAAGGACTTCTCGGCGATGTATGTCGAGAATTTCTTCGCCGGCTGGGAGCGGGTGACCAACACCCGTAAGCCGTGGATCGCGGCGGTCGCCGGCTATGCGCTCGGCGGCGGCTGCGAGCTGGCGATGATGTCCGACTTCATCCTCGCCGCCGACACCGCAAAGTTCGGCCAGCCGGAGATCAAGCTCGGCGTCGCCCCGGGCATGGGCGGCTCGCAGCGGCTGACCCGCGCGGTCGGCAAGGCGAAGGCGATGGAGATGTGCCTGACCGGCCGGATGATGGACGCGGCCGAAGCCGAGCGCGCCAGCCTCGTCAGCCGCGTCGTGCCGGCCGCCGAGCTGGTCGACGAGGCGCTGAAAGTGGCGGCGCAGATCGCCGCGATGCCGCCGCTCGCCGCGCTCGCCTGCAAGGAAATGGTCAACGCCGCGTTCGAGACCGGGCTGCAGCAGGGCGTGGTGTTCGAACGCCGCCTGTTCCACGCGCTCAACGCCACCGCCGACAAGGTCGAGGGCATGACCGCCTTCGTCGACAAGCGCCCCGGCAACTGGACGGGCCGCTGAGCATGGATATCTCGGGCGTAGCAGCGATCGTCACCGGCGGCGCATCGGGCCTTGGCGGCGCCACCGCTGCGATGCTGGCGGCACGCGGCGCGAAGGTCGCGATCTTCGATCTCAATGAGGAGGCCGGCAACGGCCACGCGGCGGCAATGGGCGGCCGCTTCTTCAAGGTCGACGTCACCGATGACGAAGGCGCCGACAAGGCGATTTCCGAGGCGGAAGCCGCGCACGGCGTCGCGCGAATCCTCGTTAACTGCGCCGGCATCGCGCCGGCGGTGAAGACGGTCGGCCGCGAGTTCGCGGTGCATCCGCTGGCGACCTTTAGGAAGGCGGTCGAGATCAACCTGATCGGCACCTTCAACATCCTGTCGAAGGTCGCGGCGCGGCTGGCGCAGGCGGAGCCGATCGGCGAGGAGCGCGGTGTCATCATCAACACCGCCAGCGTCGCGGCCTATGACGGGCAGATCGGCCAGGCGGCCTATGCGGCGTCGAAGGGTGGCGTCGTCGGCCTGACGCTGCCGACCGCGCGCGACCTGTCGCAGCATCGCATTCGCGTCGTCACCATTGCGCCCGGCATCTTCTGGACGCCGATGCTCGCCGGGCTGCCGCAGGCGGCGCAGGACTCGCTCGGCCAGCAGGTGCCGCACCCGAGCCGCCTGGGGCGTCCCGAGGAATATGCGCAGCTCGTCGAAAGCATCGTCAGCAACCCGATGCTCAACGGCGAGACCATCCGCCTCGACGGCGCGATCCGTATGGCGCCGAAGTGAGCGGGCTGCTTGTCGAACGCGACGGCGGCATCGTCCGCCTGACGCTCAACCGGCCGGAGGCGGGCAATGCCGTCGACCTGCCGCTGGCCAGGGCGCTGCTGGCAGCCGCCATCGACATCGATACCGATCCGAGCGTGCGTTGCGTGGTGCTGACCGGTGCGGGGCGGATGTTCTGCGCGGGTGGCGACATCGCCGGCATGGCGGCGGCGGGCGACAAGGCGCCGGCGTTCCTCGCCGAGCTGGCGGGCGTCGTCCACATGGCGGTGGCGAAGCTCGCGCGCATGTCGAAGCCGCTGCTGGTACTGGTCAACGGCCCGGCGGCCGGCGCGGGGCTCAGCCTCGCGCTGCTCGGCGACATCACGCTCGCCGCGCGCTCGTCGCATTACACCGCCGCCTACACCGCGATCGGCCTGACACCCGACGGGGGCATGACCTGGCTGCTGCCGCGTCTCGCGGGGCTGCGGATCGCGCAGGAGATGATCCTGACCAACCGCCGCGTCGGCTCGGAGGAAGCGGCGCGCCTCGGCCTCGTCACCCGCCTCGTCGATGACGAGGGGCTGGCGGAAGAGGGCGCCAACGTCGCGGCGTCGCTGGCCGCCTCGGCGACGGCGGCGCTCGGCGTCGCGCGCAACCTGCTCGGCGACAGCTTCACCTCGGGCCTCGAGGCGCAGATGGAGCGCGAGGCGCGCGGCATCACCGCCGCGGGCGCCGGCGCGGAAAGCCGCGAGGGCATCGCCGCGTTCCTTGGTAAAAGGAAACCGGACTTCGCCAGCGCGAAATAGGAGAGACGCGATGAAGCATGTGTGGGCCCGCGGCACGGGCGAGAACTACCTCACCGAGATCGAGGTCGGCGCCCACCGCTTCACCGCCGACGAGCCGCCAGCCTTGGGCGGCGGCGACAAGGGGCCGGCGCCCTACGACCTGCTGCTCGGCAGCCTGGGGGCCTGCACCGCGATCACCCTGCGCATGTATGCCGAGCGCAAGGGCTGGAACCCGACGCGCATCGAGGTCGATCTCGCGTTGCAGCGGGATGGCGATACCGCGCGCATCATCCGCCAGCTCCACATCGAGGGTGTCGACGACGCGCAGCGCGCCCGCATGGCCGACATCGCCGAACGCACGCCGGTGACGCTGACGCTCAAAGGCGGCATCGGCATCGACACCAGCCTCGCATAGGAAGCCTTACCTCCGAGGTAATCGCTTCGCCTCGCAGGCCCCGCTACCTCTCCTCCCGCAACTCGGGAGGATGAGATGAACCGACGCGACATGCTGGGGGCGGGCGCCCTTCTCGGAACGGTGATGATGGCCGCCGCGCAGCCGGCGGTGGCAGCGCCCGCCAAACCGAAGACATCGGGCAACTGGGTGACACTGCCGAGCGGCCACCGCCTGTTCATGCGCGACTGGGGCGAGGGAACGCCGGTGGTCTTCCTTGCCGGCTGGACGCTGACCTCGGAAAGCTGGGCCTACCAGATGGCGCCGCTCGCCGCCGCCGGCCACCGCTGCATCGCCTACGACCGGCGCGGCCAGGGCCGCTCGGACGATCCCGGCGCCGGCTACGACTATGACACGCTCGCCGACGATCTCGCCGCCGTGCTCGACGCGCTCAACGTGAAGGGCGCGACGGTGGTCGCGCACTCGATGAGCGGCGGCGAGGTGGTGCGCTACCTTAGCCGCCATGGCGGCAAGGGCCGGATCGCGAAAGTGATCTTCCTCGCCACCACCTTGCCCTGCCTCACGCAGAAGGCCGACAATCCGACCGGCGTGCCCGCGCCCTTCTTCGACCAGTTGCGCGGCCAGTTCGCCACCGACTTCCCCGCCTGGATCGAAGGGAATGCCGATCCCTTCGTCGTGCCGGCGACCTCGCCGCTGATGCGGACGTGGATCAAATCGATCATGCTGTCGGCGACGCTCCAGTCGGCGATCGAGCTCAACAGGGCGATGACCGCCGCCGACTTCCGTGCCGAACTGGCGAAGCTGTCGATTCCCGTGCTGTTCATTCACGGGGACAAGGATGCGTCGGCGCCGCTGCCGATCAGCGCCGGCCCGGCATCGAAGCTGGTGAGGGGGGCGAAGCTCAGCGTCTATGAAGGCGCGCCGCACGGGCTGTTCGTGACGCACGTTGCGCGGCTGAATGCCGACATCGCGGCGTTCGCGCGAGGTTAGCTCTTAACGCCCAACACCCGAACGGCATGCGCGACGGTCGCCGCGCTTTTCGGGTCGAGGATGATCGAATAATGGTCGGCGCGCGGCACGATGGCGAAGCCGCCGCCGCCCGCGATCTCGCGCTGCATGTCCTGCATCGACTGCAGGAATTCGGGCGTCCGCCCGTCGGTCGGCGTGCCGGCGGCGATCACCATCAGCGGCCGGCGGTTGTCGCGCATCGCGTCGCGGAACGCCGTCTCGACTTCGGGCCAGGCCGCCAGCTCGCGGTAGGAGCGGCGGAGGTGGTCGGGGCTGACCTCGACGATGGCAGCGGCGTGGCGCGCCTCCTCGGGCAAGGTCGCCGCCGGGCCGCTGAACGGCCGTACCGCGTGCATGACGCCGAGCGGGGCCAGCCGCGAGGCGAGACGCAGCTTGGCGGCGAAATCGACATAATCGTCCGCCGCGGCACGCGGGATGCGGCTCAGCAGGTCGGGATGCGGCGGGTCGACCATGACGACCGCGCGGGTATTCTCAGGGTGGCGCGCCGCATAGACCAGCGCCAGCGCACCGCCGAGCGAATGGCCGACCATCAGATAGGGGCCGGGCTCGCGCGCATTCTTCAGCAGCACGTCGAGCCGGTCGGCGCTTTCCGCCGGATGGAAGGCCGTCGCGCCGCCGGGGCTGCGGCCCATGCCGGCACGGTCGTAGGCGCAGACGCGGTGATCGCGCGCGAGATCCTTCTGCACCCACGCCCAGGTCTCGGCGAAGCCGGTGGCGCCGGCCTCCAGCACGATCGTCGGCGAGCCCGCGCCGCGGCAGTCGAGATAGAGCGCGTCGTCCCCGACCGCGACGAAGCGTCCCGGTGTCGGCATGGCGCCGTCGCCGGCGCGCAACGCCGTCACCCCCGCGCCGGCGAGCAGCAGCGCCGCGCCGGCGGCGAGGGCCGCGCGCGTCCGCCGCCCGAGGGCGAAAAGGGAGAATCGTTTCGTCATGTCAATGCAACGCGGGAAACTGCGCTTCGCTCCACCGTCGCGCAACTGCAATCGTTCGGACCCGCCGCTGTCATCTCTGTCACGTAAATGCCGCGAGGACGCGGGGCAGTACCGCTTGCCCATTCGGCGGTCCTCACCGTCCCGCGCCAGGAGGCGGGACATGAGCTTTTTGGAAACCATCGGTTCGACGGCCGTCGCGGCGCGCACGCTGGCGGACGCGCCCTATATCTGCCGTGTCGGCCAGCTCGATGTGCGGCTGGCCCGGTCGGAGGAAGAGATCGCGGCGGCGCAGGCGCTGCGCTACGAAATCTTCTACGACGAGATGGGCGCCCAGCCCTCCGCCCGCCACCTCGCCACCCGCCGCGACATCGACGATTACGACATGGTCTGCGACCATCTGCTCGTCGTCGACCACGGCTTCGACGGCAACCCGCGCGTGGTCGGCACCTATCGGCTGCTGCGCCAGTCGGTGGCGATGGCGCACCGCGGCTTCTATTCGGCGGGCGAGTTCGACCTCACCCCGCTGATCGAGAATGCGCCCGCCGGCGGCCAGATTCTCGAGCTCGGCCGGTCGTGCGTCGCACCCGAATATCGCAACAACACCACGATCACCCTGCTGTGGCGCGGCATCGCCAGCTATCTGCAGACGCACCGCATCAGCCATCTGTTCGGCTGCGCCTCGCTGACCGGCGCCGATCCCGAGGTGCATGCCGCCGAGCTGTCCTACCTCTACCATAATCATCTCGCCCCGCCCGAGATGCGCGCCCGCGCGCTGCCCGAGCATCATGTCGAGATGAACCGGCTCGCGGCGACGGCCTATGACCAGCGCCTCGCCTCGCGCGCGCTGCCGCCGCTGGTGAAGGGTTATCTCCGCGTCGGCGCGGTGATCGGTGACGGCGCCTTCGTCGACCGCCAGTTCAACACCGTCGATGTGTTCGTGGTGATGCCGGTCGATCGTATCACCAGCCGCTACGCCGACCGCTTCGGCGCGAACGACGCCGCATAATGGCCTCGCGCGCGCCTGCTCTCGCAGGGGACTTTGGCGACTATGCCGAGGCCCCGGAACGCCACCAGCGCTTCGGGCCGGCGAAGACGATGCTGGGCACGGCGGCGGCGCTGTCGATGCTGGTGCCGCCCCAGCTCGTCGCGCTGAAGATGCGCCCCGATGGCAGCCCGCGGCTGCCGAAGCTGTTCCACCGGCTGCTGTCGCGCGCGCTCGGCATCCGCACGACGATGCACGGCACGCCGGTGCGCGGCCAGGGCGTGCTGTTCGTCGTCAATCACCTGTCCTGGGCCGACATCCCCGTGCTAGGCTCGAAGCTGCTCGGGCACTTCGTCGCCAAGTCGGAAGTCGGCGCGATGGGGCCGGTCGGCTGGCTCGCCGGCTTGCAGAACACCATCTATGTCGAGCGCGATCGCCGGCAGGCGACGGGCGAACAGCGCGACGCCATCGCGACGCGGCTGGCGGCGGGCGGCAACGTCATCCTGTTTGCCGAAGGCACCACCGGCGACGGCGTCGGTGTGCTGCCGTTCAAATCCTCGCTGTTCGCGGTGGCGGACGGGCTCGACGATGTGCTGATCCAGCCGGTGACGCTCGCCTACACCCGCGTCAACGGCCTGCCGCTGCGCCGCGCGATGCTGCCGCATATCGCCTGGACCGGCGACATGACCCTGGGGCCGCACGCCTTCGACTTCATGCGGCTCGGGCGTGTCGAAGCGCAGGTGCGGCTGCATCCGGGGGTACGTGCCGCCGACTTTGCCGACCGCAAGGCGCTGGCGCGCCACTGCGAGGCGGCGGTGGCGGCGGGCTATTCGGCGGCGATGCGCGAGGTGTCGCTGATGCCGGTGGACTTCCCCGCCTTCGCCTGACGCGCGAGCAGCAGCTCGCCGGCAATGGCGTGGGTGCGTTCATTGTCGACATCGATCGCCAGCGCGCCGTCGGTCATCAAGGCGGGGCGCAAGCTCAGGCCGAAGCGGCGCGACAGCCGCACGAACATCGACCCGATGCTATCCCACCCAAAGCGGAAGCGCAGCAGGTTCATCACGCCGAACGCGGCAAGGATGCGCGCCGGATGCTTGGCGAACTGGCCGCCCCCCCGGAACACCTCGGCCACATCGAGCGCCTTGCGGCTGCCCAGCCAGTAGAGGTTGCAATTGGAATATTCGCCACTGCGAAAGCGGTAGAAGCGCCGCTGCCCGTCGGGGTGCGCGGCCAGCACTTCCTCGCGCCGCGCCATCGCCACCAGCACATCGGCGTCGAAGCCCTGGCGCGCCAGTTCGGCCACGGCCGCCGGCGTCAGCAGCACATTGTCGGCGGTGGTGACGAGCGCGGGATAGGCGCTGTCTCGCAACGCGGCGATGATGCTGTCGACGAGATTGGGCTGCGCTTCGGCGACCTGAAGCTTTCCAGTCGCCAGCAGGCGCTGCGCTTCCGGCACGCCGGCCAGGGTCGCCACTGAGTCGACCGAGACGATGATGCGCTCGACCTCGGGCGACCGGTCGAGCGCGTCGAGCACATGCGCGATCAGCGGCCGGCCGGCGATCGGCACCAGGCATTTGTGGCTGACGTCGGCGGCGGCCGCGAGCGGGTCGAGCGCGCCGTCGCGCTTGCCCGCCAGCACCAGCGCGGTGATCTTCACGCCGCCACCGCCAGCCGGCGCGCGGGCTTGCCGATACCTTGCCGATCGAGGCTGTGCGCGACGATTGTCTCGACCAGCGCCTCATGGCTGATGCCCAGGGTGCCGGCGGCGCGCGAAATCGTTTTCTTCGACCAGAGGTTGCAGCTGAGGTTCACCTCCATGAACTTCAGCGCGCCCGTCACCGGGTCATAGCGATATTCGAAGCGGCCGTAGTCGAACGGCCACAGCTCCTTCAGCAGCGCGGCGGTGTAGGCGCCGAGCCGCTCGAGCAGCGCCTCGTCGCGCACCGGCTCCAGCGGATCGTCGGCACTGGTGGCGACGAGGTTGCGCTTCTCCTCATAGCTGCGCACCCGGCCGGGATCGTCGGGAAGATACGCCATCGGCGGCAGCATCCACGGCCCGTCGGCCCCGATAACCGGCACCGCGACATCGACCAGCGGCACCCACGGTTCGACGATCACGTCATGGCCCTGCGCGTGCAGGTCATGGACATGCGCCAGCGCCTCGAACCAGCTGTCGACCACCTTGACGCCCCATGACGCCGAGGAGGCGTTGGGCTTCACCACCAGCCGCTCCCAGCCGAAGCCCGGCGCGCTGATATGCTGGCCGCGGCGATAGGCGACCCACGGCGTGGTCGGCACGTCGTGGCGCTTGGCCACCAGCTTCGACAGATGCTTGTCGTCGGCAAGCCCGCGGATGATCGGCGAGGCGCCGAGATAGGGGAGGCCGTGCCGCTCACACAGCAACGGCGCGAGCATCTCGCTGTTCTGGAAGCCGCCGCGGTTGAGCAGGGGGACGACGAAGTCGACGTCGGGCTTCGCCCACAGCGCCTCGTAGCTGTTCGCCGGCTCGATATCGAGGCCGATCGCCTGCAACGTCGTCAGCATCTCGTGATGGTAGATGGCATGGCTGCCGTCCTCGGCGTCAAGTCGGCCGCCGGCGAGCGCATGCTTGGCGAGGAACATCACTTTCAGCCGCGACTTCACGGCCGGCGGAATGCGACGCACGCGCGAATCGGTCATCTGACGGTCCCTCCAGAGTCAGGGAGGCTGGGTACCGCCGGCAAGCGACAGCTTTGCGAAGATCGCGTGACGTTCCTGTTTCAGGCGGGGCTGTTTCAGGCGGTGGCCAGCACCAACGTTTCCGCCAGCACCGCGCGCCGGTGATGCTCGGCCCAATCAATGATGCGCAAGCTGCCGTCGTCGGCCTCGGCGAGCGCGGTGCAGCTCTCCACCCAGTCGCCGTCATTGTAATAGGTGACCGCGCCGAACTGGCGGATCTCGGCGGTGTGGATGTGGCCACAGACGACGCCATCGGCGCCGCGCTCGGCGGCGGCGTGCGCCACCGCTTCCTCGAAGCGCGAGATATATTCGACGGCGTTCTTCACCTTTTTCTTCAGGTGCGCCGACAGCGACCAATAGGGCAGGCCGAGGCGGCGGCGCAGCGCGTTCAGCATGATGTTGAGCTTCAGCGTGATCTCGTAGGCATGGTCGCCGAGGTGGGCGAGCCATTTGGCGAACACCACGACGCTGTCGAACATGTCGCCATGCACCACCAGCAGCTTGCGGCCGTCGGCGGTGATGTGCACCGCCTCGCGCGCCAGTTCGACGCCGCCGAAGCTGAGGCCGCAATAATCGCGCAGCGCCTCATCATGATTGCCAGGGATGTAGACGACGCGCGTGCCCTTCTTCGCCATCTTCAGGATGCAGCGCATGACGTCGTTGTGGCGCGGCGGCCAGTACCAGCCCCGCTTCAGCCGCCAGAAATCGATGATGTCGCCGACGAGGTAGAGCGTGTCGCACTCGATCGACTTCAGGAAATCGACGAGCAGGTCGGCGTTGCAGCCCGCGGTGCCGAGGTGGATGTCGGAAATCCACACCGTGCGGTGGCGCTGCCGCGCGCGCCGTTCGGTCGGTTCATGGTCGGGTTCGTGGATCCACTCCGGCAGTTCGCCCCACGGCATCCCGCCGCGTGCCAGCATCTCGGGTCGCATCGTCTCCAGCCGGGCCTGCGCCGCCATCGCTTGTCCCCTCGCTACCTAAGCCGCGAGTCGCGCTTACCAAGCGGGCGTTGCGCTGAAGTGGCTGCGCGATGACGCTGAGGTGACTAGCGGCTCAGCCGTTCGATCCAGCGTTTGGCGTCGGCGTCGTCGGGCGCCTTCGTCAGATAGTCGCGATAAGCCGCCAGCGCGGCGTCGCGGCGGCCGGCGAGGCGTAGCGCTTCGGCCAGGCTCCAGCGCGCCCAGGGGTCGTCGGGCGACACCCTGATACCGAAGCGCAGCACGCCAAGGCCTAGGTCGGTCTGGCCGCGATGGATGGAACGCTGGCCCAGCACCTCGAGCAGGCTGTAGCTCGGGACGACGCCCGCCGGCTTCGCAGCAAGCAGCGCACTCGCCGCCGTCTCGCCACCCTCCGCGAACGCCTTCACCAGCGACCGGGCGAAATCCTGGTTGCGGGTGACATCGTCGCTGCCACCGGTCAGCAGCTTCTTCGCAAAGGCGGCGAGCGCGAAATAGCCGTCGACCTCGCCGTTGGTGAGGATGGTCAGCCGGTAGCCGGGGTCGGTGAACACCATCAGCTCGGTGGCGATGCCGGGATGGCCGCCGGTGTGGCCGATGATGCGGTGGCCGTTGATGGTCGTCTCGCTGATGCCGAGCGCATATTTGCCGCGCCGATAGGGGAAGGCGCCGGTGGTCCAGCGCCTGTCGAGCGCGGGCGGCAGCAGGGTGCCGGCGGCGAGCGCGGCGGCGAAGCGGTCGATGTCGGCCACGGTCGAATAGATGCCGCCGGCAGCACTCCCGACCGGCGCGCGCGGGTCGAGGTTCGACTGCCAGTGGCCCGGCCGGTCGAGCGCGCGCGAATAGCCGTAGGCGAGGCCCGGCTCCGACTGATCGGCGCGCGCCGGGCCGGTCGCGGTCATGCCGAGCGGCGCCCAGAGGGTCCGGCGCAGATGATCGAACAACGGCTCGCCGGTCAGCTTTTCGACGAGGCAGCCGAGCAGCACATAGCCCGAATTCGAATAGACG
This sequence comes from Sphingoaurantiacus capsulatus, assembly GCF_042648405.1. Lineage (NCBI taxonomy): Bacteria > Pseudomonadati > Pseudomonadota > Alphaproteobacteria > Sphingomonadales > Sphingosinicellaceae > Sphingoaurantiacus > Sphingoaurantiacus capsulatus. The sequence continues at coordinate 1,207 of NZ_JBHRXV010000013.1, read as the reverse complement.
AAGCGCTGGCCCGGCGGCTGCGGCAGCGGGTCGTTCACGAACAGCCGCAGATAATCGTCGTTGGTCAGCAGCGGCGGCCCGGCATAGGCCATGAAGGCTTCGACATAGTTGCCGAGGCCCGACATGTGCGACAGCAGCTGCGCCGGCGTCACGGCTTCGGCCACCACGCGGTTGGGGTAGTCGGGCCACGCGAAGATCAGCGGCGCGTCGAGGTCGAGCTTGCCGGCGGCGGCGAGGCGCATCACCGCGAGGCTGGTGAACATCTTGCCCATCGAGGCGAGGTTGAAGCGCAGGTCGGCGCGGTTCGGCACCGCGAAGTTGCGCTCGGCGAGACCCCAGGCACCTTGCAGCAGAACGTTGTTGCCCTTCGCGAACAGCACCGCGCCGGAGAAATCCTCCTCACGCGCCAGCCGCTCGATCTCAGCCTTCAGCAACGCGGCTTTCGGGTCGGCTTCGGCAGCGAATGCGCCGCTCGCCGAGGCCGCCGCCAAGCTGGTCGCCGCGCCGATAAAGTGCCTGCGCGATAGCTGCGCACCCATGCTAGATTTCCCGTTCTTCCACCGGCTCCGAAAATCCCGTAAGTGCTTACGTATGTCAAGTGACGTGAATTATCCCCGGATGCAGGGCGGCGCGGCGATCGGGGCGCGATTGCGGCAATTGTCGGAGCGGATCGACCGCGAGGCCGGGCAGGTCTACGCGCGGCTCGGCGTGAAGTTCGAGCAGCGCTGGTTCGGCCCGCTCGACCAGCTTTATCGCAACGGCCCGGCGAGTGTCGGTACGCTCGCCCGCACGCTTGGCATCAGCCACGCCGCGGTCAGCCAGGCGGCGAGCGGCTTGCAGGCGGAAGGGCTGATCACCACCAGCCCCGACCCCAGTGATGCGCGAAAGCGCTTCCTGTTGCTGACCGACGACGGCCGCCGCCTCGCCGACAAGCTGGCGCCGGTGTGGCGAGCGATGTCGGAAGCCGCCGCCGAGCTCGATGCGGCGGCCGGCGGCGTGGTCGGGGCGCTCAACCGGCTGGACGAGGCGCTGACCGACCAGTCACTGACCGACCGGATCGAGAAGAAGCTGTAGGGTCTGAACTCACCAAGAATGGCGTTCGGGACGGCGTCAGGAAGGCCATGACAAGTAAGGTCGCGCAGACCAGCTAGGCTCCGTACCCAATAAGGTTGCGCGGTTTGTTGGTTGTTGATTCAAGGTCTCTGCT
>NZ_JBHRXV010000012.1:0-51088 GCF_042648405.1 Sphingoaurantiacus capsulatus | reverse complement strand
CAGCAGAGACCTTGAATCAACAACCAACAAACCGCGCAACCTTATTGGGTACGGAGCCTAGGTCACATCGCCGCGATGCCGCCGTCGATGTAGAGTTCGGCACCGGTGACGAACTTCGCCTCGTCCGAACAGAGGTAGAGCGCGGCAAAGGCGACATCGTCGGGCTCGCCGACGCGGCCCACCGGCACCTGCCGCGCGAACTTCGCCAGCAACTGCGCCCGGTCGCGATCGCCGATCATCTTGTCGATGATGGGCGTGTCGATGAAGGTCGGGTGGATCGAGTTGCAGGTGACCGCATAGCGTTCCTTCGCGCAATGCAGCGCCACCGACTTGGTGAGGTGGCGCACGGCCGCCTTCGCCGAGTTGTACGCCGCCATGTTGGCGGCGGCGATGATGCCGGCGATCGACGAGACGTTGAGGATCGAGCCGCGTGAGCCCTCGCGCGCCGTCGTCGCGGCGATCAGCGGCAGCGCCAGCTTGCACCCCAGAAACACGCCGTCGAGGTCGATGGCGTGGACGCGCCGCCACTCCTCGAGGCTGGTGTCCTCGACGGTGCCGGCGGGCGCGATGCCGGCGTTGTTGACGAGGATGTGGAGGCCGCCGAATTTTGCCTCGGCTTCCGCGACGGCCGCCTGCCAGTCGGCCTCGCTGGTGACGTCATGGCGGCAGGACGCCGCCGCGTCGCCGATGTCGGCGGCCACGCGCGCGGCGCCGTCGGTGTCGATGTCGGTAAGCAGCACGCGGGCGCCCTCGGCGGCGAATTTGCGCGCCGTCGCGGCTCCGAGGCCGGAGGCGCCGCCGGTCACCAGCGCGATCTTGCCGGCCAACCTACCACTGCTCATAGGGAATCCCCCCCGATTTTGTTGTGCTTGGGCAACAGTTAACACGGCGATTGCCCATTGCGCAGACCTCACTTGACGCTGCGCGCCCCTGACTTCACCAGCACGCCCGGAGCGGTCCCCCCTCAAAGGCCGCCGTATATTGGGGAGTTTCGAGTGAAAAAGAGTCTGCTTCTCGCGTCCGCGTCGGTTGCGCTGCTGACCGCTCATGCCGCTTTCGCCCAGGACGCCACCCAGCCCACGGGTGATGCTGCCGCTTCCACCGCCGCCGAGGCCGCCGTCGCCAGCGACGCCGCCGCGCCCGAGGCCGGTGCCGAAGAGATCATCGTCACCGCCACCCGCCGCGCCACCGCGCTGTCGGACGTGCCGATCGCCGTGTCGGCGGTCTCCGCCGAAACCATGCAGAATTCGGGCGCCAGCGACATCCGCCAGCTGAACCAGCTCGCCCCGTCGCTGCTCGTGTCGTCGACCGGCAGCGAGTCCAACGGCTCGGCGCGCGTCCGCGGCATCGGCACCGTCGGCGACAACCCCGGCCTCGAAAGCTCGGTCGCGGTGTTCGTCGACGGCGTCTATCGCTCGCGCTCGGGCATCGGTTTGAACGAGCTCGGCGAGATCGAGCGCGTCGAAGTACTGCGCGGCCCGCAGGGCACGCTGTTTGGCCGCAACGCCTCGGCCGGCCTCATCAACATCATCTCGAAGAAGCCGTCCTACGAGTCCGAGGGCGCGGCCGAGTTCACCTACGGCAACTATGATCACATCCGCGCCGCCGGCAGCCTGACCGGCCCGATCGGCAAGAGCGAGACGCTCGCGATGCGCATCGACGGCGTCTATGTGAAGCGCGACGGCTTTTACACCGACGTGGTGTCGGGCGACGACGCCAACGATCGCGACCGCCTGTTCGTCCGCGGCCAGCTGCTGTTCGAGCCGAACGACGACCTCGAAGTCCGCATCATCGGCGACTACACGACGCGCGACGAGAGCTGCTGCGGCGCCGCGATCATCAACATCACCGAGAGCAGCGACACGACGCCGACGGTGCCGGGCGACGCCACCATCGCGGCGAGCAACCGCATCGTCTCGGTGCTGCAGAGCCTCGGCGGCATCATCAACACCGACACCTACAGCCGCGACATCGCCGTTTCGCCGGGCCGCAGCTTCCAGAACAAGACCGAGGACTACGGTCTGTCGGTGCAGGCCGACTACGACATGTCGTTCGGCACGCTGACCTCGATCACTGGCTATCGCGAATATAAGTCGGGCGGCGCCGCCGACCTCGACTATGGCAATGTCGACCTGCTGTTCCGAGAGGATTCGTATCGCAAGTTCAAGACGTTCAGCCAAGAGCTGCGTCTCCAGGGCTCGGCGTTCGACGACAAGCTCGACTGGCTGTTCGGCGCCTATTACGCCGCCGAGGACCTGACGGTGTTCGACGACACGACCTTCGGCTCGCAATACGGCGCCTTCGCCGCCTGCCGCATCGTCGCGACGATCAACCCGGCGGCGGCGCTGCGCAACCCGGCCAACCCGGGCTGCCTCAGCCCGGCCGGCGCGGCGACGCTGTTCACCCCGGCGGGCCCGTTTGGCGCGCTGGCGCCGGCGTTCGTGGCGGGCCTCAACCGCCTGTCGACGGTCAACGGCGTCGGCGACGTCGCCGGCTCGACCTACAATCAGGACAGCAAGAACTGGGCGCTGTTCACCCACAACATCTTCAACGTGACCGACCGCCTGTCGGTGACGCTGGGTGTCCGCTACACCGACGAGAGCAAGGACTTCGACGCCTCGCTGTCGAACAACAACCTCGCCTGCCCGGCGCAGCAGGCCCAGCTCGGCCCGATCGCCAACTCGCTGACCGCGCCGGCGCAGGCGACGGCGCGCGCGCTGCTGCTCGGCATCATCAACCTGACCTGCCAGGGCAATTCCTCGTCGGCCATCAATGGCCTGCAGCTCAGCGACAGCCGCGACGAGAGCGAGTGGACCGGCACGGGCGTCATCTCGTACAAGTTCACCGACGACCTGATGGGCTACGGCTCCTACTCGAAGGGCTACAAGGCGGGCGGCTTCAACCTCGACCGCTCGGCGCTGCGCCTGCCCTTCTCGGCGCCGGTCGCGTCGGACGTCGCCAACCTGCAGTTCTCGCCGGAGAAGGTCGACGCCTTCGAAATCGGCGCGAAATATGCGGGCGGCTCGTTCAACATCAACGTCGCCGGCTTCTACCAGGAGTTCGAGAACTTCCAGTTGAACACGTTCAACGGCTCGGTCTTCCTCGTGCAGAACGTCAACGCCTGCGGCACCGACCTGAACGGGGCCGACCGTGACGCGTCGGGCACGACCGGCGCTTGCGCGCCGGGTGACGTGAAGCCGGGCCTGGTGTCGAAGGGCGTCGAGATCGAAGCCTCGATGTTCCCGGCCGATTACCTCGCGGTCACCGCGGGTTACACTTATGCCCGCACCAAGTTCCGCAACAACCTCGTCGGCAACCAGACCGGCGCGCCGCTCGATCCGGCGCTGTTCCTGCTGCCGGGCGACAACCTGTCGAACGCGCCGGAGCATGTCGTGACGGCGTCGCTGTCCTATACCCCGCCGATCGGCGGCAACGGGCTCAGCGCGCTGTTCTACCTCGATACGCGCCTCGCGTCCGACTACAACACGGGCTCGGATCTGTTCCCGGAGAAGGAGCAGGACGGCTTCGCGCTGGTCAACGGCCGCATCGGCATCCGCGGGCCGGACAAGCGCTGGGCGCTTGAGTTCTGGGGCCAGAATTTGTTCAACGTGAACTACCAGCAGGTGGCGTTCAACGCGCCGTACCAGGGCAGCAACAGCATCGCCCAGGTGCGTCAGCTCGGCGCCGCCAACGGCTTCGGCACGGCGAACCAGATCTTCTCCAGCTACCTGGCGGAGCCGCGCACCTACGGCGTGACGGTTCGCACCAAGTTCTAACGACGCGGCGGCCTGCGCCGCTGCGCCGATACCTTCAAAGGCCCGCGTCACCCGGCGCGGGCCTATCTTTTTGACTGTTACACGTCCGACACATTCCATAGATGAACGGGACCTGCCTCCCCTGCGACGCTTGACGGCTGGCCCGCCGCTCCACAGCCTGCGACACGACGGGAAACAGGCGAAAAGCCGTACCGGGGAAATATTGGGGAGGATTTCGATGACCAAGAGCACTTTGCTCGCGTCGGCGTCGTTTGCGTTGCTCGTGGCCGCGCCGGCCTTTGCGCAGGACAGTTCGCAGACGACGGCGCCGGCGACCGCCGCGGCCGAAACCGACAATGCCGAGATCATCGTCACCGCCACGCGGCGCGCGCAGGCGCTGTCCGACGTGCCGATCGCCGTGTCGGCGCTCTCCAACGAGCAGCTCGACAATTCGGGAGTTACCGACATTCGCGCGCTTAACCAGCTGGCGCCGTCGCTGATTGTCTCGGGCGCGACCAGCGAAGTGAACTTCACCGCGCGTATCCGCGGCGTTGGCACCGTGGGTGAGAACCCCGGCCTCGAAAGCTCGGTCGCCCTGTTCATCGACGGCGTCTACCGCAGCCGCACCGGCGTCGGCCTCTCCGAACTCGGCGAGATCGAGCGCGTCGAAGTGCTGCGCGGCCCGCAGGGCACGCTGTTCGGCCGCAACGCCTCGGCCGGCCTGCTCAACATCGTCACCGCCGGCCCGAAGTTCGACTTCGGCGGCTACGCTTCGGGCACCTACGGCAACTACAACTATATGCGCCTTGACGGCGGCGTGACCGGCCCGGTGAGCGAGGGCATCGCCGCGCGCATCGACGGCGTCTGGCAGAAGCGCGATGGCCTGATCCGGCAGGCGACGCCGGGCGAGCCCGATGTCAACGACCGCGACCGCTGGCTGGTGCGCGGCCAGATGCTGTTCGAGCCGACCGAGGACATCAGCTTCCGCCTGATCGGCGACTACGCCATGCGCGACGAGAATTGCTGCGGCGGCGTCTACCAGAACCCGATCCGCAACCTGTCGCGCAACGCGTCGGGCGAGGTGGTCGCCTCGCCGAACACGCTGGCGCCGATCATGAACGCGCTCGGCGCCAACATCCAGGCGGCGCCGGCGGGCCAGCTTTACGTCCGCCAGACCGCGACGACGCCGGGCGTGCCCTACCGCTCCGACACCAAGGACTGGGGCCTCTCGGGCGAACTCAACTGGGATCTGGACTCGGCGAAGCTGACCTCGGTCACCTCGTACCGCGACTATAAGAACGCGCAGGGCCAGGACGGCGACTTCAACGCGCTCGATATCCTGAAGCGCACCGACCTCGACCGGCGCTTCCGCACCTTCACGCAGGAGCTTCGCCTGCAGGGCTCGGCGTTCGACGATCGCCTCGACTGGCTGGTCGGCGCCTATTACGCCGACGAGACGCTGAACGTCGACGACGACATCAAGTACGGCGCCGACTTCGAGCGCTTCGCCAACTGCCTGTTGTTCGCGCAGGTGCTGCCGACGGCGGTGCTGCCGACCAACCCGTTCTGCGCCAACGTACCGGTGGTGCAGGGGACGATCGCCGCGTTGAACGCGCTGCCGGCCGGCAACCCGGCGCGCGCCAACATCCCGCTGCTGTCGGCGCTGATCGCCAATCCGGCGCGGCCCGGCTTCGGCTCGGTGGCCGCCGCGCTCGGCCAGCCGGCGCTGGCGATCAACAACACCGGCGTGGTGCGCAACACCTTCAAGCAGGACAGCCGCAACTACGCCTTCTTCACGCACAATGTGTTCGAGGTGGTGCCCGACCTGATCTCGATGACGGTCGGCGCGCGCTACACCAACGAGCGCAAGGATTTGTCGTCGACGACGCAGACCAACAACAGCATCTGCTCGCTGGTGGTGAACTCGCCGCTGCAGGCGCTGCAGACCCTGCCCTGCGTCATCAACAATACCGCGATCGGCTTCACCGGCACCCAGGCCGGCACCAGCATCAAGGACGGCGAGTGGACCGGCACCGGCGTGCTGAGCTTCACGCCGACCAGCAACCTGCTGATCTACGGCTCCTATTCGAAGGGCTACAAGGCGGGCGGCTACAACCTCGATACCTCGGCGCTCGACCGCGTCTGCAACGCCACCTTCAACCCGGCCTGCGTCGCGCCGCTGGCGGGGCCCGCCAACACGCCGGGCAACGGTCGGCCGGAAGCGGCCGACCTGCAGTTCGCGGCGGAGAAGGTCGATGCCTATGAACTCGGCATCAAATGGGACGGGCCGGGCATCGACGTGAATGTCGCTTTCTTCCGGCAGGACTTCGACGACTTCCAGCTCAACACCTTCAACGGCGTGAACTTCGAAGTCACCAACATCGCGAGCTGCAAGGACAGCCTGAACGGGGCCGACCGCGACGCCAGCGCCCTGACCGGCGCCTGCGCGGCCAACCGGTTGCAGCCGGGCGTGCGCTCGGAGGGCATGGAGATCGAGGTGTTCGCCAATCCGGCGCCCTACCTGCAGCTCGGTGCCGGCTTCACCTATCTCGACTCGCGCTATCGCAACAATCTGACCGGCACCAACGGCCGGCCGCTGTCGCCGGTGCTGTTCCAGCTGCCGGGCGAGCGGCTGTTCTCGTCGGAATTCTCGACGACAGGCTCGATCACCTGGACGCCGCCGGTGTCGGACGACATGTCGGCGCTGTTCTACCTCGACTATCGCTTCCAGAGCGACATCAACACCGGCTCCGACATCGACCTCGAAAAGGAGCAGGACGGCTACATCCTGTTCAACGGCCGCGTCGGCCTGTTCGGGCAGGACCGCAAATGGGGCGTCGAGCTGTGGGGGCAGAACCTCCTCAACAAACGCTATCAGCAGGTGACGGCGGACATGCCGCTGCAGGGCGGCGGCACCTTCCGCGCCGTGCAGAACGGCAATGCCGCGACCGCCAACCAGCTGTTCGTCGCCTTCCCGGGCGAGCCGCGCATGTATGGCATCACGGTGCGCACCAAGTTCTAGACGAACAGAGGTTTCGCGCTGGGCCCGTCTCCCTTGGGAGGCGGGCCTTTTTTGTCGGGCAGGTGAACTATGTCAGGGAACGGTGGGGTCGCAGGCCTGCCCGGATATCCCGCGTCCCCAATCACCCCCAACCGTCATACCGGCGAAAGCCGGTATCCAGACCGGGCGTCGACTGGATACCGGCTTTCGCCGGTATGACGGAATTGGAGGAGCGTATCTCGCTACGCCGCTTCGGCCTTGGCCTCGGGGCTGGCGGCGATGGCGAGGAGCTTCTTTTCGAGCGCCTTCAGCCGCGGGCCGTTGTCGATCTTCTCGCCCATCAGGTCAGTCAGGTAGAAGACGTCGATCGCGCGCTCGCCATAGGTGGCGATGTGCGCCGAATGGATGGTCACGCGCGCCTGGAACAGCGCGTAGGTCAGCGCATAGAGCAGCGCCGGCCGGTCGAGCGCGTTGACCTCGACCACCGTGTAGCGGTTCGACGCACGGTTATCGATCAGCACGTTGGGCTCGGCGTTGAACACCTCGGCGCGGCGCCTTGCGAGCGGGCGCGCGGCGAGCCGGTCGGCGAGCTTCACCCGGCCGGCGAGGCCGTCCTCGATGGTCTGGCGCAGCCGGTCGAGCCGCGCCGGCTCGTCGAACGGGCCGCCGAGCGGATCCTGCACGACGAGATTGTCGAGCGCCATGCCGTCGCGCGTGGTGTGGATGCGCGCGTCGAGGATGTTGGCGCCGGCGAGGCTGATCGCACCGGCGATGCGGTAGAAAAGACCCGGATGGTCGGCGGCGTAGACCGAGACCAGGGTGGTGCCGCGCCCGGCCTCGACGGTGGTGGCGACGGCGAGCGGCTGCCCCGCCGCGTCGGCCTCGGCGACCAGCCGCGCGTTGACGGCGAGCGCCTCGGGCGTCTCGGCAATCCAATAGGGATCGAAGAAGCGCTTGGCGAGCCTGGTGAAGCGGTCACCTTTCCAGCCCAAGGTGGCGGCGAGCGCTTCCTGCTTCACCGCGATGCGCTCGTTTCGGCCTGTCTGCTTGTGACCGAGGCGAAGCACTTCCTCGGCGGATTCATAGAGGTCGCGCAGCAGCTGCGCCTTCCACTGGGTGAAGATGCCGGGGCCGACCGCGCGGATGTCGACGACGGTGAGCAGCAGCAGCAGGCGCAGGCGCTCGGGCGACTGGATCGCCTCGCTGAAGTCGAGGATGGTCTTGAAGTCGGCGAGGTCGCGCTTGAACGCGGTGTTCGACATCAGCAGATGCCAGCGCACCAGCCAGGCGACGGTCTCGGTTTCGGCGGCGGTCAGCCCGAAGCGCGGGCACAGCTTCATCGCCACGTCGGCGCCGAGTTCGCTGTGGTCGCCGCGCCGCCCCTTGGCGATGTCGTGCAGCAGCACCGAGACATAGAGCACGCGCCGCGACACGATCTGATGGATGATCGCGCTGCCGAGCGGGTGATCCTCCTTCAGCTCGCCCTTCTCGATCCTGGCGAGCAGGCCGATGGCGCGGATGGTGTGCTCGTCCACCGTATAATGGTGGTACATGTCGTACTGCATCTGCGCGACGACGCGGCCGAAGTCGGGCACGAAGCGGCCGAACACCCCGGCCTCGTTCATCCAGCGCAGCACCGTTTCCGGGTCGCGCTTGTTGGTCAGCACGTCGAGGAACAGCTTGTTGGCGCGCGGGTCGCGGCGGATGATCTCGGTGATCAGCACGGCGTCGCGGCCCGCCTGCCGCATTGCCAGCGGATGGATCTCAAGGCCGTTGGCGTCGGCCAGCTGGAAGAGCTCGAGCAGCCGGATCGGGTCCTCGCGGAAGAAATCGTCGGACGGCACGCCGATGCGGCCGCGCACCAGCGAGAAGCCGTTCAATTTGCGCGGGCGGCGGTTGAGCGTCGGCAGCCACGAGGATTTCTTGCCGAAGCTCTCCTCCAGATGCGCGAGGAACAGGCCGGTCAGGTCGCCGACCTGCCGCGCGGTGAGGAAATAATGGCGCATGAAGCGCTCGACCGCGCTCATCCCCTGCCGCTCGGCGTAGCGCAGGCGCGCGGCCAGCTCGCGCTGCACATCGAAGGTCAGCCGCTCGTCGGCGCGGCCGACGAGGTCGTGGAGGTTGATGCGCACCGCCCAGAGGTGATTTTCGGCGCGCAGGAACTGGCGCAGCTCGGCCTTGGTCAGCAGGCCCTTCTCGACCAGCTCGGGCACGCTCTGCACCTGATAGGCATATTTGCCGATCCAGAAGAGCGTGTGCAGATCGCGCAGGCCGCCCTTGCCCTCCTTCAGATTGGGCTCGACGACATAGCGGCTGTCGCCCATCCGCTTGTGGCGCGCGTCGCGCTCGGTAAGCTTGTCGGCGACGAAGGCGCGGGCGGTGCCGGAAACGACCTCGCGGGCGAAGCGGGCCGCGGCCTCGTCATAGAGCGGCTGGTCGCCCCAGACGAAGCGCGCCTCGAGCAGCGCGGTGCGGATCGTCAGATCCTCCTTCGCCGCGCGCACCATCTCGTCCAATGAGCGGCTGCTATGGCCGACCTTCAGGCCCAGATCCCAGAGGATATAGAGGATCGATTCGATGACCTGCTCGCCCCACGCCGTCTGCTTCCAGGGCGTGAGGAACATGATGTCGACATCAGAGAAGGGCGCCATCTCGCCGCGCCCGTAGCCGCCGACCGCGACCAGGGTCATACGCTCGGCGGTGGTCGGGTTGATCACCCGGTACATCGACTGAGTGACGAAGTCGTAGGTCAGGCGCAGCAACTGGTCGGTGAGGAAGGCATAGGAGGACGCCAGCTCGATGCCGCGGTGCGGCGTCTCGGCGATGCGGCACTTCAGCTCGGCGCGGCCATCCTTCATCGCCTGCCGCAGCAGCGCGACGAGCTGATGGCGGCGCGCTGCGATATCGTCGGTCGCCGCCTCGATGGCGCGCAGGCCATCGGCGAGCGCACGGCGATCGATGATCGCCCGGCGGTTGGGTATCTGGTCGAAGCGCCACGACATGGCCGCTATCTAGGCATGGATGCGCGCGAGCGCCATCCGCTGCATTTGCGCGAGGAGTTGCCGCGGCCTAGGAAGCGCGCATGGCTTCTTCTCCCACCGACATCCAGACGCAGGCCGAGGCCGGCGTCGCCGCGCTTCGCGCCGGCAATGCCGCTGCCGCCCGCACCGCCTTCGAAGCGGTGGTCGCGACCGGGCGCGCCACCCCGCAACTCTGGCTGCTCCTCGCGCAATCCTGCGAGGCGCTCGGCGACTGGCCGGCGGTAAGCGGCGCGGTCGACCGCGTGCTCGCCGTCGATCACACCAACCTCTACGCGATGACGATGAAGGGCGACGCGCTCGCCGCCCAGGGTGACGACCGCGCCGCCACCGGCTGGTACGGGCAGGCGATCCGCATCGCGGCGGAGCAGCAGGGGCTGCCGGCCGATCTGCTTGAGCGGCTGCGCCGCGCCGCCGATGCCAAGGCGGCGACCGACGCGCGGTTCGAGGCGCATCTGCAGGCGGCGCTCGACGGCGCCGGCGCAACGCGGCCGCCGCGCTTCGCCGAGGCGATCGACATCATGACGGGCCGGAAGCAGCCCTATTTCCAGGAGCCGAAGAGCTTCTTCTACCCCGGGCTGCCGCACACCGCCTTCTACGAGCCGCACGACTTCCCGTGGCTGGTCGAGATCGAGGCGATGGCCGACGCGATCCGCGCCGAGGCGGAAAGCGTACTCGCCGACGACAGCGGCACGGTGCCCTACATCGAAAGGCCGAAGGACCGGCCGGCACGGCCGCACGCGCTGCTCGACGACACGCGCTGGAGCGCCTTCCACCTGTGGAAAAGTGGCGAGCCGGTCGCGGCGAACGCCGCGCGCTGCCCGGTGACGATGGCGGCGCTGGCCAAGGCGCCGATCCCGCGCATCGCCGGCCGCTCGCCGATGGCGCTGTTCTCGATCCTGAAGCCCGGCACGCATATCGAGCCGCACAGCGGCTATCTGAACACCCGCCTCATTTGCCACATCCCGCTGATCGTGCCCGAGGGGTGCCGCCTGCGCGTCGGTAACCAGACGCGGACGGTCGAGGCGGGCAAGGCGTTGCTGTTCGACGACAGTATCGAGCATGAGGCGTGGAACGACGGGACGAGCGCCCGCGCCATCCTGCTGTTCGAAGTGTGGCGCCCGGAGCTGTCGGAAGCCGAGCGCCAGGCGCTGACCGCGATGTTCGACGCGATCGGCGGGTATGGCGAGGACTGAGTGTGTCCCTCTCCCGCTTGCGGGAGAGGTTAGGTGAGGGTGTGCGAGCGTCAGCGAGCTTCCGTCCGGCAGACACCCTCACCCTCCCACCGCTTCGCGGCGGGCCCCTCCCTCTCCCGCAAGCGGGCGAGGGGACTATCCGTCGCCGCGCAATGCCTTCAGCTCGTAGAGTAATTCCAGCGCCTCGCGCGGGCTGAGGTCGTCGGGGCGGATCGTGTCGAGGCGGGCACGTAGCGCATCGGCGATCGCAGCCGGCTCGGCCTTGGCGACGCTGGCGAACAGCGGCAACTCGTCGAGCGCGGCTGCCAGCCCGCCGGTCTTCGCCTTGCCCGCTTCCAGCCGCCCCAGCACCTCGCCGGCGCGCGCCACCACGGGCGGCGGCAGGCCGGCGAGCTTCGCCACGGCGAGGCCGTAGGAGCGGTCGGCGGCGCCGGCGGTCAGCTCGTGCAGGAACACCAGCTCGCCCTTCCACTCGCGCACCTTCACCGTATGCAGCGACAGGCAGTCGAGCCGGTCGGAAAGCCGCGTCAGCTCGTGATAGTGCGTCGCGAACAGGCAGCGGCAGGCGAGATCGTCATGCACCGCCTCCAGCACCGCCCAGGCGATGGCGAGGCCGTCGTAGGTCGAGGTGCCGCGGCCGACCTCGTCGAGGATAACCAGCGAGCGTGACGTCGCCTGGCTGAGGATTGCCGCCGTCTCAACCATTTCGACCATGAAGGTCGACCGGCCCTGCGCGAGATTGTCCGAGGCGCCGACGCGGCTGAACAGCTTGTCGACGATGCCGAGCTTGGCGCTGGCCGCCGGCACGAAGCTGCCCATCTGCGCCAGCACGGCGATCAGCGCATTCTGGCGAAGGAAGGTCGATTTACCCGCCATGTTGGGGCCGGTGATCAGCCACAGGCGGGAGGCGGGGCCGAGGTCGCAGTCGTTGGCGACGAACGGCTCGCGCGACCGGCGCAGCGCGGCCTCGACCACTGGGTGCCGCCCGCCTTCGATGGCGAAACCGGCGCCGTCGTCGATCGTCGGGCGCGCCCAGCCCTCGCCTGCCGCCAGTTCGGCGAGCGCCGCTGCGACATCGATGCGGGCGAGTGCGCCGGCGGTGGCGCGGATGGCGGTGCCTTCGGCCAGCACGCCGCCGCGCAGCTCTTCGAAATGCGCGGCCTCGGCGGCGAGCGCATGGTCGTGGGCGTGCAGGATCTTGGTCGCGAGGTCGTGCAGCTCGGGGGTGCCGAAGCGAACGACGCCGGCAAGCGTCTGGCGGTGGATGAAGCCTGAGTCCGCCTTCATCAGCGCATCGGCGTGCTTCTGCGTCACCTCGATATGGTAGCCGAGCACATTGTTGTGCCGGACCTTCAATCCGGGGATCGCCGTCTCGTCGCGGTAGCGCGCCTCGAGCGCGGCGATCAGCCGCCGGCCATCGGCCGAGGCGCTGCGCAGCTCGTCGAGCGCGGCGTCGTAGCCCGGTGCGATATAGCCGCCGTTAGCCATGTCGAGCGGCGGCTCGGCGACCAGCGCGGCGGCGAGCGCGGCGATATGCGCGGCATGATCGCCGATCTCGGCGAGCGTCGCGGTGAGAAGCGGTGGCAGCTCGACGGTGGCCGCCCGGGCCAGCATCGCCTTCAGCTCGACGGCGGCGGCGAGGCCGTCGCGGATCATGCCGAGGTCGCGCGGGCCGCCGCGGCCGACCGACAGGCGGGAGAGCGCGCGTTCGAGATCGGGGGCGCTGCGCAGCGCGTCGCGGGTGCGGCTGCGGGTGATCGCGTCCTCGACGAACCAGCCGACCATGTCGTGGCGCGCCGCCACCATCGCCGCGTCGGTCAGCGGGGCGGCAAGATCGTCGGCGAGCAGCCGCGCGCCGGCGCCGGTGACGGTGCGGTCGATCGCATCGAGCAGGCTGCCGCCGCGCGTGCCGGCGGCCGAGCGGGTGAGTTCGAGGCTGGCGCGGGTGGCGGCGTCGATCAGCATGGCGCTGCCGGCGAGCTGCGGCTGCGGCGGCGACAGTTGCGGCAGTGACGATTTGCCCGTCTCTTCGAGATAGGCGAGCAGCGCGCCGGCGGCGGCTAGCTCGGCCCGCTCGAACCTGCCGAAGCCGTCGAGCGTCGACACGCCGAAATGCCGCTTCAGCCGTTCGGCGCCGCGCCCGGAATCGAAGCGGTCGCGCGGCAGTTCGGTGGCCGGGATCGGCGCAAGGCCTTCGGGGGCGATCAGCTCGGCGGGGGACAGGCGCGCCAGTTCGGCGTCGAGCGTCGCGCGGCTGAGCGCCAAGGTGCGGAAGCCGCCGGTCGACACGTCGCACCACGCCAGCGCCAGCATGTCGCCAACCTCGGCGAGTGCCGCGAGATAATTGTGTGCGCGCGCGTCGAGCAGCGCGTCTTCGGTCAGGGTGCCCGGCGTGACCACCCGGACGATGTCGCGCGCGACCACCGATTTCGACCCGCGCTTCTTCGCCTCGGCCGGATCTTCTGTCTGCTCGGCGATGGCGACGCGGTGGCCGGCCTTGATCAGGCGGGCGAGATAATTCTCGGCGGCATGCACCGGCACGCCGCACATCGGAATGTCCTCGCCGAGATGCTGGCCGCGCTTGGTGAGCGCGATGTCGAGCGTGGCGGCGGCGGCGACCGCGTCGTCGAAGAACAGCTCGTAGAAATCGCCCATGCGATAGAAGAGCAGGCAGTCGGGCGCCTGGTACTTGATCGCGAGATATTGCGCCATCATCGGCGTCGCCGAGGCGGGAATGGCGGGGGACATGGGGGCGTTCATCGCCCCCGTCATAGCGGCGTCATCGGCCGCGCAGAACGGGTTTTGCGCGCGCCCCCTTGCGAAAAAGGGAGGGCGGCCCCTAAGCAGGGATATCTGGGGAGATGATAATGGCCGAGAAGACCGACGTTCAGTTCTCCGACCGCGAGGCGCTGCTGTTCCACTCGTCGGGGCGGCCCGGCAAGATCGAGGTGATCGCGACGAAGCCGATGGCGACGCAGCGCGATTTGAGCCTCGCCTATTCGCCCGGCGTCGCGGTGCCGGTGCGCGCGATCGCCGCCGATCCCGAGACCGCTTACGATTATACGGCGAAGGGCAACCTCGTCGCCGTCATCTCCAACGGCACCGCCATCCTGGGCTTGGGCAATCTCGGCGCGCTGGCGTCGAAGCCGGTGATGGAGGGTAAGGCGGTGCTGTTCAAGCGTTTCGCCGACGTCGACTCGATCGATCTCGAGCTCGCCACCGAGGATGTCGACGCCTTCTGCAACGCCGTGGCGCTGATGGAGCCGAGCTTCGGCGGCATCAACCTCGAGGACATCAAGGCCCCCGAATGCTTCGTCATCGAGCAGCGGCTGCGCGAGAAGATGAACATCCCGGTGATGCACGACGATCAGCATGGCACCGCGATCATCGCCGTCGCCGGCCTGATCAACGCGCTGCACCTGACCGGCCGCGATCCCAAGGACGTGCGCATGGTGGTGAACGGCGCCGGTGCCGCCTCGATCGCCTGCACCGAGCTGGTGAAGGCGATGGGCGTGCCGCACGATCAGGTGCTGATGTGCGATTCAAAGGGCGTCATCTACCAGGGCCGCACCGACGGCATGAACCAGTGGAAGTCGGCGCATGCGGCGAAGACCGACGCGCGCAGCCTCGAAGACGCGATGCGCGGCGCCGACGTGTTCCTCGGCCTCTCGGTCAAGGGCGCGGTGACGCCGGCGATGGTGAAGTCGATGGCCGACAAGCCGATCATCTTCGCGATGGCCAACCCCGACCCCGAAGTGACGCCGGCGGAGGTTGCGGCGGTTCGGCAGGACGCGATCGTCGCCACCGGCCGCTCGGACTATCCGAACCAGGTCAACAACGTGCTGGGCTTCCCCTACATCTTCCGCGGCGCGCTCGATGTGCGCGCCACGACAATCAACGAGGAGATGAAGCTCGCCGCGGCGCGTGCGCTGGCCTCGCTGGCGCGGGAGGCGGTGCCCGACGAGGTCGCCTCGGCCTATGGTGGCGGCACCAAGAAGTTCGGCAGCGACTATATCATCCCCGCCCCCTTCGATCCGCGCCTCATCGACGTGGTGCCGGCGGCGGTGGCGCAGGCGGCGATGGACACCGGCGTCGCCAAGAAGCCGATCGCCGACATGGCCGCCTATCGCCACGACCTGCGCGCCCGGCTCAACCCGACCACTTCGGTGCTCGCGGGCAGCTTCGAAACGGCGCGGACCAACCCGCGCCGCGTGGTGTTCGCCGAGGGCGAACAGGAAGTGGTGCTGCGCGCCGCCGTGTCGTTCCGCGACGCCGGCTATGGCATTCCGGTGCTGGTCGGCCGCGAGGCGGCGGTGAAGGATGCGCTGGTGCGGATCGGCGTCGATGATCTCGATGCTTTCGAGATCCACAACAGCTCCAACTCACCGCTGGTCCCGAAAATGGTCGAGCGGCTGTACGCGCGGCTGCAGCGCAAGGGCCACCTGCCGCGCGACGTCGAGCGTATGGTCAACCATGAGCGCAACATCTTCGCGGCGCTGATGGTCGATCTCGGCGAGGCCGATGCGATGGTGTCGGGCGTCACCCGCCACTTCGGACAGGTGATGGGGCAGGTCAGCCAGGTCATCGACCAGGCCGACGGCCATATCCCCTTCGGCATCCACATGTTCGTCGGCCGCAGCCAGACGATCTTCGTCGCCGACACCGCGGTGAACGAGCGGCCGACCGCCGAGATGCTCGCCGACATCGCCGAGCAGACCGCGGCGGTGGCGAAGCGGCTCGGGCAGGAACCGCGTGTTGCGTTCCTGTCCTATTCGAACTTCGGCAACCCGGCCGGCACGATCGTCGGCAACCTGCGCGAGGCGGTCGAGATCCTCGATACACGCCAGGTGCCGTTCGAATATGAGGGCGAAATGTCGGCCGACGTCGCGCTCAACCGCGACATGGCGAAAGTCTATCCCTTCTCGCGCCTGTCGGGGCCGGCGAATGTGCTGATCATGCCGGGTCTCCACGCCGCCAACATCTCGGCGAAGCTGCTGAAGGAAATCGGTGGCGGCCGCGTTATCGGCCCGATGCTGGTCGGCATGGCGAAGCCGGTGCAGATCGTGCCGATGACCTCGGGCGCTTCGGACGTGGTGACGATGGCGGTGCTCGCCGCCAGCGGCGTCGTCCAGTAAGGTCGCGCGCATGAACCGGCCGCCGCTGTTCTTCATCCACGGCATGTGGAGCCGCCCGCGCGTGTGGGACGGGCTGCGTGCGCATTTCGAAGCGCGCGGTCACAAGACCTATGCGCCGGCGCTGCCCTTCCACGATGCCGAGCCGGGCGATCCGCCCGCGCCGCAACTCGGCGAGATCGGCGTCGGCGACTATGTCGCCTTCCTGATCGACCAGCTCCAGCAGCTAGACGAGGCGCCGGTGATCATCGGCCATTCGATGGGCGGAATGCTGGCGCAGCTCGCCGCCGAGCGCTTGCCGCCGCGGGCGCTGGTGCTGCTGTCGCCGGCGCCGACCGCGACGACGGGCAGCATCAGCCTTGCGCCGTTGCGCACCGTGTTCGGGGTGACGACGCAGAAGAGCTGGTGGAAGAAGCCGACCTTGATCGATCGCGAGCGGGCGCGCTGGGGCATCTTCAACGAGGTGCCCGCCGACATCGCCGAGCGCGAGATCGACGCGCTGATCTGGGATTCGGGCCGCGTGCTGTTCCAGACCGCGATGGCCTGGGCCGATCCGGCGAAGGGCACCAAGGTCGACTATGCGCGGCTCAACATGCCGGCGCTGGTGCTGGTCGGCGACCATGACCGCATCACCTCGGTATCGACCGCGCGCGCGACGGCGCGGCAGCTGACGGGCCAGGTCGACTATCGCGAACTGCCGGGCGCCAGCCACTGGCTGTTCCACGAGCCGGTCGCCGAGCGCGTCGCGGCGGAGATCGACGGGTTCATCGACGGGCTGCCAGCGGATTGACCCCTCTTCGTCGTCCCCGCGAAGGCGGGGATCCAGCACGATGAGAGGCGCCCGCGGCAGCGGGCAAAGTCATTTGTTGGACTGGGTCCCCGCCTTCGCGGGGATGACGGGTCGGCGCTAAGCCGCGCAGGCGCCGTTCAGCAGCGCGGCGCGGCGGCGCTGGACGCTGGAGCCGAGGCCGAGCGCCTCGCGATATTTCGCCACCGTGCGCCGCGCGATATCGAAGCCCTCGGCGCGCAGTACCTCGACCAGCTTGTCGTCGGACAGGATGGTGTCGGCGGTTTCCGCCGAGATCAGCGCGCGGATGCGGGTTTTCACCGCCTCCGACGACACCGCCTCCTCGCCCTCCGACGACTGGATCGCCGAGGTGAAGAAATATTTCAGCTCAAAGAGCCCGCGGTCGCAGGACAGATATTTGTTCGAGGTGACACGGCTGACCGTCGATTCATGCATGCCGATCGCCTCGGCAATGGCGCGCAGGTTCAAGGGCTTCAGCTGATGGACGCCCTGCTCGAAGAAGGCCTGCTGCTGGCGGACCAGTTCGGTCGCGACCTTGACGATGGTTCGGGCCCGCTGGTCGAGCGCCTTCACCAGCCAGTTGGCCGAGGCGAGGCAGTCGGAGAGGTAGCTCTTCGCATCGCGGTTCTTCGCGCCTGCCGCCAGCTCGACATAATAGCTGCGGTTGACCAGCAGCTTGGGCAGGGTCGCGGTATTGAGTTCGACCGCCCAGCCGCCCGAGGGCGTGCGCGCGACATAGATGTCGGGCACCACCGTCTGCACCCGCTCGCCGCCGAAGGCGAGGCCGGGCTTGGGATTATAGGTCCGCAGCTCGCGGATCATGTCGGTCAGGTCTTCCTGGTCGACGCCGCAGATGCGCCGCAGCGCCGCCATGTCGCCACGCGCCAGCAGGTTGAGATTGTCGAGCAGCCGCGCCATCGCCGGGTCGCAGCGATCGGCCTCGCGCGCCTGCAGCTTCAAACATTCGGCGAGGCTGCGCGCACCGACGCCGGTCGGGTCGAAGCTCTGGATCGCCTTCAGCACCCGCTCGACATGGCCGAGCGGCGTCGACAGTCGCGCCGCGACATCGGCGATCTGGCCGTCGAGGTAGCCAGCCTCGTCGATCATATCGATCAGATGCTGCGCGATGACGAGGTCGGCGCCGTCGAGCGCCGATCCCGCCTGCGCGAACAGATGATCATGCAGCGACAGGTCGTCGGAGAGCATCGTCTCGAAGCCGTCGGGCAGCTCGCCGCCGCCGGCACCGCTGGTCGTGGTGCCGTTAAGGCCGAGGCCGCCATCGAGCCCCTGCTGCGCCGGCAGGTCCGAACCCGAATCATGGTGGAAGGTCTCGGCGACATAGTCGACGTCGAGCGGCCCGTCGGCGCCGCTGTCGCCGGCCTCCATCAGCCGGTCGGCGGTGACGGGGTCGGCCGCCTCGAAGCCGTCGTCGGGCAGGTCGGCGCCGGTGCCGGCGATGTCGTCGGGAAGCTCGGGGCGCTCCTCCGGCCCGTTGATCGGCTCGCCCTCGCTGGCGGTCGCCTCGAGCAGCGGGTTCTTCTCCAGCTCGCCGACGATGAAGCTTTCCAGCTCGAGATTGGTCAGCGTCAGCAGCTTGATCGCCTGCTGAAGCTGCGGCGTCATCACCAGCTGCTGGGACTGCCTCAGGTCAAGGCGAGGTCCTAAGNGCTGGGACTGCCTCAGGTCAAGGCGAGGTCCTAAGGCCATCGTTAGGGCCTCCCCCGACCTTGGACGTCGTTCGTGACGCCGTCAGGAAGGCCGGAGCGAGTGAGCGAGTGCGGCCAGCTAGCTAGGGCTAGCTGGCAAGCGAGCGGAGCGCTGATCCGGCCTTCCTGACGGCGCCCTTCGGGTGTCACGGAGAGCCCGAATGGGGGCGTCGCGGACGCTTGCCGGGGGCCAAAAGGCCCGCCTGCGCGCCCGCTCCTTCCCATTCGGGCTCTCCGTGACATCACGAATGACGTCCAAGGTCGGGGGAGGCCCTCAAAGCTCGAAGCTTTCGCCGAGGTAGACCCTGCGCACGTCCTCGTTGGCGACCAGCGCCTCGGGCGTGCCCTCGAACAGCACGCGGCCGTCGTAGATGATGCAGGCGCGGTCGACGATCTCCAGCGTCTCGCGGACGTTGTGATCGGTGATCAGCACACCGATGTCGCGGTCCTTCAGATGGTAGACAAGGTCGCGGATGTCGGCGATCGAGATCGGGTCGATGCCGGCGAACGGCTCGTCGAGCAGCATGATCGACGGATCGGCGGCGAGCGCGCGGGCAATCTCGCAGCGGCGGCGCTCACCGCCCGACAGCGCCATCGCCGGGGCGCTGCGCAGCCGCTTGATCGAGAATTCGTCGAGCAGCTTTTCGAGCCGCGCGGCGCGGGCTTCCTTGTCGGGCTCCGACACTTCGAGCACCGCCAGGATATTCTGTTCGACGGTGAGACCGCGGAAGATCGAGGTTTCCTGCGGCAGATAGCCCAAGCCCAGCGCGGCACGCCGGTACATCGGCAGCGCGGTGATGTCGGTGCCGTCGAGCATGATGCGGCCCTGATCGGGCATCACCAGCCCCATGATCGAATAGAAGCAGGTGGTCTTGCCGGCGCCGTTGGGACCGAGCAGGCCGACGACCTCGCCGCGCTGGACGCTCATCGACACGTCTCGCAGCACGACGCGCTTGTCGTAGCGTTTGCCGATCGAGACGACCGACAGGCCGTTGGCGGCGTCGGCGGGCCCTGCGGCACCGCGCTCCATCACTGCCGTACCGTCGGCCATGCCCCACTGAACTCCTACACGCTTCTTCACACTTGGGCGCACCACTTGGCGCGCTTCGTGCATATAAGCGCAGGAATTTCGCTTTGGGAAGCGGAGTCTAAGGGTTGGCGCGACGTTCCGGTACGACGAAGCGGCCTGTGACCCGCGTGCCACTGCTCCCCGTCGCGCCGCCTGACGACGCGCCGTCGAGCGTCGAGCGGCCGGTCTCCAAGTCGATGCCGAGGCGCTGGCCGCGCAGCACCGAATCGCCGCGAGTCAGCACGACGTTGCCGATCATGGTGAGCTGCCGGTCCTCGACATCGTAGACGCCGTAGGAGCCGCGGGCGCGCTCCGAGGGGCTGACCAAGGTCACGCCCCCCTCGGCATCGATGCGCAGGATAGCGAGATCGTCGCCCTGCGCGCGCTGGTAGAAGACGCGGAGCTGCCCGGCCTGAAGCGTCATATTGCCCTGGCGGACGACGACATTGCCCGAAAAGATCGCCTGATTGTCGCGGTCGCGCACCTCGATGCGGGCTGCGTCGATGTCGATCGGCGCCTTGGTGTCGTGGCGGGCGAGCGCCGAATTGCCGAGGCCCCCCTGCGAGGCGGCGGGGGCGGCGAGCAGCGCGGCAAGCGCGAGGAAAAGGAGCGGACGCATGGCGACCATGTGCGTCAGCGCTGCACGATCCGCAAGGAGGCGCCTTTGTCGAGCACCACGCTGCGGCCGTTGACGTCGGCGGTGAGGCGGCCGGCGGTGAAGGCGCCGAGCGGCATCTTGCCGTCGACCTTGCCGCTGCCCGTGACCTTCCGCGTCGCGAGGTCGAGGCTGACATCGCTGGTGTCGAGCGCATAGCCGGCGGCCGAGCGCAGCTTGACCGGGCCGACCACGTCGATGCGCTCGCGCTCGAGGTCGTAGCGGCCGACATCGGCATCGGCGCGCGCCGGGCCATCGGCGGTGCGCAGCTCGGCGGAGATGGCGCGCAACTCGACGATCGGGGTGTCGGAGGTCTTCTGCACCGCGCTCGCGGCGCGGATGGTGAAGGGCTGCCCCTTGCTGTCCTCGCCGCGATAGACGGCGCGGTCCATGCGCAGCCGCTCCTGCGCCTCGGCGACGCGGTCCTTCGACAGGATGAAGGAGAATTCCTGCTGGCTGGTCAGCGGCCAGATCAGGCAGGCGGCGAGCACCGCGGCCGCGCCGGCGGGCAGCGCCAGCTTCAGGATCGCGACGGTGCGGTCCCAGCTTCCGCCCGGCGGCGCCGCGTTGGCGCGCATGGCGGAGCCGCTTTTAGACATGCGCGAAGATGTCGGCTTCGGGCCAGCCGGCGAGGTCGAGTTCGGCGCGGTGCGGCAGAAAGTCGAAGCAAGCCTTTGCCAGTTCGGTGCGCCCCTCGCGCGCCAGGCGCACGTCGAGCACTTCCTTCACGCGGTGGAGAAAACGCACGTCGGACGCCGCATATTCCTTCTGCGCGTCGGACAGCTCGGGCGAACCCCAGTCGGATGACTGCTGCTGCTTGGAGATATCGACGCCGATGGTTTCCTTGATCAGGTCCTTCAGACCGTGGCGGTCGGTGTAGGTGCGGACCAGCCGCGACGCGGTCTTGGTGCAATAGACCGGGCCGGCCATCACCCCGAGATAGGCCTTCATCATCGCGAGATCGAAGCGCGCGAAATGATAGAGCTTCAGCCGCGCCGGGTCGGCGAGCAGCGCCTTCAGATTGGGCGCGTCATACCGGCCGGGATCGAAGCGGACGAGATGCTCGTCGGGGCCGCCGTCGGACAGCTGGACGACGCACAGCCGATCGCGATTGGGGTCGAGCCCCATCGCCTCGGTGTCGACCGCGATCGGGCCGGGCCCGAAAACGCCTTCGGGCAGGTCGCCCACATGCAGATAGACCGTCATGGCTCTGGGTTAGTCCCCGGCGGCGCGGGCCGCAACCCGCGTTTGCCGGGGACCGACTGAACCGCCGCTTACGTGTTTTTCGCGGCCTTTCGCTGCTGGGCGCGGCGCGAGAAGATGTTGAGCATCTCGACGAGCGTCGAGAAGGCCATCGCCGCGTAGATATAGCCCTTCGGCACATGCACGCCGAAGCCATCGGCAATCAGCACCGCGCCGATCATCAGCAGGAAGCCGAGCGCCAGCATCACCACCGTCGGGTTCTTCGCAATGAAATTCGCCAGCGGATCGGCGGCGAGCAGCATCGTGCCGACCGCGACCAGAACCGCGATCACCATCACCGCCAGATTGTCGGTCATGCCGACGGCGGTGAGGATCGAATCGATCGAGAACACCATGTCGAGCAGGATGATCTGGATGATCGCCGCGCTGAAGGTCAGCGTCACGACGCTCTTCTTGTCGAGCACGTCGCCGGTCGGCACCGGGTCCATCGAATGGTGAATTTCCTTCGTCGCCTTCCAGATCAGGAACAGGCCGCCGGCGATCAGGATGAGGTCGCGCCACGAGAAATTGGTCTCGAAGGTCGGTCGGCCGGTCGCGTCGAGCGGCCCGGTAAGCCCCAGGTCGAACACCGGCGCCACCAGCCCGACGATCCAGGCGATCATCGACAGGAGCGCGAGGCGCATGACGAGGGCGAGGGCGATGCCAAGGCGACGCGCCTTCTGCCGCTGCCCGTCGGGCAGCTTGTTCGACAGGATCGAGATGAAGATGAGATTGTCGATGCCGAGCACCACTTCCATGATGACCAGCGCGATCAGCGCCGCCCAGGCGGTGGGATCGGTGAAGAGCGCCTGAAGGCCCTCAACCATGGTGCAGCTCCGTCATAGGGAGGGCGAAAACGGCGTGATTCATCGACAGCAGCTCCTCGATCCGGCGTCAGATTTCGAGGGCTCGATGCGAGAAAAGAACGAAGACCTGCATCGAGCGCACTCGATGCGGTCCGACATCACCATCGCCGAAGCGATCGTCAGAGGGGCCCGGCCCGCATGAGCGCAGAACTACCGGTGCCGCGTGTCGGTTTCAAGCGGTCGCAAACGACGGTGGCCGCCGGTTCGCAATAACCCGGGTTTCTGCTAGGCGGGCGATCGTGAAGACGACAGCGACAGGATCGAGGGTCGAGCCGGTCCTCGAGCGGGCGGCCCACTGGCTCACCCATCTCGCGCGGCCGACGGTCGTGGCGCTCAGCGCGCTGATGCTGATCGTGGTCGGCGGGCTCGATCTTGCGATCGTGCGCGAGGTCAACCTCGGCGCCTTCTACGTGCTGCCGGTCTGCATGGCCGCCTGGGCGCTCGGCATCAAGGCGGGGCTGATCACGGCGGTCGCAGCGGCGGTGGCACGCACCATCTCCTATGCCGGCGACGTTGGCGTCGCCACGCCGGGGGTGCTGATCTTCAACGCGGGGTCGGCCATCGTGCCTTTCTCGCTCGTAGCGCTGCTGCTCGGCACGGTGCGCGGGCATTTCGACGACACGCGCGAGATGGCGTCGATCGATGCGCTGACCGGTACGCTCAACAAGCGCGCCTTCATGGAAGCGGCCGACGAGGCGCTGGCCCGGCTGCCGCGACGCGGCGGCGGGCTGATGCTCGCCTATCTCGACCTCGACGGATTCAAGGCGGTCAACGACACGGCGGGACACGCCGCCGGCGACGACGTGCTGCGCGCCTTTGCCGATGCAGCGCGGCAGGAAGTGCGCGCGGACGACCTGCTTGGCCGGGTCGGCGGCGACGAGTTCGTGCTGCTGCGCGGCATCGACGACCTCGCCGACGCCTATGCGACCGCGGCGGCGATCCACACCCGGCTGTGCACCGCGCTCGACCGCTTGCCCCATGCGGTCAGCTGCAGCATGGGCGCCGTCATCGTTCGCGCCGGCGATGTCGCCGACCAGCAGCGGCTGCTCGGCATGGCCGATGCGCTCATGTACGAGGTGAAGCGCTCGGGGAAAAACAGCCTGCGGCTGGCGCTTGCCTCCGACGACCATGGCTTCATGCCGCCGCCGGTGCCGGCGGACGAGGCCACGCGGCAGGGGGCGATCGACAAGCTCGAGCTGGCGCGCCTCGCCCGCAAGCCCGCCTTCCAGAAGATGGTGCAGCAGGCCGCCGACATCATCGGCACGCCGATGGCGGCGATCTCGATCATCGACCGCGACCGCCAATGGTTCGTTGCCGAAAAGGGAGTCGATGCCGACGAGACGCCGCGTGCCGTCTCCTTCTGCGGCCACGCGATCAACGGCGACGCGCCGATGGTGATCAACGATGCCGCGCTCGACAGCCGCTTCGGCGGCAACCCGCTGGTGCGCGGCGATCCGGGGGTGCGCTTCTATGCCGGCGCGCCGCTGGTCACCTCGGAGGGGCAGAAGCTCGGCGCGCTGTGCGTGATCGATACCCGGCCGCGTGAGCTGACCGCCGAGCAGGCGGCGGCGCTGACCGCGCTCGCCAGCCGAGTCGCGCACGAACTGGAGGCCGGCGGCGGCGAGGATTGAACCCGCCCGGCGCTCGACTCCTCGCGCCCCAGGGGCGCTCCACGGATTCAGCCTCGCGCGACTCCCTTTTTTCGTCTATGGCCGACGGTCGGCGCAGCTTTGTGTGCCGAAGGGCGTTTTGCCGGGCGGTGGTATTGGGCCGCTCACTTATGATGATACGAAAGAATTTCCCTAAATGAGCTTCGACAATCGCCGGCGTGGATCCGGCCGTGGTGGGTTCGATAAGCGCGGCGGCGGCGACCGCGACTTCGGTGGTGGCGGCTTCGACCGCGATTTCGGCGGCGGCGGCGGCGGTGACAGCTACGGCGGTGGACGCGGTGGCTTCGGCGGCGGTGGCGGCGGCGGTTACGGCGGCGGCGGCAATCGCTTTGGCGGTGGCGGCGGCGGTGGCGGTGATCGCTTCGGCGGCGGTGGCGGCGGCAGCCGCTTCGGCGGCGGCGGCGGTGGTGGCTTCGGCGGCGGTCGTGGCGGCGGTGGTGGTGGCGGCTTCTCGCCGGGCATCGCGGTCGGCAACGCGACGGGCACCGTCAAGTTCTTCAACGCGCAGAAGGGTTTCGGCTTCGTCGTTCGCGACGACGGCGGCGAGGATGTGTTCGTTCACATCTCGGCGGTCGAGTCGATCGGCCTGCGCGAGCTCGCCGAGGGCCAGAAGCTGGCTTTCACCCTTACCGACCGCAACGGCCGCATCTCGGCGACCGACCTGGTCATCGAGGGCGAGATCATCGAGCCGAAGCCGCGCAGCTTCGAGGACCGCGGCGACCGCGGCCCGCGTCCGGGCGGCGCCGGTGGCTTCGAGCGTACGCCGAGTGACGGCACGCGCTATGAGGGTACGGTGAAGTTCTTCAACGGCCAGAAGGGCTTCGGCTTCGTTCAGCGCGACGATGGCGCGCCGGACGCGTTCGTCCACATCTCGGCTGTCGAGCGGTCGGGCATGCATGACCTGGCCGAGGGCCAGCGCATCAGCTTCGAGCTGGAGGTCGACCGCCGCGGCAAGCAGGCCGCGACGAGCATCCAGTCGATCTAAGCGACACGCCGACTGAAACAGACGGGGCGGGCCGGCAACGGCTCGCCCCGTTTGCGTTTGGCGGGTTTGTCGCTCGGCGCATTTGTGTTTCAGGCCGGCGCGCCCGGACCACCCTCGTTAAGTTCCCAGATAGGCAGCGAACATTGCCCTGCGCATAGTCGCGCTCCACTGGACCCCGCGACCCTGCCGGGCCGCCATGAGAGGGTGATGGGCAGCCGCTTCGTTCATATCGTCGACGATGATCAGCCGGTGCGCGATTCGCTGCGCTGGCTGCTGTCGAGTGCCGATATCGATTCGCAGGCCTATGACACGCCCGAGGCATTCCTCGAGGCGACCCGCGCGCAGCCCGACGGCTGCGTGCTGCTCGACATCTGCATGCCGGGCATCGACGGCGTTACCGTGCTGAAGCGGCTGGCGAGCGGCGGCATGACCGCCCCCGTCATCATCATGACCGGCCACGGCAACCAGTCCGACGCCGACGAAGTGCTGCGCCTCGGCGCCGCCGATTTCATCGAGAAGCCCTTCGCCGCCGACCGGCTGCTCGCGGTGATCGAGCGGGTGATGGTGCCGCCGGCGCAGGCCGACGCGCGCTGACGAAAAATGGCGACCCCGAAGGGCCGCCAGTCGTGCAGAGCCACTGAATATCGGGATCAGGCTGCGGCGGGTTCGGCAAACTCCACCGCATAGGTTGCCGCCATCAGGCCGTTGACCGCCGCCTGACGCGCCGCCGCCACTTCCTCGTCGGACAGCGGCACCGAATTGGGCAGCAGTCTCGGCAGCAGCAGATTGCTTTCCAGCGTGCGGATGACGCGCTGGCTGGTGCCGGGCTGAATGCCGATTACCAGGCCATGCTGGTCGCCGGCGCGACGCACCGCCGCTTCGAAGCCACGCACCAGCGCGCCGACGATGCGGTCGCGATAGATCGGCTCGATCCAGTCCTGCCCGGCGCCGTCGCGCAGCAGCAGGTAGAACATGTCGCGGTAGCGTGCGCCCTGCATCAGCTCGACGGCATGACGGACGCAGGCGCCGACAGCGGCACCGACCGAGGCGGTGGTGCGCGGCGTGCGCGCGGCGACCGCGGCGACCTCATCGATCAGCGGTGCCACCGCAGCACGGTAGAGCACCTCGCGCGTTTCATACTGGCGATAGACCGCCCAGAAGGAGGCGCCCATCGCCTCGGCCACGCCCTTCAGCGTCAGGTCGGCGATCGGCCGTTCGAGAAATAGCGGCAGCGCGGCAGCGCGGA
Source organism: Sphingoaurantiacus capsulatus (assembly GCF_042648405.1). Taxonomy (NCBI): domain Bacteria; kingdom Pseudomonadati; phylum Pseudomonadota; class Alphaproteobacteria; order Sphingomonadales; family Sphingosinicellaceae; genus Sphingoaurantiacus; species Sphingoaurantiacus capsulatus. The sequence goes on along the minus strand of NZ_JBHRXV010000012.1, from coordinate 24,719 downwards.
TCGCGGCCCGGAACTGCTCACGCTCGACAGCGGTCATCGACATCGGCGTCTCCTCCAGATCAGTCCTTTTAGCACTAACAGGAATACCGCTCAAGCCGTGTCGATAGAGGGATATCGGCAGAAGACGCACTAATATTAGTTCGCCTAGAACTAGGAATTCGACGCCGACAAAGAGAAAGGGCGGACCTTTCGGCCCGCCCTTCCCTGTCCGGTCTTGACCCGGCGTCGCGCTAGAAGCGGACGCGGGCGCTGACGGCGAACTTGCGGCCCAGCGCGTCGTAGGTCGACGGGTAGGTGTTGCCGCTGTTGAAGGCGGTGGTACCGACCGTCGCACCGACCAGCGGCGGTGCCTTGTCGAACAGATTTTCGACCGAGAAGGTCAGGCTGATGTTCTCGGTGATGCCGAACCGCGTCGACAGGTCGAAGTAGTGGTAGGCGCCGATGTCGCGGAACTCCGGCTGCACGAGGCAGCCGCCGGTGTCCGCACCCTGCGGATCCGGGCAGCCCGTCGGGTCGGCCAGCGCCGCGGCGAGGTCGTCGGCGAACTGCTGCGGCTCGAACTGCACCGAGTCGAGGAAGCGCCAGAGCAGCGACACGTCGACGTCGCCGAAGCTGAGCGTCGTGCGCTGCGAGAACTGGTACTCCGGCTGGATCGAGCCGGTGCCGAGACCACCCGGCGAACCGCAGTTCGGCGAATAATAGCCGACGCACTCGCGGTTGATCGCGGTCGGGGTTGCCTGGAACTTCGAATCCTTGGTCCAGGTGCCGACGAAGCTCATCGCGAGATTGGCGAAGCCGAGATCGCGGGTGTAGTTCGCCGACAGGTCGATACCGCGGGTCAGGATGGTGCCGAGGTTCGACGATTCGAGGAACAGACCCGAAGTGTTCGCCGGGTTGCCGTTCAGATTGCCGGTGTTCGGATCGCGGCCGATGCGGGTGCATGCCGGAGTGAGCGACGCACCTGCCGGCGGCGCCGTCGGGGTTGAGCCGAAGCAGGCCGCGATCGCGTCACCGGTGGTCGGCACGCCGACCGCGCCGTTGATGCGGATGTCGAACCAGTCGATCGCGAGGCTGAGACCCGGCACGAAGTCCGGCTGCAGCACCACGCCGAAGGTGTAGGTATCCGCCTTCTCCGGTTTCAGCGCGAGATTACCGCCGGCGGTGACGTTGGCTTGGCCCGAGGTCGGCGCCTGGATGCCGCCGATGGTGAAGGCCGGCGCACCCTGCGCAAGGCAGATCGCCCGGAGTTCGGCGTTGTTGAGCGGTGCGGTGCCCTGGCACGGATCGGTGTTGAGCGTCGTCAGGCCCGTCGTCAGCGGCGTGAACAGCTCGCCGATGTTCGGGGCGCGGACGGCGCGGGCATACTGGCCGCGGAACTTGACACCATAGCCCGGCTCCCACTGGGCGCCGACCTTGTAGGTCGTGCTGTCGTAGGACGGATTGCCCGGCGCCTGCACTTCATACTTCGAGTAGCGGACGCCAGCCTCGACGCTAAGGCTTTCGAAGAAGGGCTTGTCCTCGACCAGCGGGGCGACGACTTCGCCGAAGATCTCCTTCACGTTGAACGAGCCATCGATACTCGGCGCGGCGCCGCCCGAGCCGCCGAGCTCGCCCGGGGTCTGAGACAGCGTGTCGGCCTTCTGCGTCGCGGTATAGTCGCGATACTCGGCACCGACCGCGAAGCCGACGGCTTCGCCCGCCCACGGCGAGGTGAAGCCGACGTCGCCCGACACCGCGCCGCGAACCTGCGCCAGCGAAGTGCGGTTGGTGGTGGTGGCTTCGGCGGTCAGGAAGTTGACCATGCCTGGCGACAGCGAGCCTTCCGGACCGAAATAGTCGGCCGGGACGCAGCCGTTGGCGGTGTTGAGGCAGGTGGTCGCGTTGGTCGCGAGCAGCGCCTGGCGGGTACGCGACGTCAGGACGTAACCCTGCAGCGTCTGGATGTTCTCGCTCTCGCCGTACGAGCCCGAGAATTCATAGCCGAGGTTGTCGTTGAAGTCGCCGCGCAGGCCGACCTGATAGTCGAACACCTGGGTGCGGAAGTCCGAGATACGTGGACCGGCCTCGACCGCGCGACGGCTGAGGTTGGTGGTGAAGGTCCGGTAGTTCGGATCGGTCGGCGAGGTCGCCAAGGCGGCCGCGGCGCATTCGGCCGGGGTCAAGGTCTGGATGCCGGCGGTGTTGAGGTTGCCCACCGCACCCGCGTTGGCACCAGAACCGTTGGCGCCGCCATGCTGGAAGTCGTTGCTGGCGCAGAACTGCGAGCGCAGGCCGGCCGACAGGAACGGGTTCGACACCGGGATCGTCACCGAGGTGGCGAACACGCCCGACCCGGCGATGATCGTCTTCACCGTGTTCTTCGAGAACAGGCCGCGCGAGAAAATCTCCACGCCGTCGGCGATCTCGTAGTTCGCCTGGCCGAACATGTTGAAGCGCTGGAACGGCGTCTGGAAGATGTTGAACGGGTTGAAGTTGAACGGCGCGTAGATGTTGTTGGTGCCCGTGGCGCGCACCGCGCCGCCGAGCGCCGGGTCGACCTGGCGGTTGCCACCGAGCACCCCGGCCGGGGCCGGGCTGGTGGCGACGATGCCGGCACGGGCGAAGGAGAACACCGACGGAACCGAGGTGTTCGAGCCGCCGCCGACGACGCCGGTGAACGAGTCGACGTTGAGGAACGAGATGTCGCGCGCGCCCTGGTAGACCGGATCGGTCTCCTGGTAGCCGACCGAGAACACCGCGTTACCGCGACCATCGTCGAAGTTCGCACCGACGGTGAGGTCGGCGCGGAAGCGGTTGCCGTCACCCTCTTCGGTGATCTGCTCCGAGATGTTGATCTCGGCGCCCGCGAAGTCCTTGCGGGTAATGAAGTTGACGACACCCGCGATCGCATCGGCACCGTAAGTGGTCGACGCGCCGCCGGTCAGCGTCTCGGTGCGCTGGATCAGTGCCAGCGGAATGTTGTTCAAATCGACGCGGCCGACGAAGTTCGACGGCGCGATGCGCTGGCCGTCGAGCAGCACGACGTTGCGGTTCGAACCCATGCCGCGCAGGTTGACGAACGAGGCGCCGCCGTTGCCGTTGTTCACCGCCGAACCGATCGACGGCGTCGCACCCGGCAACTCGCGCAGCAGCTCTTCGGCGACGTTCGCCTGCTGCAACTCGATCTCGTCCTGGCCGATCACCGATACCGGGCTTGACGCCTCGAGGTTCGGATTGCGGATCAGCGAGCCGGTGACGACGATCTCTTCTTCACTGGCCGTCGTGTCGGCGTCCGCCGTGGTCTGGGCAAGCGCCTGGCCGGTGAGGCCGAGCGCCAGCGCCATGCTGGCGCTCGTCGTCGCCAGCGTGCGCTTGAAACGGATGGTGGTCATTTTTCCTCCTGTCAGATGTGACGGACAGGCACCCCCACTCCCGCAGGGGGCGGCTGCCGCGACCCTTGCCGACTAGTCCTGTAAGAACCAAATTAGAAGCAATGTGGTGCGGAACGCACCAAGTTGCGCACAGCCGTTGCATAACTGCAACAGAGATGATCTCAGCCAATGAAGTTGATTATAAAGGAAAAATTGGCCGCGCGCTTATCAGGCCGCAGGCCGACCACCCTGCCGACATGCGGCAGTCCAGAAGGTACTAATAGAAATTCATTAATACTGGATAGGTCGCGGGGCGGTGATCAGCGGTCGAACCGCAGCCGCTCTCGCGGGAAATTCAGGCGGCCTCGCCGCCCTTCACCACATATTGCATCAGGCGATCGAGCCACTGCATGCGCGACTTGATGCCGGAGACCGCATTGTCGCGGACCAGCGCCTGGAACGGGATCTCGACGGTGGTGTCGTAGATCTCGACCTCCTCGAGCTTCGCGGCGAGCTGCGCCTTGGCGTCGACGATCCACTCGATCTGCTCGTCGCGGGTCAGGAGGTTAAACGACATCACCTTGGTGCGCAGCGGATCGATCGGCAGGAAGTGCGGCTCGCGCAGATCCTTCACCCATTGCTTCACCGCCTCGCCGCCCGCCTCGGTGCAGGACAGCCGCTCGGAACCGCGGCGGTCGCCCTCGATGGTCTCGGCGCTGATGAAGCCGCGGGCGCGCAGGCGATTGATCGCCGGGTAGAGGCCGCCCTTGCTCTTGTTGAAGCTGGCGACCGGCGACAGTTCGTAGATGCGCATCACCTGATAGGCGGTGACCGGCTGCTGACGCAGGATCACGGCGAGCAGGCTGCCCTCGTTGTCGGTCAGATCCGACGGTTCCGACGCCAGCGAATTCCTGGTCGTACGCCGCGGCATTGGCTTGTCCCCCTCCGACGGCGATGGCCGTCATCTCAAAGCCATATACCGGGCATCGAGGGGCAACAAGTTGTCACGCGCGCGAGCAGGCGCTCGCGCGGGAAGGGTAGGGCGAGAGGCGCGCTTCGCGGTTAGCCGATCGCCGCCGCCTTTCGGTTGGCGCGCCGTGCCGCGGCGGCGCAGAGCACCGCGCTCGGCACCGCAAAGGTGATGAAATCCTCTTCGGCACCCCGCGTATCGGCGAAGATGCGCCGACGGCCCTTCAACTGGAAGCCGAGGCCCTCGACGATCGCCTGCGAGGCGAAATTATGCGGGTGGATGCAGGCTTCGATCGCATCGAGCCGCAGCGCCTGAGCGAACCAGGGAACGGCAGCGCGGGCCGCCTCGGTCATATAGCCCTGGTCGTGAAAATCCTCGCCGAGCCAATAGCCGAGCGTGCCCAGCCGCCGCTCGCCGCCGATCACCGCGGCGCCGATCCAGCCGAGCAGCGCGCCCGAGCGGCGATCGAGGATGGCGAGGTCGGCGCTGTCGGCTGCGACGAGCCCGGCGGCGCTGCGCTCGATGCGCTCGGCCGCCTGCGCGGCGGTCATCGGCGACGGCCAGGAGATCAGCTCGCCGGCGACGAGCGGCGTCATCAGCCGCGCGGTGGCCGCCGCGTCCTGTGCCTCGACCGGCCGCAGCGCCAGCCGCCGCGTCTCGACCGTCATCGTCATCCGCCGAATCCTTCTTGCTCGACCGACCCACTATTGCGATATTGATCTAGTAATTACTATATTCAATATCATAATCGGTGTCGACGAACGGTAGGGCGATGTCGGCGAATGTCATTCGTCGGAGACGAACGTCGGAAGGACAAAAGAAAAGGGCGGGCGGCGCCGGGTGCGCCATCCCGCCCAGTCGGGAAGTGTCCGACGCTACGGCCGGAGGTAACGGTCGATGAACGCCATGATCCGGTGGTAGGAATCGACCTGATGGTCGAGCAGGCGCAGGCCATGCGCCTCATTCTCGTAGAGCTTCACCTCATAGCGCTTGCCGTGGGCGTCCATCGCCTGAGTGAAATTGTGGATCTTGGTCACCGGCTCGATCGGATCGCCATAGCTGTGGACGATCATGATCGGCGCCTTCAGCTTCGGGACATGCGTGACCGGCGAGGCGTTGCGATAACGGGCGAGCTGCTCGGTCTCGCTGCCGCCCAGATGCCAGATATAGTTGGGGGAGCTGTTCTGCGGATCGCCGACGATCTCGCCGAGCCCGAACACCGCGACGCCCATCCGGAACAGGTCGGGCCGCGCGGTCAGCGCCAGCTGGGTCATGTAGCCGCCCATGCTGTAGCCGAGCATGCCGACCCGGTCAGCATCGACATCGCCCCGCTCGCGGAGATAGCCGGCGGCGGATTCGATGTCCTTCAGCTGCGCGAAGCCCCAGTCGCCCTTTGGCAGGTCGCGGAACTTCGTCCCATAGCCGTTCGATCCGCGATGGTTGACGGTGAGGATCGTGTAGCCCGACTGCACGAGGTAGCTGAAGATCGGGCTCCACTGATTGTAGAACTGCCCGACATTATAGGTGTGGCTCAGCACCAGCGCCGGCAGCTTGTCGCCGGCCTTTGCCCAGGTCGGCCGGCGCAGATAGCCGTGCACCTCGACGCCGTCGTCGCTCTTCCACGTCACCGATTCCAGCCGGTCGAACTTGTCGGCGCCGAACACCGCGTAGGTTGATGAGGTCAGCCGCTTGGCAGTGCCGTTCAGCGGCTTCACATAGAGTTCGGGAATGTCGCGATAGCTCTCGTAGACATAGGCGACGGTGCGATCGTCGACCCAGCCGACCGGATGGTGCGAGCCGTCGCGGTTCTCGACGATCGCGGTGCGCCCAGTCGCGACATCGACGGTCCTCAGCCGCAGATTGCCCTGCTGGTTGGTGAAATAGAGGATGCGCTTGCCGTCGGGCGACCAGCGCAGCCCCATCGTCTGGATATAGTCGTTGTCGGGATAATCCTGATCCTCGGCAGCGCGCGTCACCTGCTGCTGACCGCTGCCGTCGGGGTTCATCGTCCAGATGTTGAGATAGCCCGACCGGTCGGAGATATAGGCGACGCGCTTGCCGTCGGGCGACACGCTCGGCCAGGCGTTCTTCGCGTCGTCGGCTGGCGTGATCCGCTCGGGCTCGCCGCCGCCGGCCACCGGCACGCGGTAAAGCCCGCGCGAATAGAAATGCGAATCCCGCGCCGCGGTGAACATCAGATGGCGGCCGTCCGCCGACCAGGCGGGGTAGATCGGCGTGAAGCCGGGTTGGGTGACCTGCCGCAGGCCGCTCCGCTCGCCGTCTGCCGGCATCACATAGAGGGACGGCCGGCCCCAGCGCGTCGAGACGAAGGCGATCTCGCGCCCGTCAGGCGACCACACCGCGCTGCGGTCGGCGGCGGCATTGGTGGTCAGGCGCTTCGTGTGCCCGTTGGCGACCTCGACGGTCCAGATGTCGCCCTGCCGCTCATAGCTGATGAAGCGGCCGTCGGGCGAAAAGGTCGGGTAGCTGGTGGCGTCCGATCCCGAGGTCAGGCGGATGGTGTCGCCGCTATCGATCCGCTTCAGGAACAGGTTGCTGTCCTCGCCGTACGCGGGGAACAGCGGGTGGCCCCAGTAGCGGCCGACGTGGGTGTAGACGATCGACTTGCGGTCGGGCGCCAGCACCGCCTGACCGATGCTGCGCGCCGCGACCATCTGCTCGATCGAGAAGCCGGGCGTGCCGGCGGGGGGGCGGGGCGGGTCGGCCGCGGCGACGGGCGCTAGGCCCGCCGCCGCCACCAAAGTTGCCGCCGCCCAGATGAGGAGGCGACGCCCGATCATTTGAAGCTGATCCGCGCGCCGACGAAGAAGGCGCGGCCCAGCGGGTCGAAGGTCTGCGGGTCGGAGTTGGAGTCGCCGCCCGGCCCGAAGCCGAGGATCGGCGGCTGCAGGTCGAAGATGTTGTTGAGGCCGCCGAAGATCTCGAGCTGATCGAGCAGCCGCCACTTGGCGTTGAGATCGACGTACATGCGGTGCTTCAACGTGCCGTTCTGGTTGGGCGCGGCGTTCGACGCGAGCTTCAGATCGCCGAGGTAGCTGCCCTGCAGCGACACCGACGCCGGGCCGCTCGACCAGGTAGCCCGGAGCAGGCCGGTCAGATCCGGCGTGATGCGGATCGAGTCGCTCGAACAGGTGCCGCCATAGGCACCGGCGCAGTCGATGATCGGCTCGCCGGGCAGCAACTGGGTCTTGTCGTCGAACTGCTTGGTCGCGACCAGCTGCAACGCAAGCGTCGCCGCCTCGCCGCCGATCTCGAAGAAGCTCGGCAGCGGCACCGGATAGGTGATCGCCACGTCGACGCCGCTGACCTTGCGGCTGGCGATGTTGAGCAGCGGCGCGCGGATGACGTCGATGTTACCCGAGGTCAGACGGCTGGTCGACTGGCAGGCGGCCGACGCGACGTCGAGCGTGCGGAAGCAGCTGTTGAGCAGCGCCTGCCCGCTGACCTGTGTGATCGCGTCGTCGACCTTGATGTTGAAATAGTCGATCGACAGGCCGAGCTTCGGCGCGAAGGTCGGCGTGAACACCGCACCGAGCGTGTAGGTGTCGGCCTTCTCTTCTGCGAGGGCGCGGTTGCCGCCCGATCGCACCTGGAAGCCCTGGCTCGCGCCGACCTGCAGGGTATCGATCAGCGCCGTCGGCACACCCTGCGCCAGGCAGACCTGCTTCTGCGCCGCCGTCGGCCGGTTGGCCGCAAGGCACGGATCGGCACCGCCGACGAAGCCCTGGCCCGGCGCGCCGAACAGCTCGTTGAGATTCGGCGCGCGGATGGCGCGGCTGACGCTGCCGCGCAGCCGGACGCCGTCGCTGACGATCCAGTCGACCGCGCCCTTCCAGGTGAACACCGACCCGATCGTCGAGTAATCCGACAGGCGGGCGGCGCCTTCGAGCGCCAATTCCTTGATGAACGGAATGTCGTGCAGCAGCGGCGCGCGCACCTCAGCGAAGATTTCTCGGACATCGACGTCGCCGCGGTTGATGATCGACGGGATGGTGCTGGCGCCGAGGTCGTTCGACAGCTGCGCCTGGTCGGGCACGGTGTCGAAGGTCTCCTTGCGCCACTCGACGCCGAACGCGCTCGACACCAGGCCGGCGGGGAGCTCGAACAGGTCGCCGGCGAGCGAGCCGCCCGCCACCTGCCGGGTGAAGCTGTCGTCGCGGCTGGTGTTGATCTTGAGGAAGTTGACCATCGCCGGGGTCAGCGCGTCGGTGCCGAAAATGGTGACGGGCGTACAGCCGAGCAGTTGGACGCGGCACTGCGGGACGCCGTTCACCAGCACCGCGTCGAGGCCGAGCGTCAGCCGCGACCGCGACAGGCGGTTGAACTGGCTGAACTTCGAATCCGACCGCGAATATTGGTAGAAGCTGTCCCACCGCCAGTCGTTGCCGAACAGGTCGACATCGCCGCGCAGGCCGGCGGTGGCGATGTAGCTTTCCGCCGTCGTCTCGACGGTGCGGTTGCCGAACTCGGCGATCTGCCACGACACGCTGCGCACCGTGTAGACGCCGTCGCCGTCCGAATCGAAGAAGCCGCGGTTGGCCGCAAAGAAGCTGCGCAACGCCGGCGAGAACAGCGGGTTGGTATCGGCGTTGGGAATGATCAGCGTGCCGGCTTCCTGGCCGGCGCTGTTCGGGTTCAGCGCTTCCGGCGCCTGCTGATAGGCGTTCACCTTCCGCGTGAAGAAGGTGTTGGCATAGAGCTCGATGCTGTCGTTGATCTCGTAGGACGCGGTGCCGCCCAATTGCCAGCGCTCGAGCGGGCGCAGCAGGAAGTTGGGGGCGGCATAATTATATTGGTCGGTCGGCCGGCAGAACGGCGCCGGCACGCTGCCGGTGCCGAAGCGCACGCCCTGGATCGGGCCGGGGCAGGCGCCACCCGGGTTGAGCAGGTTGACGCCCTGGATGCGGCCGAGATCGGGTGTGGTGACGCCGATCAGCGCGCCCGGAATGGTGCCGGTGCCGAACGGCTGCAGCACGCCCTGCGCATCGGGCAGGAACGGCTGGCGCGCGAAAGCGCGGTTGGCGAAGCGCACCGCGTTGCGATCGGTGTAGGAGCCGAACAGCGTGGCGTTGCCGCGGCCGTCGCTGCTGTTGGCGCCCAGCATCAGGTCGACCTTGTAGCTGCCGCCGTCGCCGCGCGTGGTCTCGCCATATTGCGCCTGCATCTTGATGCCGTCGAACTTGCGCTGGAGCACGAAGTTGACCGCGCCGGCGATGGCGTCGGAGCCGTAGACCGCCGACGCGCCGCCGGTGACGATCTCGACGCGCTCGACGAGCATGTCGGGAATTGTCGACAGATCGGTCAGGCCGGTGACGTCGGCCGGGATGTAGCGCCGCCCATCAACGAGCACGAGCGTGCGGACGGGGCCGAGGCCGCGCAGATCGGCGGTCAGCACGCCGGCGCCGCCGCTCTGGTTGGTCGAACCGGTGTTGCCCGGCTTGATCTGCGGAAATTCGTTGAGCGTGTCTTCGAGCGTGACGTTGCCCGACGCCTGGATCTGTTCCGCATCGACGGTGGTGATCGGGCTCACCGCGATCATGTCGCGCCGGATCAGGCGCGAGCCGGTGACAACGATCTCGCTTTCATCCGGGGACGAAGCGTCGGTGTCGGCTGCCGCTTCCTGCGCGGCGGCGGGCGCCGCCAGCAAGGCCGGCATCATCACCGAACTCAGCAAACACGCGATACCATTACGACGCGAACGCTTCATCCTGATCGTCATGTGAACTCCCCCTTGCGAACGTCTCCCGGAACAAGCTTGTCTTTGTTCAGCAAAAGCTATCGCTTGTTCACAATTGTCGCAAATTTGTCGTTCACAGAGCGCACTTATGTTTCAGTAGAGAACATGATTTCGGGTAATTGGCAGTCTTCCGAACTGCCGAATCCAAAGTTAAGTGATTGTTACAGTAGAGATTCATAAGTTGAATAGCGATTCGGGTCACAAATCGTCTTTGGTGTTCGCCTGACGAACGAATCAATCGAATCCTTATCCAAGCTAGTCGCTCGAAGAGCCCCGGCCGTCATCTTGGTGTCGAACAAGTATCTTTAGGCCACTGAACTTGGACCGGTCCTCGCGCGCATGGGGGGACAACTTCGACGCATGAAAGACGCGGTACCCGCCATCGATGGCGGACGCGCGGGATCGGGCGGAGAAGGTTCGGTCAGCGGTGGGGAGAAGTGGTGCCCGGGGACGGAATTGAACCGCCGACACCGTGATTTTCAGTCACGTGCTCTACCAACTGAGCTACCCGGGCGCCGAGCTGTCGCTCGCTGCCGCCAGCGCTTATGCGCAACGGCAAGGGCGGCGATATAGAAAGCGGCTCAGCGCTTGTCCAGCAGCGATTCCGGCTCGTCGGCCGGCGGACCCGACACGGCATAGGCCTCGCCCAGCCAGTTGAGCAGATCGCGGTCCTGGCAGCCAGCCGAACAGAAGGGCGCGTGCGCGTCGCTCGCCGGCTTGCGGCAGAGCGGACATTTAGCGGGGGCGGACATCGACATGGCTCGCGGATATGGCGAGGCGCGGGTCAGCGCGCAAGCCAACGGCAACCCCTAGGCGGCGCGCCAGCTCGGCGGTCAGCGCGGGGCGTGCCTCCAGCCAGCCGATGATGCCGGGCGCCGCGACCAGCGTGCGCGGCCCGACGCCGGCCTCGCGCTCGCCGCGGCGCAGCAGCGCCAGCGCGGCGCTCGCCGCCGGGTCGCCCTGCAGCAGCTCGACGATCGAGGGCCGCGCGCGGGGCCGCACGATCTGAACGAAGCCGAAGCCGTTGACCGCGGTGCGCTCGAACGGCGGCGGCAGTTCGGCGTCGATGGCTTCCGCCGCGCGCTGGCGCACCGCCTTGTCGCCGACGGTCGGCAGGTCGATGCCGATCGAGCCGGCGAGGCCGAAGCGGCGGATGGCGCGCGCGGCGGCGCCGGCGCCGGCAACCGCCAGCTCGGGTGGCGGCAGGGCGCCGTCGACGTCGATCACCGTCATCGCGGGGGTGGGGCTGATCGTCAGCAGCCCGCCGTTGAACGCGGCGACGCCGGTCGCGGCTTCCTCCACCGCTTCTGACCAGCCGGCATTTTCCAGCAGGTCGGGCGCGGCGGGGCTCACCTCGCGGATCAGCAGATTGGTCGCGCGCAGGCGATCGAGCAGCGTCGGCGCCTCGCGCACCGGTCCTTCGGACGCGCGCACCTTGGCGAGCTTGGCGCGGCCGGCCTCGGGAATCGCCTCGCGCAGCACCTCGACGAGCAGCTTCGCGCCTTCGGTGACGCCGCGCGGCAATGGCTCGATCAGCGCATCCTCACCCCCGGCGCTGACGATACCGCGCTGCTCGGCGAGCAGGATGCGCGTCAGCCGACCCTCGACGATCGCGCCGGCGCGCAGGCCGGTGCCGTCACGCTCGATATGAAGCTCGGCGATCCGGCCATTCTCCACCCGCGCGGCGCGAAGCTCGCCGATGCCGCGTTCGAGGATGATCTCAGAGGACATCGACCCCGGCGGCTTTCAGCAGTGCACGCGTCTCGAACAGCGGCAGGCCGACGACGCCCGAATAGCTGCCCGACATGAAGCGGATAAAGCCGGCGGCGCGGCCCTGGATGGCATAGCCGCCCGCCTTGCCCAGCCCGTCGCCGGTTGCGACATAGGCATCGATCTCGGACGCCTCGAGCCGCTTGAAGGTGACGACCGAGGAGGACACGCGGCTGCGCAGCTTGCCGGCGGTGTCGATGGTGGCGACGGCGGTGATCACCGTCTGCCGGCGCCCCGACAGCAGCTTCAGCAATTCGCGCTGGACGCCCTCATTCTCGGCCGGCGGCAGGATGCGGCGGCCGACCGCGACGGCGGTGTCGCCGGCCAGCACCACCTCGCCCTCGCCGCGCTTGACGGCGCGCGCCTTCTCCTCGGCGAGGCGCAGCGCATAGGCGGCGGGCGCCTCGCCCTTCAGCACTGCCTCGTCGATGTCGGGCGATTCGATGCGCGCAGGAGTGAGCCCTATCTGCGCGAGCAATTCGCGGCGGCGCGGCGAGGAGGAAGCGAGAACGAGCGAAACCATGCCCGCGTTTGCGCCGGTTACTGGGCGCGAATCAAGCCAGCCACTCGATCCATGTCCCGTGCGGGTGCGCCTTGGCGAGCCGTCGGTCCTCGCCGCCCGGCCAGAGGGTCAACCGCAAGGTGGCAGCGCCCGCCTCGGGCTCCAGCTCGTAGCGTAGCCAGGCGAGCGGCGCCTCGGCGGTGGCCTTCGCGCCTCGCGCGGCCATGTGCGCGGTGATCCGGTCGCGGCTCTCGGCGGGGAAATATTGGAAAGCGATGCTGTGCATCACCACCGTGGCGACGCCCGGTGTCGGCGCGACGCGGCGCTCGACCCAGCCGGCGGCATCCTCGCGATCGATTGCCGGCGGGTCGCCCGCAGTGGCGGCGAGCGCGGCGGTGAGCCGTTCGACACGTTCATTCTGCTCGGCCCAGACATAGGCGAGCAATCGCTCGACGGTGGCGGAATCGGTCACATCGAGCGGGTTCAGGTCGACGCCGCGCCGATTTGCGACCGTCACCGTCGCGGCGGCTGGCGGGTTGCCAGTCCAGCGCGGGGTCAGCGTGATCGGCGCACCCGCTGTGTCGATCACCCGGCCGCCAAGATCATAGGCGTAGGCGTCGAGCCGCAGGTTGAGGCCAGCAGAGGCGCCCAACTCGAACAGTGCCAGCGGCAGACCGGTCTCGGCAGCGATCACCAGCAAGCCAGCCATCAACACGCCAGAGCGCCCGACCTCGTTGGTCTGCGGCGGGCCGTCGAGCCACGGCAACAGCTCCGCGTCGGCGTCGGTAATGGCGGCGATCAGCGCCTCGTCGAGATCGTCACCCGCGACATTCGGCGGCCAGTGCGCGGCCAGCGCCGGCAGTCGCCCGCGCCGCACCAGCGCCTGCAGCCCGCCGGTCAGGCGCAGCGGCAACGCATCGACCAGCGGCGCGGTCGGCCAGTCCAGTACTCGCCTCCCCGTCGCTGTCGTGCGGTCGAGCTTTTCGGACAGGATCGTGCAGATTCGGGCGAGAAAGGGCGCCCCCATCGCCGTGCACCACTCGGCCTGCGTCGCGAAGCCGGCGCGGACGCGCGCGTCGACGCGGGTCTCGTCGGTCACCGGCGGCGGAGTCGACGGGCGTTGGCGGTGGCCCGCGCGTGGATCGGCGCGAGCGCATCGCTCGCCGCGCCCCAGCTCGCGCTGGTGCCGGCCATCATCGACTGGGTGAGGGCAAGGTTGGCGAGGCCGAAGGCGGTCATCTTCTCGGTGACCATCATCGACAGCTCGGCGAGGTCGCCCGGCGTCGGTATCCGGCCCGACGACAGCATGCGGCTGCGCTTGTCGATCACATAGGCCGAGGCCGACACGGTTTCCGCCGCCTGTCGCCAGAAGCGGAAGGCGTCGTCGCTCATCTTGGCCATCATTCCGAACATTGCCCGCTCCTTATACGCTGGAAACCTTACCTCGCGGTTGCGAGGCTCCGGTCCCTTCTCTACAGCCTCCGCCGTGGGCGACGAACTGATCATTGCGCTACCCAAGGGCCGCATCCTCGAGGAGGCGCTGCCGTTGCTGTACGCCGCGGGCATCGAGCCCGAGGCAGCGTTCACCGACGACAGCTCGCGGGCGCTGAAGTTCGGCACCAATATTCCCGGCCTGTCGCTGATCCGCGTGCGCGCCTTCGACGCGGCGACGTTTGTGGCCTTCGGCGCGGCGCATGTCGGCATCGCCGGCAACGATGTGCTGATGGAATTCGGCTATTCGGAAATCTATTCGCCGGTCGATCTCGGCATCGGCAAGTGCCGGCTGTCGGTCGCCGAGCCCGCCGAACAGGCGGCGAACGACGATCCTCGTAGCTGGTCGCACGTCCGTGTCGCCACCAAATATCCCAACATCACCCGCAAGCATTTCGCCGCGCGCGGCGTGCAGGCGGAATGCGTGAAGCTGAATGGGGCGATGGAGCTGGCGCCGGCGCTCGGCCTCACCTCGCGCATCGTCGACCTGGTGTCGTCGGGGCGGACACTCGTCGAGAACGGCCTCGTCGAGGTCGAGAAGATCGCCGACGTGTCGTCGCGGCTGATCGTCAACCGCGCCGCCTTCAAGATGCGCGCGGCGGAGATCGGCGCGCTGGTCGAGCGCTTCCGCAAGGTCGCGGGCGATGCATCGGCGGCTTGACGCCCGCGCACCCGGTTTCGCGGCTGAGTTCGACCGGCTGGTCGAAGCGGCACGGGATACCGACGCACAGGTTTCCGACGTTGTCGCCCAGGTCATCGCCGAAGTGGCGAAGAACGGCGATACGGCCGTCGCCACGCTGACCCAGCGCTTCGATCGCATCGACCTCGCCGAACGCGGCTTCGAGATCGGCGCCGCCGAGATCGACGCGGCCTGCGCCAACGTCTCGCCCGAGCTGATGGCGGCGCTGGAGCTGGCCGCCACCCGGATCCGCGCCTTCCATGAAAAGCAGCGCCCGGCGGACCATGACGGTACCGACGCGGCCGGGGTGCGCGCCGGCTATCGCTGGACGCCGGTCGATTCGGTCGGCCTTTACGTGCCGGGCGGGCTCGCGTCTTACCCGTCGTCGGTGCTGATGAACGCCATTCCGGCCAAGGTCGCGGGCGCGCGGCGGCTGGTGATGGTGACGCCGACGCCCGACGGCCGGCTCAATCCGCTGGTGCTGGCGGCGGCGAAGCTCGCGGGCGTCGATGTGATCTACCGCATTGGTGGCGCGCAGGCGGTGGCGGCCCTCGCCTTCGGCACGGCGACCATCCCCGCCGTCGACAAGATCGTCGGCCCCGGCAATGCCTATGTCGCCGAAGCGAAGCGCCAGCTCTACGGCCGCGTCGGCATCGACATGGTCGCCGGCCCTTCCGAAATCCTCGTGGTCGCCGACGGCGCCAATGACCCGGCATGGATTGCCGCCGACCTGCTCAGCCAGGCTGAGCATGATCCGGCGGCGCAGGTCATCCTTATCACCGACGATGCGGCCTTCGTCGACGCCGTCGCGGTCGCGGTCGATGCGCTGATCGAAAAGCTGCCGACCGGCGCGACGGCGCGGCAGAGCTGGGATTCGCAGGGCGCGATCATCCTCGTCGAGCAGCTGCTCGATGCCGTGCCCCTGGTCGACCGGCTCGCGCCCGAGCATCTCGAACTCGCCGTCGCTGACCCGCAGCCGCTGTTCGACGCGGTGCGTCACGCCGGCTCGATCTTCATCGGCCGCCACACGCCCGAGGCGGTCGGCGACTATGTCGGCGGGCCGAACCATGTGCTGCCGACCGGCCGCCGCGCCCGCTTCGCCTCGGGCCTGTCGGTCACCGATTTCATGAAGCGCACGACGTTTCTGGAATGCTCGGCAGCGGCGCTGGCCGCGATCGGCCCCGCGGCGCAGACGCTCGCCGAGGCCGAAGGGCTGATCGCGCACGCCGAATCGGTGCGCGTCCGGCTGAATTCCTAGAGCCAGCCCTCGAGCACCTGATCGGGCGGGCGGTGGCCGTCGACCCACGAGCGGATGTTGGCGATGACCTTCTCGCCCATGTCGGCACGGCCCTCGAAGGTCGCCGAGCCCATGTGCGGCAGCAGCACGACGTTCTTCAGCGCGAGCAGCCGCGGGTCGACCGCCGGTTCATGCTCGAACACGTCGAGGCCGGCGCCGGCGATCTGCCCGGCTTCCAGCGCCACCGCCAGCGCGCTCTCATCGACGATCTCGCCGCGCGCGGTGTTGATCAGGTAGACGTGCCGCTGCATGTGGCGGAGCGCCGCCGCGTCGATCAGATGATGCGTCTCGGGCGTGTGCGGGCAGTTGATCGACACGATGTCGACCCGGCGCAGCATCGCGTCGAGCGTCGGCCACCACGTCGCTTCGTAGGTACGCTCCAGCCCGTCGGGCAGGCGCTTGCGATTATGGTAATGGATCGACAGGCCGAAGGCGCGGGCGCGGGCCGCGACCGCTTGGCCGATCCGCCCCATGCCGACGATGCCGAGGCGCTTCCCCGTGATGCGGTGGCCGAGCATGCCGCATGGCGACCAGCCCTTCCATTCGTTCGCCCGCACCAGCTTCTCGCCCTCGGCGAGGCGGCGCGGCACGGAGAGGATCAGCGCCATCACCATGTCGGCGGTGTCGTCGGTCAGCACGCCGGGCGTGTTGGTGACGAGGATGTTGCGCGCGCGGGCGGCGGCAAGGTCGATATGGTCGATGCCGTTGCCGAAATTGGCGATCAGCTTCAGCCCGTCGCCCGCCTTGGCCAGCAGGTCGGCACCGATCTCGTCGGTGACGGTCGGCACCAGCACGTCGGCGCGCGCGCAGGCGTCGGCGAGCTGCTCGGGCGTGAAGGGGTCGTCGCTGTAGTTGAGCTCGATGTCGAACAGCTCGGCCATCCGCGTCTCCACCGCTTCGGGGAGGCGGCGGGTGACGATCACCTTGGGGCGTTTCGGGCGGGTCGACATATCCCCTTGATGGCTATTGTGACGCCGGTGAAGCGTCAAGCGCTTGCACGGGCGCGCCGCTTGGATTCTAAGGGCGGCGTGAAGGGGTTCGGACAGGGGAGCGGTGCGATGCGCCGGATGATCGCCGCGTTACTGCTGCTGGCGCCGGTGGGTGCGCACGCGCAGATGCGCGACGCCACCGAGGGCCTGTCGGGCCTGCCGATCCCGCGTTTCGTCTCGCTCGGTACCAACGAAGCCAACATGCGCTCCGGCCCCGGCGAGCAATATCCGATCACCTGGGTCTACAAGCGCGACGGCCTTCCCATGGAGGTGGTGCGCGAATGGGGCATCTGGCGGCTGGTGCGCGATCCGCACGGCGGCCAGGGCTGGATGAACAAGAACCTCATCTCGGGCGACCGTACCGCCTATGTCACCAGCGCGGTTCGCACGCTTTACGCGCGCGCCGACATCGCCTCGCGCCCGGTGTGGCGCGCCGAACCGGGCGTCGTCGCCAAGATCGTGCTGTGCGAGGAAGCCTGGTGCCAGCTCCGCATCGCGGGGAAGAGCGGCTATATCCTGCGCAAGCACCTCTGGGGCGTGTACGCGAAAGAGTCGATCGACTGAGGCGAGCGCTCCACTTCTTCTGAATCGTCGTCCCCGCGAAGGCGGGGATCCAGTCCGTAAGAAAAAGGCGCCAGCGAAGCTGGCTCGTTGCGGATGGACTGGATTCACGCCTTCGCGGGAATGACGATGAAAGTCAGCCCATCAGCAGCTCGTCGTCTCGTGCGTCCGCCAGGAACGCCACCATCCCGCCCGCCTCGACACCCTCGGGCAGGCTTGCCGCGTTGATGCCGATCATCTGCATGCCAGTCTGGCACGCCATCGCGACGACGCCCAACCCCAGCGCATTATCGACCAGCTCGCCGACGCTCGGCAGCCCGGCGGCGCGATATGCGATATCGCCCTGCCAGTGACGTTCGGGGGTCAGCGCCGCGACGCTCTCGCCATGGAAGAACAGCCGCACCGGCCGCCCCAGCGCCGCCGCCGCGCAGGCCAAGGTCAGCGCGGCGTGGAGCCGGGCATGATTCGCCTCGGACAGCAGAACGGCGAGACCGCGCTTAGCCATGGCTACATCCTTTGCACGCGGGGTCCTTGGGCAGCGTCACGGTGCGCGTCCGCATCGACAGCGCGTCGAACAGCAGCATCCGCCCGGCCAGCCCCTCGCCGAAGCCGGTGATCGCGCGGATCACCTCGAGTGCTTGCAGCGCCCCCATCACCCCGGTCAGCGCGCCGAGCACGCCCTGCTCGGCGCAGGTGCCTTCCGGCCCGTCGGCGGCCTCGCCGACCCAGCAGCGATAGCAGGGCCCATCCCAGCCGCGGAACACCGACAACTGCCCCTCGAACGGCCCGACCGCCGCCGACACCAGCGGCTTGCGCGCCCGATGTGCTGCATCGGCAACCGCAATGCGGGTCGCGAAACTGTCCGATCCGTCGGCGACGATATCATAAGCGGCGACCAGCTCGGCGGCGTTTTCGGCGGTCAGCCGATGGGCGTGCGGCTCGATCCGCACGTCAGGATTGATTCGCGCCACCGCCTCGGCGGCGCTTTCCACTTTCGGCCGCCCGACATCTTCGGTGCCGTGCAGCACCTGCCGCTGGAGGTTCGACAGCGACACGTCGTCGTCGTCGACCACGCCGATCGTGCCGACGCCGGCGGCGGCGAGATATTGGATGCACGGGCTGCCGAGCCCGCCGGCGCCGATCACCAGCACCCGCGCGTCGAGCAATGCCTTCTGCCCGGCGCCGCCGATTTCCTTCAGGATGATGTGACGCGCGTAGCGATCAAGCTGCGCGTCGGAGAGCGACATGGCTAGCGACCCGTCGATCCGAAGCCGCCGGCGCCGCGCGCGGTGTCGTCGAGCGAGTCGATCTCGACGAACGCCGCCGGCTGGACGGCGGCGGGGACGAGCTGCGCGATGCGTTCGCCGCGCTTGATCTCGAACGGCTCGCTGCCGAGGTTGGCGAGGATCACCTTCACCTCGCCGCGATAGTCGCTGTCGATGGTGCCCGGCGTGTTGAGGCAGGTGATGCCATGCTTCAGCGCCAGGCCGGAGCGCGGACGGACCTGGATTTCGAAACCTTCCGGGATCGCCACCGACAGGCCTGTGGCGACCGCATGACGCGCGCCCGGCGCCAAGGTCAGCTCCTCGGCGGCGACGACGTCCATGCCGGCGGCGCCGGGGGTGGCATAGGCGGGCAGCGGCAGCCCCTCGCCATGGGGCAGGCGCTTCAGCTGGATCGCGATCTTCTGGCTCATCGCCCCGCCATAGCGGCGCGATTCGCTTGCCGCAAACACGCCCTTAGAAAGGCAACAGCCCGAAGTAGGACAGCACCGCCAGCACGACGATCAGCAGCGCGATCGCGGCGATGGTACCGCCGACGCTTCCGCGCTTCTCGACGATGACGGTCTCGCGCTGCTGCGGCGCGGATTCGGGTTCGGCCATGATTCACTCCTGAGAACTGCTTTCGACGCCAAACGAAAGCGGCCCGATCACCGTTCCACCGATCGGTTCATCGCTCGTCGAACGGTTCGTCGCGCCGCCGTTACGGTTGGCCGCGACGAACCGCGTGGCGGGGTTTCCAGCCCGCCCGGCGCCCGGCTAGCCAGGATGCAGGGGAACCGGGGGGTTATCTTCAATGCACAAGTTTCTGCGCGCCGTGATCGGTGTCGTCCTGATGGCCGGGGTCGCTTCGACCGCCCAGGCGCAGGACCTGTCCGACCAGCGCTGGCAGTGCGCCCCCTTCGCCCGCCTCGTCTCGGGCATCCAGATTTTCGGCAACGCCGGCACTTGGTGGAATCAGGCCGATGGCCGCTACGAGCGCGGCGACACGCCGGAAGTCGGCGCGGTGCTGGTGTTCAAGGCGGCCGGCAAAATGCGCTACGGCCATGTCGCCACCGTCAGCCAGATCGTCGATTCGCGCACCCTGAAGGTCACCCACGCCAACTGGTCGCCGATCAACGGCTCGCGCGGCCAGATCGAGGAAGACGTCCAGATCGTCGACGTGTCGGCGAACAACGACTGGACGCAGGTTCGTGTCTGGTACGCCCCGATCGGCGAGATCGGCACCAGCGCCCACGCCACCTACGGCTTCGTCTATCCGGACATCGAGGCGGTCCAGCTCGCCGGCGGCGCGCGCAACAGCCTCGCCAATCCGATGATCCGCACGGTCAACACGCCGATGATCGACGATGCGATCGGCGACCTGATCGCCGCCACCTCCAACGTCATCGGCTGACCTAAGCTAACGGCTTGATGCATCGGCGGAACGACCGCCTCGTTTCGGTGTTGTAACCGAAATTGGGGAGAGGGAGTTTGCGTGATGACCGAAGCCGAGCGTTGCCGAAATCTCGCTGATACCGACCGCAAGATGGCCGCCGAGACCAATCTCGAGATGGTCCGCGTGCGCCACCTGCAATCCGCCGATGTCTGGGATGCCCGCGCCGACCTGTTCGAGCGGACGGGCCTGAAGTCGGTGTCCGAGGACGCCTAGCCGAGCGCTTCGGCGATGCGCGCGGCGAGCTTTGCTGCGACCTCGCCCTTGGGCAGTTCGGGCCAATCCTCGACGCCGCTCGCGGTGATCAGGTGGATTCGGTTGGCGTCGCCCCCCATCACCTCGCCCGACACGTCGTTGGCGACGATCCAGTCGCAGCCCTTCTTCGCCAGCTTGGTGTTGGCATGATCGACGATGCTGTCGGTCTCGGCTGCAAAGCCGATCACCAGCTTCGGGCGTCGCGCGCCGGCCGCTGACACGGTCGCGAGGATGTCGGGATTCTCGACCAGCGCGAGCGCCGGCGGGCCGCCCGCGCCCTTCTTCATCTTGGCGGTGGCGGCGTCGGCGGTGCGCCAGTCGGCGACCGCGGCGACCATCACCGCGACATCGGCGGGCAGCGCGGCATCGATGGCTCCGGCCATCTCGCGCGCCGTCTCGACGTCGACGCGCTTAACCCCGGCGGGCGTCGGCAGATTGACCGGCCCGGCGACCAAGGTCACGTCGGCGCCTTGCGCGGCGAGCGCGGCGGCGATGGCGAAGCCCTGCTTTCCCGACGAGCGGTTGGCGATGTAGCGCACCGGGTCGATCGGCTCATGCGTCGGCCCCGCCGTGACGAGGGCCCGCTTGCCGGCGAGCGGTTTGGCGCCCGGCGACAGCAGGCCGCAGATTTTCGCCACGATCGCCGGCACTTCCGGCAGGCGGCCGGGGCCGAACTCGCCGCAGGCCATCTCGCCCTCGTCGGGCTCCATCACCGTGACGCCGTCGGCGCGAAGCTGCGCGACATTGCGGCGGGTGGCGGCGTGCTGCCACATCCGCACATTCATCGCCGGGACGGCCAGCACCGGCTTGTCGGTGGCCAACAAGAGCGTCGCGGCAAGGTCGGACGCGCCGCCCGCCGCCATGCGCGACAGCAGATTGGCGGTCGCGGGGCAGACGACGACCAGATCGGCCTGCCGGCTGAGCTGGATATGCCCCATCTCGGTCTCGTCCTTGAGGTCGAACAGATCCTCATAGACCGGCTGCTCGGTGAGCGCGCCGAGGCTGAGCGGGGTCACGAACTGCTTGCCGGCTTTGGTCAATACCGCGGTCGTGCCGATGCCGGCGCGGCGCAGCTCGCGCACCAGCTCCAGCGCCTTGTAGGCGGCGATACCGCCGCCGACGATCAGGAGAATGCGCTTGCCGCTCATCGGCTCAGCCTAGCGCGTTGGCGCTTACCCCTCCACCCTGCTGCGCAGGGTCCCCCTTCCCGTCCCGGGGAGGATGCAGGCTGGCGGTCGCTATCTCCTCCCCGGAACGGGGAGGGGGACCGCCGAAGGCGGTGGAGGGGCATTCAGCGCGCCTCTTCCGACGCGATCTTTCCGGCGAGCCATTGTAGGCCGGACAGATGCTGCTGATCGTGACTGGCGAGATAATGGACCATCGCGCGCAAGGTCACCCGTCCATAGTCCTCGAACTCGCCGGTGCGGGCGAGCTGACTGGCGTCCAGTCCTGACAGCAGGTCCACCGTCTCGGCCCGCGCCGCGCGGATCGCGGCGATCACCTCGGCCGGGTCGCTCTCCGCATAGCGCCGCTCGACCACCAGCGCGTCGCCGTCGACGCCGCCGAGGAAGGGCTGCTCCTCGTCGAGCAGCCGGCGGAAGCGGAAATGATAGCCGTCGGTCTCGATGTCGCGGACATGGCAGAGCTGGCCGATCGCCGTGTAGGGCTCGCTCGGCACGCCGTCCCAGCTCGGCGGCGTCCAGTCGCGGCGGCTCGGCGGGATTGCGAGGAAGAAGCGCTCCAGCTCGTCGGGAAAGCGCGCCAGCGCGTCGATCGTCGCCTGCATCAACCCATCACTCCAGCAAGACCCAGTCCCAGCGCAAGGCCGAGCCCGAGCGTCAACAACATCATCCCCCACGGCCGCCGCTCGCGCACCCGCACCTCCGGCAGCGGCGGCAACGGCGGCGCCGGGCTTTCGACCGGCACCAGCCGGATCAGGCGGCGCAGCACGTCGGGCAGGTCGTTGAGCGTCCGCCAGTTGCGCACCAGCGCATCGGCGGCCTTCGCCTCGGGGCCCAGCTCGTCGCGCATCCACTCGCGCACGAACGGCTCGGAAATCTCCCACATGTTGACGTCGGGATCGAGCGCCAGCGCGACGCCTTCGACCATCACCATCGTCTTCTGGAGCAGCAGCAGGTGCGGCTGCGTCGACATTTCGAAGCTGCGGGTGATCGCGAACAGCCCGTCGAGCAGATTGGCGATCGAGATGTCCTTCACGGGGAGCCCGCGGATCGGCTCGCCGACGGCGCGTAGGGCGGTGGCGAACTCGTCGAGATTATGGTGCGCCGGCACGTAGCCCGCTTCGAAATGGATCTCGGCGACGCGGCGGTAGTTGCCGGTGAACAGCCCGTAGATGATCTCGGCGAGGTAGACGCGGCCGATGCGGTTGATCCGCCCCATGATGCCGAAATCGATGGCGGCGATGCGCGCCGAGCCGTCCTCGGCCGGCACCGCGAACAGATTTCCCTGATGCAGATCGGCGTGGAAATAGCCCTCGGCGATCGCCTGCCGCAGGAAGCTCTTCACCAGCAGCGCGGCGAGCGCCTTGCGGTCGTAACCGGCGCGGTCGAGCGCGGCGAGGTCAGTCAGCTTGATGCCGTCGACCCAGTCCATCGTCAGCACGCGGCGCGTGGTGCGCGACCAGTCGATGGCGGGGATGAAGAAGCCGGTCTCGGCGCTCAACCCTTCGGCGAGTTCGGAGGCGGCGGCGGCCTCCATGCGCAGATTGAGCTCGTTGTTGGTCCAGCGCTTGAAGGTGGCGATGACCACACGGGGCCGCAGCCGCTCCGCCTCGCCGCCCATCCGCTCGACCTGCGCGGCCGCCCATTCATAGGTCTCAAGCGCGCTGGCGATGTCGATCTCGACGCCGGGGCGCAGCACCTTGATGGCGACGGTGCGGCCGTCGGCGGTGACGCCCTTGTGCACCTGCGCGATCGAGGCTGCGCCGACAGGCGCCGGATCGATGTGCTGGAAGAGGTGGTCGAGCGGCACGTCGAACGATTCGCGCAGCGACTTCTCGATCTGCGCGAAGGGTGCCGGCGGCAGGCTGTCCTGCAGGCGCAGCAGGTCGCGCGCCGCTTCCTCGCCGACGAGATCGGGGCGCGTGGCGAGCGCCTGGCCGAGCTTGATGGCGGCGGGGCCGATCGAGACGAACGCTTCGCCATAGGTCGGGATCTTGGGGACGTTGGCGCCGAAGCGCATCAGCCGCGCGAAGCGGCGGACAACCGGCGGGGCGTTGCCGTCGCGCTCGATGCCGAGCAGCGCGCCGTGGCGGGCGAGCGTTCGCCCCCAGCGCGCCAGCCGCCAGAGATGGGTGACGGCGGTGGTCAAGCCTTCCAGCCGCTGTGGATGGCGACGAGCCCGCCGAGGATCGGCTCGACGCGTGTCTGCGTGAAGCCCGCGTCCTCGATCATCCGGCGGAAGCTCGGCATGTCGGGGAAGCGGCGGATACTCTCGATCAGGTAGCGATAGGCTTCCTCGTCCTTGGCCACGAGGCCGCCGATCTTCGGCACGACCTTGTGCGAATAGGCGTCGTACACCTCGCCGAACACCGGCCATTCGGTGGTCGAGAATTCGAGGCAGAAGAAGCGCCCGCCGTACTTCAGCACGCGATGCGCCTCGCGCAGCGCCGCCGGGATGTCGGTGACGTTCCGGATGCCGAAGGCGATGGTGTAGCCGTCGAACAGCCGGTCGCCGAAGGTCAGTGTTTCGGCATTCTCGACCTGCCAGACGAGGCCCTCGTGGCCCCGCTGCAACGCCCGGTCGCGGCCCACCGCCAGCATGTCGGGGTTGATGTCCGCGACGGTGATGTCGGCGCCGCGCTTCGCCATGCGGAAGGCGACGTCGCCGGTGCCGCCCGCCATGTCGAGGATCGCCTCGCCGGGGCGCGGCTTCACCCGGTTGACGAAGGCGTCCTTCCACAGCCGGTGCAGGCCGCCCGACATCAGGTCGTTCATGATGTCGTAGTTCTTCGCCACCCGCGAAAACACCGACCCGACCCGCCGCGTCTTCTCGGCGGGATCGACCTGCTGATAGCCGTAGCTGACCTGATCGCTCATGCTGTGCGCTCTAGCCGAGGGCGGGCGTAGGGGCAAACGATGCGGCAAGGCCGACCAGATCGAACTGAGCATCGGAATTGCACGGATCAAACAACCCGCACATCATGGAAACATGGTGCCGACGCTCGATCTCGACCCGCAGGATGGCGATCTCGACTTTTTGATGGAGCTTGAGAGCGCATTCGGAATCAAGTTCACGCAGCAGGATGTCGGGCACTGCGTAACCCTCGGCGATGTCCACGACACAATCCTGCGCTTGTTGCCGGCTAGGCTCCGTACCCAATAAGGTTGCGCGGTTTGTTGGTTGTTGATTCAAGGTCTCTG